>JAXDPL010000091.1:0-4198 GCA_034668385.1 Sphingomonadales bacterium | reverse complement strand
GCGGCGGCGCGGTGGCTGTCGCGGTCGTCGCGGGCGCGGATGTCGGCGAGGACGTCGTCGTAATGGACCGGGCGGCCGGCGCGGATGAGCTCCTCGAAGCGGCGGCGGGCGCGGACCTCGGGGGTGGCGGTGACGAACAGTTTCACCTCCGCCTCGGGGGCGATGACCGTGCCGATGTCGCGGCCGTCGAGCACCGCGCCGCCGGGCTGGGACGCGAAGGCGCGCTGGCGGTCGACCAGCGCCTCGCGGACGAGCGGGTAAGCGGAGATTCGCGAGGCGATGCCGCCGACCGCCTCGGTGCGCAGGTCCGGATCGTCGAAATCCGTCTGCGAAAAGTCGCAGGCGCGGACCGCGGCGAACTCGCTCTCCGGATCGCCGTCCCACCTCAGCAGGTTGAGCGCGACCGCCCGGTAGAGGAGGCCGGTGTCCATGTGCGGCAGGTGGAATCTGCGGGCGAGTGCCTTGGCGATCGTGCCCTTGCCGCTCGCCGCCGGGCCGTCGACGGCGACGATCATCGGGCGAGGCCCTCGAGCAACGCGGCGAAGCCCGGGAAGCTGGTGTCGGCGGCGGACATATCGGCGATCGTTACCGGGCGGCGGCAATGGAGGCCAGCCACGGCGAACGCCATCGCGACCCGGTGGTCGAGCCGCGGGTCGATCGTCGCTCCGCCGGCGAGCGGCTCGCCGCCGCTGCCGTGGATGGCGAGGCCGTCTTCCTGCGCCTCGACCCGGGCGCCGATCGCCCGCAGCCCTTCCGTCATCGCGGCGAGCCGGTCCGATTCCTTGACCCGGAGCTCGCCGAGGCCGCGCGTGCGCGTCGTGCCCTCGGCGAAGGCGGCGGCGACGAACAGGATCGGGAATTCGTCGATCATCGCCGGCGCGAGTTCCGGCGGGACGTCGACGCCGCGAAGCCGGGAGGCGCGCACCGCCAGGTCGGCCACCGCTTCGCCCCCCGTCTCGCGCCGGTTCGACAATTCCAGATCGGCGCCCATCTCGCGAAGCACTTCGAACAGAGCCGCTCGGCCCGGATTGACGCCGACATTCTCTGTCCGAACCTCCGATCCCGGTACGAGCAGGGCCGCGACGAGCGGGAACGCCGCGGCGGAAGGGTCCGCGGGCACCGCGACGTCGCGCGGCCGAAGCTCGGCCTCGCCGCGCAGGGTGATCCGCTCGCCTTCCACCGCGATCTCGGCCCCGAACGCCTTGAGCATCCGCTCGCTATGGTCGCGGGTCGGAACCGGCTCGATCACCCTCGTCATGCCGGGCGTGTTGAGGGCGGCAAGCAGGATCGCCGATTTGACCTGGGCGGAAGCCACCTCCATCCGGTGCTCGAGCGGCACGGCCGGGCAGGCGCCGCGCACCAGCAGCGGCAGCCGCCCGCCCGGGCTCGCCGCGATGTCGGCGCCGAGCCGGAAGAGGGGCCGGATCACCCGCGCCATCGGCCGCGCCGATAGCGAGCCGTCGCCGGTGAAGACGGCGGCGATCGGATGGCTGGCGACGAGACCCATCAGCAGCCGCGCCGAGGTGCCGCTGTTGCCGAGGTCGAGTGCCGTCTCCGGCTGGAGCAGGCCGCCGGTGCCGACCCCGTCGACCGTCCACCCAGCTCCGTCGCGCTCGATTCGGACGCCCATCGCTCGGAGCGCCGACGCGGTGGATCGAACGTCCGCGCCCTCGGAGAGGCCAGCGATCCGGCTCCGCCCACGCGCCATCGCCGCGGTCATCAGCGCGCGGTGCGAGATCGACTTGTCGCCCGGTATCCGCGCCTCGCCGCGAAGCGGCGCCGAGGCCGAAAATTGCACCGGCCGGGCCGCCTCTCCACGCATGGGCTTGGCTTTTGACAGCGGCCTACCCATGTGGCAAGGCGCGCGGCGACCTTGCGGCCCGCGGCCGTTTTTCACATCTTTCGACCGGAGATTTCTCACCCATGGTGAAGGCTGAATGGGGCACGAAGCGGACCTGCCCGAAATGCGGCACGCGCTTCTACGACCTCGGCAAGGAAGACCCCGTGACCTGCATCGCCTGCGGGATCGCCTGGGATCCGGAGCCGGTGCTCAAGTCCAAGCAGCCGCTGCCGTTCGACGTGCCGAAGAAGGAGGTCGAGGTCGACGACAAGCCGGACGTCGACCTGGCCGCCGAGGAGCTCGCCATCGACGAGGATGCCGAGGAGAATCCGGACGACGAGGTCGATCTCGGCGGCGACGACGACATCGGAGTCCCCGGCGCGGGCGACGACGACGAGGAAGTTTAAGGGCGGTCCTTCGATACGGGCCTTCGCCTTCGCTCAGTCCCTACTCAGGATGAGCGGGTGATCTGGCTTCCCCCCGCTCATCCTGAATGATGGGCCTGGACTTGTCCCCCGGACAAGTCCTTAGCGACCCATCATCCGGTGAGCTCGTCGAACCGGCGTATCGAAGAACCAATCAAAGCCTTGCGCCGTGGGCCGCCCTTCCGTAAATCGGCGCCGCGACGCCCTCCCGGGGGCGCGAAAAGGTTCGGGGCCGTAGCTCAGCTGGGAGAGCGCTGCAATGGCATTGCAGAGGTCAGGGGTTCGATCCCCCTCGGCTCCACCAGCCTTCGCCCTGACGGGCTACGGCTGGCAAGCCAGCCTTAGTCCGGAAGGGTGAAGGCTGCCCGCCATAGCCTTGGCGACGGCGGGCTACATGACTCATTGCCTCGCACCGACGGGATTGCGGCCTCTCCGCGACTATGGACGTATGCACTACGTCTACATCCTCCAGAGCCTCAGCCACCCCGACCAATTCTACACCGGCCTATGCTCCGACGTGGCCTCGCGCCTGGCAGCTCATAACGCAGGTCAGTCTCCGCACACTTCAAAATACAAGCCTTGGCGTATGATCTCCTACCACGCATTTGAATCGCGGCAGACCGCCGCCGCCTTCGAACGCTATCTCAAGACCGGCTCGGGCAGGGCCTTCGCGATGAAGCGGCTCCGCTCCCAGTGAGTGAGCGTGTGAGCGTCGCACGCCGTCTGGGTGAATGCCCCAAAACGGCATGACGTGAAGCTCCGCCCGCCCACCTCATCAAGCACTAGTATGGCTCCAGCGGCGGCGGCCAACGGCCTCAGCTTGTCTCGAAACCAACCATCGAGCGATGGGGACCCCTACGTCTCCTCTCGGCAGCGACATTTCTCCAGTTCCTGCGGCGCTGCTTCTGATTTGATTGCGCCGCACCATCCGCAGTAACTGACGAAGGCCGTCGAATTGCAGGAGAGGCAACGTCCGTAGTGGGTACCACCGGTTTCATTCAACCGATCATAGCAGACGACGTTCTCCTGGTGGCATTGCCAGCACGGCGCGAAGCCAGCGACCTCCTTGTGGGCGCTCAGACCACAGGTCCAACAAAAGTAAGTATCAGCCGGGCGTAGCGTGAGCGTTTCTTGCTTACAATTCCAGCAGGTAAAGATCGCGTCCGCATTTAGATCGCTGCTGGCAGCATCATAAGCTTCTACCAGGTATTCGGGGTGGGTGGTCAGCACCTCGAAGCTTCTGCCGTCGAGAAATTGGCGGTGAGTCAGCATCTCAGGGTTGTCCCGGGCCTGCCCGGCCGCGAAGAGGGCGAGCACCTGGACGAGCAACGCGGCAACGGTGTTCCGCGCGTCTTTGGCCTCTAGCGTACCCGCAAAATGGACGAGCGTGTTTCGCATCTTCTGCAGCTCGCCGATCAGATTTCGCTGCCATTCCCCGATCCATTCGAGATCGGCGACTTTTTCCAGGCACGCGTCATAGCCGATCGTTGTGAAGTGCCCGAGGCCGGCAGCCACGAGCAGGTCCCCGCCGCGCGGGATCACCCCTTTTCTGACAATGTCTGAAAATCCGAGGTCGCGGACGATGCGATACTTGGCGAAGAGCTCGACCGCTGTTTGAATGGATATCACAGCAAGCTTCGCGTCCCGGCTGGTCGCACCTTTCCGAAACAGCAGATCGATGCCGCCACTCAGGAAGTCCCTCGCGTTCGCGAGCAGGAGTTCGGCGGCTTCGTTCGACCGGTCGCCCTTCTTCATCTGAAGCCGTGTCCCCTTCGCGAGGCGCATCGGGGACAGATTGTGCGACACTCCCGATGTCCGATGCCCATACTGGTTCGCCCCCATCCTACCCGAAGCGCGACTGACGATGCGAGCGATCAACGCAAGCTGGGGAGGGTGGTCGGTGTCGACTCGACATGGGTCCGCAGGACCCACG
>JAXDPL010000090.1:0-3355 GCA_034668385.1 Sphingomonadales bacterium | reverse complement strand
CGGGCATGGTCGCCATGGCCGTGGGTGATCATCGCCCTCGGCTTGGGCTGGCTCGGATCGATCCAGGCGTCGGCCGGCTTCACGTAAATGCCTTCCGGGAAAGGCTTCACCCAGGAACCGAGAGGGGGCATGGGCTCTATATGGCGGCGATGCCTTCAGCTTCCCAGCCCCTCCCGGCGCCGGTCGCCGACTGGTTCGCGGCCAAGGGCTGGGCGCCGCGGCGGCATCAGCTGGAGATGCTTGCGGCGGCGCGGGCGGGGCGCAGCGCCCTGCTCGTCGCGCCGACCGGCGCGGGCAAGACGCTCGCCGGCTTCCTCCCCTCGATCGTCGCGCTGGCCGAGGCGCCGACCGAGGGCCTCCACACCCTCTACATCTCGCCGCTGAAGGCGCTGGCGGTCGACGTCCAGCGCAACCTCCTCACCCCGATCGAGGAGATGGGCCTGCCGATCCGGGTCGAGACGCGGACCGGCGACACCCCGGCCGACCGCAAGGCGCGCCAGCGCGTCCGCCCGCCGCAGATGCTTCTCACCACGCCGGAATCGCTGAGCCTGCTCCTGAGCCACGAGGACAGCGCCCTGCTGTTCGCGGGCCTCAGCACGGTGGTCGTCGACGAGATCCACGCCTTCGCCACCGGCAAGCGCGGCGACCTGCTCTCGCTCTCCCTGGCCCGGCTTCAGGCGCTCGCGCCGGGGCTGCGCCGCGTCGGCCTCAGCGCCACCGTCTCCGATCCCGAGGCCTTTCGCGGCTGGCTCGCCCCTCACGCCGACGCCGAGCTGGTCGAGCTCGTCGAAGGCGATCCCGGCGCCCCGGCGCGCCTCGCCATCATGCTCCCGGACGAGGACAAGATCCCCTGGGCCGGCCATTCCGGCCGCTGGGCGGCGGAAAGGGTGATGGCGGAGATCGAGGCGCACAAGACGACGCTCATCTTCTGCAACACCCGCTCGCTGGCCGAATTGATCTTCCAGGACCTGTGGGCGGTCAACGAATCGCACCTGCCGATCGGGATCCACCACGGCTCGCTCGCGCTGGAGGCGCGGCGCAAGGTCGAGAACGCCGTCGCCGAGGGGCGCCTGCGCGCCCTCGTCTGCACCGCCAGCCTCGACCTCGGGGTCGACTGGGGCGACGTCGACCTCGTCGTCCAGATGGGCGCGCCCAAGGGCTCGTCGCGGCTGATGCAGCGGATCGGCCGCGCCAACCACCGGCTCGACGAGCCTTCGGAGGCGATCATCGTCCCCGGCAACCGCTTCGAATATCTCGAGGCCCGCGCCGCCCTGGACGCGATCGAGGAAGGCGCGCTCGACGCCGAGACCTTCCGCCCCGGAGCCCTCGACGTCCTCGCCCAGCACATCATGGCCGTCGCCTGCGCCGCGCCGTTCCAAGAGGAGAGCCTGCTCGACGAGCTGCGCTCCGCCGCGCCTTATGCCGGCCTCACGGAGGAGACGTTCCGGCTCGTCCTCTCGTTCATCGAAAGCGGCGGCTACGCGCTCCGCGCCTACGACCGCTACCGCCGCATCGCCAGGGGCCCGGACGGCATCTGGCGGGTCTCGCACCCCCGCTTCATCCAGCAGCACCGGATGAACGCCGGGATCATCGTCGACACCCCGCTCTACTACGTCCGCTTCCGGGGCGGCCGCACGCTCGGCACGGTCGAGGACAATTTCGCCGAGACTTTAAGCCCCGGCGACACCTTCTTCTTCTCCGGCCTGGTGCTCGAGGTCGAGCGGATCGACGGCATCGACCTCATCGTCCACGCCACCTCGAAATCGGCGCGAATCCCGACCTACATGGGCGCCCGGATCGCGATCAGCACCAACCTCGCCGACCGCGTCCGCGAGTTCCTGTTCGATCGGGACCAGTGGGCGCGATTCCCCGAGGCGGTCCGCGAATGGCTCCGGGTCCAGGACTATCGCTCCGCCATCCCGGCGCCCGACCAATTGCTCGTCGAGACCTTCCCGCACGAGCGGGTCCACTACATGGCGGCCTACAGCTTCGAGGGCTGGAACGCCCACCAGTCGCTGGGCATGCTGATCACCCGGCGGATGGAGAGCGCGGGCCTCAAGCCTCTGGGCTTCGTCGCCAACGATTATGCGCTCGCCTGCTACGGCCTCGAGCCGATCGCCGACCCCGCCTCGCTCTTCTCGGCCGACATCCTCGAGAAGGAGTTCGTCGACTGGGTGGAGGGCTCGCACCTCTTGAAGCGCGCCTTCCGCGAGGTCGCGGTGATCGGCGGCCTCGTCGAGCGCCATCATCCCGGCAAGCGCAAGACCGGCAAGCAGGTCACCTTCTCGACCGACCTCATCTACGACGTGCTTCGCCGCTACGAGCCCGACCACCTGCTCCTGAAAGCCGCCTGGGCCGACGCGCGCGAGAAGATGACCGACGTCGGCCGCCTCGCCCGGCTGCTCGACCGCGCCCAGCGCACCATGCTCCACGTCGAACTCGACCGGGTCTCGCCGATGGCGGTCCCCGTCCTCACCATCATCGGCCGCGAGCGCATGGCGCAGGGCAGCGCCGACGACCAGATCCTGATCGAAGCCGAAAGCCTCGCCGAACTCGCGATGCGGGTGGATTAGATTATCCCCTCTCCCCGGGGGAGAGGGGTAGGGGTGAGGGGTTTCAGCCTCTTCGTGATCGCGCAGGCTTTAGGGACAGCGCCCCTATGATGAGTCCGCAACCCCTCACCCCCGACCCCTCTCCCTGGGGGAGAGGGGAGGGATGGCGATGCGCCTCGACTAAACCAGGAAAGCGTGGCCCGAGAGATCGGCCGGCGGCGCCAAGGCCAGGTGGATGACGTAATCCTCGCCGGCCTGGTAGCCGGCCTGGCCGTTGGCGTCGACGACGAGGAAGGTCTGGCCGGAAAGCTCGCCCTGGTCGGCGGTGAACAAAACGGCGTGGCCGGCTCCCAGCGCCGAGGCGCCGAGCGCGGCGGAAAGGTCGGCGTCGAACGTCGCGGTCGACAGGCTGCCGTGGCTCACCGCCGCATCCAGCCCCGTGACGGTCACCGGCAGGTCGATCACGTCCTGGCCGAAATGGAAGTCGGTAATCGTGTCGTAATGCGCGCCGGTCGATTCGGACACGCCCGTGTAGGCGAAGCGGTCGGCCCCGCCGCCGCCGGTCAGCGTGTCGCCCCCGCCCAGCCCGTAGAGCAGGTCGTCGCCGCCGCCGCCGGTGAAATGATCGGCGCCGGCGCCGCCCTGGAAGACGAACCGCCCGTCGCTTTCCGACGATCCGTCGAAGCTGAGGCTGTCGCCGGCGCCGAGCGGCATCGCGTCGATGGTGAGGCTGTGGCCCTTGCCGATGTTCGAATCGGCGCTCGACAGCGCGTAGCTGGAGCCGCCGAGGAAGACCATCTGCT
>JAXDPL010000089.1:0-4945 GCA_034668385.1 Sphingomonadales bacterium | reverse complement strand
TTCAACGCCCATTTCCTCGATTGCGCTCTGGCCGAAGGGCATCTGCTCGTCGAATGCCCGATCACCTTCCACCAGCGGGTCGGGGTCAGCAAGGGCGGCAACGTCAACAACCTTCGCGGCTTCAAGGTGGGCATGCGGATGATCTTCGGCCTGCTGTTCGGCTGGGGCCGGCTCGCATGAGCACCGGCTATCACGACACCCGCCTGGCCTTCGACCCGCGCCGCGAGACGGTGTGGAAGGCGCTCTGGCGCTACCATTTCCGCCATATCGTCCCGGCCGACGGGTGCGTGCTCGATCTCGGCTGCGGCTATGGCGACTTCATCAACCAGGTCGAGGCCAGGCGCCGCATCGCGCTCGACAGCTGGGAGGGCTTCCCCGCCCACCTCCGTCCGGGCATCGAGCCGATCGTGGGCAGCGTCACCGATCTCGGCGCGATCGATGAGGCCAGTGTCGACTTCGCCTTCGCCAGCAATCTGTTCGAGCATCTCAGCCAGGCCGATTTCGCCGCCGCGCTCGCCGCGCTCCGGCCCAGGATGACGAAGCGCGGCAGCCTCGCCATCCTCCAGCCCAACTGGCGCTACGCCTACCGCGAATATTTCGATGATTACACCCACGTCTCGGTCTACTCGCACGTCAGTCTCGAGGATTTCCTGCGCGCCCACGGATGGGAGGTCATCGAAGTCCGCCCGCGCTTCCTGCCGCTCACCGTCAAGTCGCGCCTTCCGGTCTGGCCGCCGCTGATCGGCACCTACCTCAAGTCGCCGGTGAAGCCGCTCGGCAAGCAGATGCTGGTCCGGGCGCGCCCGGCGCGGTGAAGAGGGAGGCCGTCCAGGTTGCCGCCGGCCGGCGCGGGCCGCAGCGCATCGCGCTCCTGGCCGGGCTCGCCTTGCTCGGCTTCGCCGCGCTGCGCCTGCTGCTTCTCGCCGGCAAGGCGCTCCTCTTCCCCTATGAGCTCGATTATGGCGAGGGCATCGTCTGGCAGCAGATGGTGCTGATCTTCCAGGGCCATGGCTACGGCCCGATCGACGGCTTCCCAGCCATCGTCTTTCACTACCCGCCCGTCTTCCACGCCGCCGCTTATGCGCTGTCGGCGACCGGACTCGACCCGCTAGCCGCCGGCCGCCTCGTCTCGCTGCTCGCCACTCTCGCCAGCGCGCTGCTGGTCGGAGGCCTTGCGGCGCGTCTCGCCGAAGGCCGGGCGACGCGTTTGTGCGGCGCCTTCGCGGCCCTGGTCGCATTGGCCTTCTGGCCGGTCGGCTATTGGGCACCTTTGATGCGGGTCGACATGCTCGCCTTCGCATTCGGTCTCGCCGGGATCCGCTTCGGCCTCGCCGCCCTGCACCGCCCCGCCTTCATCCACGCCGCCGCCCTCTGCTTCGTCGCCGCCATCTTCACCAAGCAGACCGCGATCGCCGCGCCGGCCGCGACCTTTCTTGTCCTGCTCCTCGTCCGGCCGCGCACCGCCTCGGCCGGCATCGCCGCCTGTCTCCTCCTCGGCACCGCCGTGCTCGCCGCCCTCGCGCTCGCCACCGACGGCGGCTTCCTCCGCCACGTCTTCCTCTACAACATCAACCGCGCCGATTATTCGCGCCTCGCCTGGATCGCGCGCCAGGCGCTTCTCCACCTCTTCTTCTTCGCCGCGGCCCTGTTCGCCATCGTTCAGGGCCTCGCCGAGCGCCTGCCGCGCTATCGCGGCGGCTGGCGGGCCGCGCGCTCGACGCTCCGCGAGCGCGACGGCGACGCCGCCTTCCTCCTGCTGCTCGCCTATCTGGCGCTCACCAGCCTGATGCTCGTCCTCGTCGCCAAATCAGGCTCCAACCTCAATTATTTCATCGAATGGATGCTGGCCGCGAGCATCTTCGCCGGCCTTGCCGTCCGCGACTCCGTCTCCGCGGCAAGGCCTTCGCTGATCGCCGCATTGGTCCCCGCGGCACTCGGCGCGCAGATCCTGCTCCTGCCCGGCTCCCCGCCCTGGGCCGCCTCGGTGGCGTCCGCCCGGCAGCCACAGCTGAAACGGCTCGAAGCGGCGGTCCGCGCCTCGACCAAGCCCATCATCTCCGACGACATGGTCATCCTGCAGCGCGCCGGAAAGAGAGTGATGTGGGAGCCGGCCATCTTCGCCGAGCTGGCCAGCGAGCGGGTCTGGGACGAGCGCCCGTTCATCGCCCGAATCCGTGCGCGCGAGTTCGGCTTCTTCGTCACCGTCGGCGACCGAGGCTCGGGCCTGTTCGACAGCCGCTACACCCCCGCCGTCGCCGCGGCGATCGAGGCCGCCTATCCGCGGCGCCGGCTCGTCGCGGGCTACGTGATCCACCTACCCGCAGAGGCGCCGCGGTGAAGCCCTGGTTCGCCCCCGTCCCGGAGACGCGCGTAGAGGTCGCCCCGGCCATGCTCACCCCGCGCGAGGCTTCGGCGCGCGCCTGCTTGTTCGCCGCCACGCTCCTCGCCGTGATCGTGGCGGCGCTGCTGCCGCCGCTCGTCGGGATGAAGGTGAAGACCGCTTCCTTCCTCGCCCCGCTCGCCCTCCTCCCCTCAATGGGCATCCTCTGGGCCTGGGCGAGCTGGCGCTGCCGTCCCCGGATCCGGGCCACCGCCGAGCTGGCGCTGACCCCCTTGCTGCTGAGCATCCCGGTGGTCGTCATCACCTATGCGAGCATGCATGCGGCAATGCCGCTCCAGGATTCGCGGCTCGAAGCCTGGGACGCGGCGTTCGGCTTTCACGCCCTCGATTTCCTTGCCTGGCTCGATCATTACCCGGCGCTCGCCAGCCTGCTTTACCTCGCCTACGCCAGCTTCTTCCCGCAGATGCTGGTGCTTCCGCTGCTACTCACCCTCGCCGGCCGCATCGAACGTGCCTACGCGATGGCGCTCTGCGTGCTGCTGCTCGGCGCGATCGGCGCCCCGATCTGCCACGTCTTCCCCGCGGTCGGAGTCTACGCCCACCACGGCATCCGTCCCGGCGCCTACGCCCACATCTACCAGAATCTCGGTTACTTCCACGTCCAGCTCGAGGCTGTGCGGAGCGACCCGGGCTTCGTGCTCGACGTCGCCCACGCCCAAGGCATCGTCGCTTTCCCTTCCGGCCACGCGGCGATCGCCGTGCTGTGCGCCTGGGCGGCGTGGGACGTCCGGTGGGCGCGCTGGCCGTTCCTCGCGCTCAACGCCTGCATGTTCGTCTCGGCGCTGCCGCAAGGCGCGCATTACCTGGTCGACCTGATCGCCGGAGCGGCGATGGCGGCGGTCGCGATCCTCGTCGCCACCACCGTCCCACACCGGCTCGCCGCGATTAAGCCGCGGTACAGCCCAATGGAGTCATGTCTTCCTCAGTTTCCGTAAAGCGCATCTGAGGAGTTGCCATGAAAACGCTCATTCTTGCCGGCGCCGGCGTCGCCGCTCTTGCCGCCGCCGCCGCTTCCGCCCAGCCGCCCGCGCCGCCCGCCCCGCCGGCGCCGTCGATGCGCGAGGCGCCGCGCGCGCCGCATCCGATGACCCGCGCCGAGGTGAAGGCGAAGGTCGACGCCCATTTCGCGCGCCTCGATACCAACCGCGACGGCTTCCTGACCCCCGACGAGATCGCCGCCGGCCACGGCCCGCGCGGCGAAGGCTTCGCGATGCGCCGAATGCATCCCGACGGCCCGATGGGCGAGCGAGGGATGGCGGACCGCCCGATGCGCGAAGGCCCGATGGCCGACGGCCCGGGCCGCGACGGCCGCGCCGACGTCTTCGCCCGTCTCGACGCCAACCATGACGGAGTCGTCACCCGCGACGAGTTCATGAACGCCGGTCCGGGCAGCGCCCGGGTCGAGCGCCGGGTGTTCGTGATGCGCGACGGCGACGGCCCCGGCCGCGACGGTCCCGGCATGGGCCCGCGCGCCGGCGCGATGCGCGGCCACATGATCGAGCGGATGGACTCGAACCACGACGGCCGGGTCTCCCTCGCGGAGGCCGAGGCTCGGGCGCTCGAGGCGTTCGACCGCGCCGACGCGAACCATGACGGCGTGGTCACCCCCGAGGAGCGCGCAGCGGCCCGGGGCGCGATGCGCGAGCGCTTCCAGGAGCGCCGTCCGGGCTGAGCTCGATTCCCCTCTCCCCTAGGGGAGAGGGGTTAGGGGTGAGGGGATCCAGCGTCCGACGATATGCACCGATAGGACTGGCCCCGGGCGAACTCTCATCGGCCGGAACCCCCTCATCCCCGACCCTTCTCCCCTGTGGGAGAAGGGAGTTCCGGGCTGACGGGCCGCTCCCTCTCCCCCCGCGCCTGCGCCTTGCGGCGGCGCAGGTTCGCGCGCAGCGCCTCGGCCAGCCTTTTTTCCCGTTCCTCGTCGCGCTTCGCCATCTTTCCCTCGCCGGCGCGCCTTGACTTTGCCCGCGCCGGGCGGCCATAGCGCGGCCACTCCCGACAGGCGAGAATGCTGCCGTAGCTCAGTGGTAGAGCGCATCCTTGGTAAGGCTGAGGTCGTGAGTTCAATCCTCACCGGCAGCACCACCGCCCCGCGGAATCAGCCGCCCACGCGGCCTCCCGCCGAGCGGACCACCATCTCCATCACCGCCGGGTGGAGCGGGCGGACGAACTCGCAGCCCATCAGATGCCCGCGCATCCAGGCGACCCGGGCGTGGAGGCTCTCCAGCCCCGGAAGCTTGAGCCAGACGTCGGAGCCGCGCTCGAGGTCGAGATGGGTCGCGGCCCGGAAGCCGTGGGTGGAAAGGTCGAGGACCTGGACGGTGACGGCGTGGGCGCCGCGCTGCCTCAGCGCCGCGCCGAGCACCACCTCGGCCCGTGAGGCCCTGCGCCCGTCCTGGCCGGGCTGAGTGCTGAGTTCGGCGGTCAGCGCCATCCGGAGCCTCATTCCCCCGGAACGGCGATCCCGACCGAGACGCCCCACAATTGGGCGAGCTTCCTGTCGCGCGCGCTCATGCCCTCGCCGAGGCCCGGCCGGCGGAAGCG
>JAXDPL010000088.1:0-19214 GCA_034668385.1 Sphingomonadales bacterium | reverse complement strand
TTCGCGGAAACGCAATATCCGAGGTTGGTAAGCGGCGAGAAAATTTCACCTTTTCTGGGCGCGCCAAAAAAAAGGCGGGCGCCTCGGCGCCCGCCCGCAAGAAAGTCGTTCCGGAGCCGTTACTTTTACTGCTTGGCCTTCAACGCTTCGCCCAGTATGTCGCCGAGCGAGGCGCCGGAGTCGGAGGTGCCGTACTGGGCGACGGCCTGCTTCTCCTCGGCGATCTGGAGGGCCTTCACGGAGAAGTTCGGCTTCTTGGAACGGTCGAAGCCGATCACCATCGCGTCGAACTTCTGGCCGACCTGGAAGCGCTCGGGGCGCTGCTCGTCGCGGTCGCGGCCGAGATCGGTGCGCTTGATGAAGCCGGTCGCGCCGTCGTCGCCGACCTGCACCTCGAGCCCGCCGTCGCGCACCTCGAGCACGGTGACGGTCACCACCTCGTTCTTGCCGACGCCGGCGCCGCCGCCGGTCGCGCCGCCCTTGGCGACCCCGCCGCGCTCAAGCTGCTTCATGCCGAGCGAGATCCGCTCCTTCTCGACGTCGACGTCGAGCACGACCGCCTTCACCGTCTCGCCCTTGCGGTGCAGGTTCAGGGCCTCCTCGCCGGTCACGCCCCAGGCGATGTCCGACATGTGGACCATGCCGTCGACGTCGCCGTCCAAACCGACGAACAGGCCGAACTCGGTCGCGTTCTTGACCTCGCCCTCGACCTCGGTGCCGACCGGATGCGACGCCGCGAAGGCCTCCCACGGATTGGCCTGCGCCTGCTTCAAGCCGAGGCTGATCCGGCGCTTGTCCTCGTCGACCTCTATCACCGCCACGTCGACCTCCTGGCTCGTCGAGACGATCTTGCCCGGATGGACGTTCTTCTTGGTCCAGCTCATCTCGGAGACGTGGACGAGGCCCTCGATGCCGGCCTCGAGCTCGACGAACGCGCCATATTCGGTGATGTTGGTGACCCGGCCCTTGAACACGCCGCCGACCGGATATTTGGTCGATGCGCCCTCCCACGGGTCGGCCTCGAGCTGCTTCATGCCGAGGCTGATGCGCTGGGTCTCGCGGTTGATGCGGATGATCTGGACCCGCACCGTGTCGCCGATGTTGATCAGCTCGGAGGGGTGGTTGACGCGCTTGTAGGAAATGTCGGTGACGTGGAGCAGGCCGTCGATCCCGCCCAGGTCGACGAAGGCGCCGTAATCGGTGATGTTCTTGACCACGCCGTCGACCACCTGGCCCTCGGCGAGCGACTGGATGAGGCCGGAGCGCTGCTCGGCGCGGGTCTCCTCGAGGATGGCGCGGCGCGACACGACGATATTGCCGCGGCGGCGGTCCATCTTCAAAATCTGGAAGGGCGAGGGGACGTCCATCAAGGGCGTGACGTCGCGGACCGGGCGGATGTCGACCTGGCTTCCGGGGAGGAAGGCGACGGCGCCGCCGAGATCGACGGTGAAGCCGCCCTTGACCCGGCCGAAGATCACGCCTTCGACGCGGTTGCCGGCGGTGAACTCGGCTTCGAGCTTGTCCCAGGCGGCCTCGCGGCGGGCGCGGTCGCGCGACAGCATCGCCTCGCCCTGGTGGTTCTCGACCCTGTCGACGAACACGTCGACCTCGTCGCCGACCTTGATCTCGGCCTTCTGGCCGGGCGCGGCGAATTCGCGGAGAGCAACCCGGCCCTCGCTCTTCAGCCCCACGTCGATCACCGCCATGTCGTTCTCGATCGCGGTGACGATCCCCTTGACGACCTTGCCCTCGAAACTCTCATTCTCGCCGCCGAGGCTGTCGTTGAGCATCTTCGCGAAATCGTCGCGCGTCGGCATCGCCGTGGTCGCCATAAGCCTGGTATTCCTTCTGTGCTTTTATTCCGGCCGCCGGTTGTCTCCGACGGTCTTCAGAATTTGTCCGCCCCCGCCGCCTTGTACGGCGGGAGCGTCCTGGCGGGCTCGAAGCGAGCGGAGCGACGCGCGTAAGCGAAAAAAGCGCGTCGAGAGTGGGCCTGTTCGCCTCTTCCCCTCGCGCGCTAGCCTAAGCTGAGCTCCCGCAGGCGTTTAGCGCCCGCCGGACGGGGGGGCATATAGGGCAGAGGTGTCTTCAGGGCAAGGCGAGAGTCGCCGGCTGCTCGCGACTCGCGGCCTGCCTGAAAGGGAAGATCGCGGAAGGGGGCCGGCCGCACTCTTCACCCCGCTTTGGCTTGACGCGCGTGAGCCGCAGAAATCCGCCAAAAATAGGATTTGGTACCGGGCTGGTGAATTTCCTTGACAATTGCGGCGCGATGTGGAACAGAGAGGGTACGCCTTGGGATGAGGGAGGGGGCGTTCGGCGAGTGGCCGCCGGGCGGCGTTCGTTTTCGGGCGCGGCCTACGCTTGAGGCAGGGAGCGAAGCGCGTGGTCGGTGACGAAGCACAACCTCCGGTCGGGACGGAGGAGGGGAAGGGGCCCGATGATTTCGATCCCGAGGCGGAGGGCCTGTCGGCGCGCCCGTCGAGCCACCGTGCGATGCAGCTCGGCCGCGACGGAAAGAAGAAGAAGTTCAATCGCGCGGCCCGCAAGGTCTATCTCGAATGGCTCGCCGCCACCGGCAATTGCGCCTATGCGGCGGCGCGCGCCGGCTTCACCACCAAGACGGTCTGGAACCACCGGATGGCGGACGCACAGTTCGCCGAGGACCACAACCACGCCGTCGACCAGGGAATCGCCCGGGCGAAGGCTCGGCTGATCGAGGACAAGGCCAAAGGTCCGATCGAGATCGGCGGCGATCTCGACGCCGTCGAGCTCGAGCCGCCCGATCCGGCTCTCGTTCTGAAGCTGGTGGGCGACCATGAGCGAAAGGCTGCCGGCTGGCCGAGCCGGCGCGGCCGCCCGCCGCGAGTCGCCACCAACGAGGAGGTCGAGAAGGCGCTGGCGAAGAGGCTCGCGGTCTTCGCTCGGCGGGAGCGGTCGCGGGGCGGAGGGGATGGGGGCGCCGGCTAACGGCGTCTCCCCCAAGATAGATGACGGCTTTTCCTCTCCATCTGCTGCACGCGGCGGCGCGGGTGCTGCCCGACGAGGCGACCTGGTTTCGGTTCCTCAAGGGATTGCCCGCCCGGGTGAAGCGCGCGCTCTACCACGAATGGAGCTGGCAGGCGCATGGCGGCCAGCAGGCGCCGGAGGGCGAGTGGCGGACTTGGCTGCTGATGGCGGGACGCGGCTTCGGCAAGACCCGCGCCGGCGCGGAATGGCTGCTGGAGCGGATCCGCGAAACTCCGGGCGCCCGAATCGCCCTCGTCGGCGCCACGATCGAGGAAGCGGCGAAGGTGATGGTCGAGGGACCGAGCGGCCTGCTCGCCTTGGCCGGGCCCGGCGAGGTTCCGGAATGGCGCTCGACGCTCGGCATCCTGCGCTTCCCGAACGGCGCCGAGGCGCAGGTCTATTCCGGAGCGAACGCGGACGGCCTGCGCGGCCCCGAGCACCATTTCGCCTGGTGCGACGAGCTCGCCAAGTGGAAGCAGGCCGACGACGCCTGGGACAATCTGCAGATGAGCCTGAGGAGCGGCGAACGGCCGCGCTGCGTGGTGACGACGACTCCCAAGGGCGGGAGCATCCTGGCGCGGCTTCGGGCGATGCCAGGCACGGTCGAGACGGGCGGCCGAACCGAGGAGAATGCGCACGTCGCCGAGGCCTTCGTCGCCTGGGCGCTCGAGACCTATGGCGGCACCCGGCTGGGCCGGCAGGAGCTGGACGGGTTCCTGTTCGAGGACGTCGCCGGCGCGCTCTGGACCCGCGAGGTCATCGAGAAATCGCGGGTCGCTCCCGTCCAGGGACGGGAGAGCCTGAAGCGGGTCGTCGTCGGAGTCGATCCGCCGGCCTCGGCGGAAGGGGATTCCTGCGGCATCGTCGTCTGCGGGCTCGGCCGCGACGGCCTGCTCTACGTGCTCGACGACCGCACCGTGAGCGGCGAGCGCCCGGAGGGCTGGGCTCGGGCGGTGGCTCGGGCGGCCGATGCCTGGGGGGCCGACCGGATCGTCGCGGAGACCAACCAGGGCGGCGACATGGTCGAGAGCGTGCTTCGCTCGGCCGATGCCTGGCTGCCGGTGACGCCGGTCTCGGCGACCCGAAGCAAGAGCGCCCGGGCCGAGCCGATCACCGCCTTGTTCGAAAGCGGCAAAGCGAAGCTCGCCGGCCGCTTCCCGGAGCTCGAGGACGAGATGGCCGGAATGACCGCGTCGGGCTACGAGGGCCCCGGGACCTCTCCCGACCGCGCCGACGCCATGGTCTGGGCGCTGAGCGAGCTGACCGTGACCCGCGGCGAGCCGCGCATCCGGCGGCTGTAGCGGCGGAGAATGATCTCGCGCCGGAACGACGACGGCTCGGGTTTCGTTCGGGGCCTGTGCGCTTGCCTGCGATCTTGCTGGGCGGACTCGCCATCCTCGCGGGCTGCCGAGAGGCGCCCGCACCCGACAAGCCGCCGCAGCGCCGGGCGGCGGCCATGGCGCCCTCATCCGGCCGAGGTACCTCGCCCCCGCCCGCCGAGCCCACCGCTTCGGCCACTGGGGACGGCCTGCCCGACGAGCGCAAATCCGCCTCGCCCCCGCCCGTCGCGGCGAAGACCGCCGAGGCCGCCGCACACGTCGTCCGGAGCTATTTCGCGCTGCTCGAAAAGGGCCGTCAGGCCGAGGCGCGGCGGCTGTGGGAGGAGGCCGGGAAAGCGAGCGAATTCGCGGCCGACCTCCGTCGCTATCGCGACTATCGCGCCGAGGTCGGCGCGCCCGGCCAGATGGAAGGCGCGGCGGGATCGAGCTACGTCACGATCCCGATCGCGCTCAACGGCCGCCTGAAGGACGGCACCCCGTTCCGCCGGCGTGTCGAAGTCACGTTGCGCCGGGTCAACGATGTCCCCGGCTCGACCGAGGCCCAAAGGCGCTGGCATATCGGCGCGATCTCCGCGGGCGACGCGGCGGAATAGCGAACATCGGCGACTGGCGGCTGTGGTCCGCGCGGTCGCTGAGGCACCGGCGGGATATCCCATTGACATATCCCGCCGGAATAGGCATCGTCTCGCCATGCCCGCGCGCTCTTCCCTGTTCAAATCGAACCGCTCCCAGGCGGTTCGCCTGCCCAAGGATCTCGCCTTTCCCGACGGGGTGAAGCAGGTCGCGATCCGCAGGGTTGGCAAGGCCCGGGTGATCGCGCCGGCCGACTCCGCCTGGGACGATTTCTTCGACTTGCCCGGCATCGATCTCGGCGAGCGGGTCCAGCCGGAGGCGGAGACTCGCGAGGCGTTCTGATGCTTCGCTACATGCTCGATACCACTCTGTGCGTTCGGGTGCTGCGCGATCGCCCCGCCGGAGTCCGGCAGCGGTTCAACGACAATGCCGAGGCGCTCTCGATTTCCACCATCGTGCTGATGGAGCTCCTTCACGGCGCCGCCAAATCGGCGCGGCCCGCCGTGAACCGGCGTGCCGTGGAGGATTTCGCGGGCCGTCTCGAGGTGCTGCCCTTTGATGAGCCCGCCGCCGACCACGCCGCCGACATCCGCGCCGACCTGGAGCGCAAAGGCACGCCGATCGGCGCCTACGACCTGATGATCGCCGGCCACGCCCGAAGCCGCGGACTCGCCGTCGTCACCGGCAACCTCGGCGAGTTCAAGCGTGTAGACGGCCTGCGGTGTGAGGATTGGTTGGAGGGAGCCTGAGCTCGCGGCCGCGCGTGGGTGGAGAGAGGTTGAGAGAGGCGATGGCGAAGAAGAAGA
The DNA here is from genome assembly GCA_034668385.1 of Sphingomonadales bacterium. Classification (GTDB taxonomy): domain Bacteria; phylum Pseudomonadota; class Alphaproteobacteria; order Sphingomonadales; family Sphingomonadaceae; genus Allosphingosinicella. Next base: position 13,489 of record JAXDPL010000088.1, on the reverse strand, counting down.
CCTATCGCAGCGACGTGCTTCGTCAGTGCACTCGGTTGCGGAAGACCTCTATGCGATCGGCGCCATCGACAAGGCGACCATGCGGCGGTTCGACAAGACCTGCCTGACCGATGTCGAGGAGCTGCCGCCTGGCGAGATCGATACGCAGACTGCGGCGCCTGGCGCGGGCACTCCGGCGGGACGGAAGAGGGGTTTGACGCAGTAACACCCCACGTCAGCCAAATTCGAGTGCAACAGTATCGGCAATAGGGTTGCACCTGCAACCGTTTAAATTCAGTCACTTACGAACGAGATTTTCCTGACCCAGCTTGTCGTCTCGCCCCTAATGCCCGTTCCCCGCCGCCTTGTTGCCGTCGTCGTCGGAGTGGACGTTGAGCTGGATGTTGCCGACCTTGTCGGCGCCCTGCTCGACGGCGTTGCCGACGCTCGAGGCGGCGTTTTCGGTGGCGTCGGCGGCGCGGTCGAGCTGGTTGCCGGCGGCGTCGGCGGCGTTGCCGAGATTTTCCTTGGTCTGGTTGTCGACATTGACCTGGCAGCCGGCGAGCAGGACGAAAGCCGGGAGGCCGGCGGCGGCGAGGAGGCGAAAGCGGCGGGACATGGCGGGCTCCCTGGATGGAAAGCGGAGCTTATACAGGCTTTCCCCGCCCCTCGGCCAGCCCACGCGGCCCGTGCCAGGATCGGAGCCGGATCAGGGCCCCAAAATCCGTGCCAGCTACCGATTTCGCTGTGCGCAAGATCCTGCCGCTCGAAATCGGTGCCAGCTACGGATTTCGGCGGCAACGAGGCCGGCCTCAAACCGGTGCCGGCTGCGAATTCGCGGGAACCGGCAACCCTCTGACGCCGGTTCCCCGAGCCGATCCGGAAAAACGGTAGCTGGCACCGATTTCCAGGAGAGAAAACGGTAGCTGGCACCGATTTCCCCGGTTCCCCGAGCCGATCCGGAAAAACGGTAGCTGGCACCGATTTCCCAACCCTCTGACGCCGAGAGAAAACGGTAGCTGGCACCGATTTTAAAACGGTAGCTGGCCCCAATTCAAGGGACGCCGGTGTCAGGCGAGCGCGCGCTCGACCTGGTCGTGGAAGTAACGGATGCCGGCCTCGAGGGTGCCGAGGGTGAGCGTCTCGAGCGCGCCCGAGGCGAGACCCTGCTGGCCGAGCGCGGCGGCGCGGTAATCCTCGCCGGCGAACACGCCCTCGTCGAGCAGCGCCCAGCTCCGCGCCCAATGGTCCTCCTCCTCGGGGCTCGCGGGCGGCTCGGGGATCAGCATGAAATCCTCGACGAGCGTCCGCCCGACCGCCTGCGGCATCAGCACCATCACGTTCACGTAATCGGGGCTCATGATCATGATCGTGCCGGGGAAGAGCTGGTAGGCGAAGGTGATCACCGCCCGCAGCTGAGCCCAGTCCATGTGGTCGATGTCGGCGAGATGGTCCGTGCGGCCGACCGCGGAGCGCTGGTGGCCGCCGACCGTGTCCATCGCCGTCACGCCGTCGGCGAAGAAGCGCGCGATGGTCGGCGAATGGAGGCGCTGGACGTGGTAGCTTTCCTGGAAGGCGTCCATGACGAGCTTCCAGTTGGCGGCGACGTCGTGGACCCGGCGACGGTAGAGGTGGTGGCCGGCGAGGCCGAACGCGTCGAACTCGGGCGCGAGCGCGGCGGCGTCGGCGAAATCGGCGCGCTCGCGCTCGCGGGCGAACCAGATCAGGCCGCCGGCCTCGCACGAGGGCAATTCGGCGAGCCGATGGTCGGCCTTGTCGAGACCGGGAAAGGTGTCGGGCCGGGGCAGTCCGGCGAGGGCGCCGTCGAGGGCGTAGGACCAGGCGTGATAGGGGCAGACCAGGCGCGGGGCGCAGTGCGGCTCGGCGCCTTCGAGGAGGCGCGTGCCGCGGTGGCGGCAGACGTTGAGGAAGACGTGGGCGACCCCCTCGCGGTCCCGGGTGAGCAGCAGGGGGAGGCCGAAGCCGTCGTGCGGCACCGCCATGTTGGCGCGGGGGAGCAGCGCGGAGGGCGCGATCACCTGCGGCCCGGTGAACAGCCGCGCCTGCTCGGCCGCGAAGCGCTCGGGATCGACGTAGACCGAGGCGGGAACGGTCGTAATGCCCGCGCCGTGGCTCGCCTCGCCGCGCGCGATCCGCCCGGCGAGAGCGAGCTGGCCGGCGGTCGGCCGCTGGCGGGTCGGCATGTCCATGGCGGCCGCGAAATTGCGCCCAAGCGCCGCCGCTGGCAAGGGCGGGGCTAGCCAAGCGGCGTCGCGGGGCTAAGCTGCCTCTTTTGGGAGCGGGCGATGGCGGAGACGGCCAAGAAGCTGAAGGGGTGGCGGCTGCTCAAATGGGCGCTGGCCAACCGCAAGGCGGCGGTGATGCTCGCCTTCGGCTTCTCCTCGGGCCTGCCGTTCGCGCTGCTGATCGGAACGCTCAACGCGTGGCTCGGCGAGGCGAAGATCAACCTGGCGACGATCGGCGTCCTGTCCTGGATCTCGCTTTGCTACGCCTTCAAGTTCCTGTGGTCGCCGATCGTCGACCGGCTGAAGCTGCCGCTGCTCGAGCGGCTGGGACGGCGCAAGAGCTGGATCGCGCTCTGCCAGGCGGTGCTGGTGATCGGCTTCGGCGGCCTCGCCGCGACCGACCCGGCCACAAACCTGGGCATCTTCGCCCTCTTCGCTTTGCTCGCCGCCTTCGCCTCGGCGACGCAGGATATCGCCATCGACGCCTGGCGGATCGACGTCTCCGACGAGCGGACCCCGGTCGAACTGCTCTCGCCCGTCTACCAGCTCGGCCACCGCACCGCGAGCATCGTCGGCGGCGCGCTCGCCCTGGTCCTCGCCGCCCGGATGGCGTGGCCGATCGTCTATCTGCTGATGGCCGCTCTGCTTCTGCTGCTGCTCGTCTTCGTCACGCTGCGCGCGCCCGATACCGAGCGGCCCGACCGGGACCTGTTCGAGGAGAGCCTGAGCGAGGCGGGGGCGCTCGACCAGCGCACGCGCGCCGTCGCGCTCGCCATCGTCGGGCTGGCCTGGGCGTGGGCGATCGTTTCGATCGGGCGGTTCATGGTCGGCATGCTCGGCGACAGCCCGGCGGGCGTTCCGAGGCCCTCGGTCGCCGACTTCACCAAGACGACGGGCCCGTGGATCATCGTCGCGACCGTGCTGGTGCCGTTGATCGTCGCCGCCACCCTCAACCGGATGAAGGCGCGCGGGCAGGGCGTTCGGACCCGGCAGGAGGCGACTCGGCCCTCGGGCGGGCGCGCGGCGATGAACCACCTCTACTCCGCCCTGATCGCTCCGCTCGCCGAGCTCACCGCCCGCCTCGGCTGGGCCGTTCTGATCGTGATCGGCTTCATCCTCACCTACACGCTCTGCTACAATATCTGGGCCGCCTTCGCCTTCCCCTTCTATCTGGATTTCCTCCATTATTCGAAGGACGAGGTGGCGTTCGCGTCGAAGATCTTCGGAATCTTCATGACCATCGTCGGAATCAGCGTCGGCGGCTACCTGTTCCTCAGGGTCGGAAGGATTCCGACCATCCTCCTGGGCGCCGTGCTGCCGGTGTTCGGCAATTTCGTCTATGCCGACCTCGCCGAAGGCGGGCGGAACGTCGACGCGGTCGCCCACTTCCTGTTCCTCGACCGCGCGCTCGGAGCGATCGGCTTCGACGAGCGGATGGTTCGCCTGCTCCTCGCCATTTCCTACGAGAACATCTCGACCGGAATCGCCGGCGCCGCCTTCGTCGCCTACCTCTCCGGAATCGTCAGCAAGAAGTTCACGGCGGTGCAATATGCCCTGCTTTCCTCGCTGACCTTCCTGATCGGCTCGCTGGGCCGCGGCATCGCCGGCGAGGCGTTCGACACCTACGGCTACGCGACCGTGTTCCGCTGGACCGCGGTGGCGGGGCTGTTCGCGGTGCTGTTCGTCCTGCTCGAAGGCGCGCGCGCCGGCGCCGAGGCGCGGCGACGCAAGGCAGCGGAGGCGCTGGCCGGCGGGGCGGCGCTGGCGGAGGTCGCGGAAAGCGGAGCGCGTTAGATGCCGCTGATCGGCCTGTCGATCGTCATCCAATTGCTCTGCGCCGTCCATTGCGTCCGCCAGGGGCGCAACCAGCTGTGGCTGATGGTGATCATCTTCCTGTCGATCCCCGGCTGCCTCGCCTACGCCATCTTCGAGATCTTCCCCTATATGGGCGCCCGGCGCGAGGTGCGGGCGGTGAAGGCCGCCGCGATCCGGCGGCTCGATCCGGACCGCGAGGTGCGGCGCGCGCGCGAGGCGCTCGAGCTCGCCGACACCGCCGCCAACCGTACCGCGCTCGGCGACGCGCTGGCCGAGACCGGCGCCTGGCGCGAAGCGGCCGGCCATTATCGCCGGGCCCTCGCCAAGACCCCGGGGGAGGACCGGCCGGGACGGGTCAGGCTCGGCCGCGCTTTGCTCGAATCGGGCGACGCCGCGGGGGCCAAGCGCGAGTTGGAAGCACTGCCGCCGACCGCCTCCCAGGCGGAGAACGACCGCTCGGCGCTGCTTCTCGCCCGCGCCCACGACGATCTCGGCGAGAGCGAAGCGGCGCTGGCCCTCTACGCCGATCTCGGCCGGCGGATGGCCGGCGGCGAGGCGCTGTGCCGCCAGGCCGCCTTGCTCATCGCCAAGGGCCGGCCGGCGGAGGCGCGGGCGGCGCTCGAGGAGGTCGCCGTCCGGGTCAAGCGGCTCGACCGCATGGAGCGGCTCGGCAATTCCGACATGTACGATTGGGCGGCGCGAACGCTGGCGGAGCTGCGGGGGAGGTAAGAACTCCCCTCTCCCTGAGGGGGAGGGGTAGGGGGTGAGGGGTCGGGCCTGTTCGCAAAGGCACCCCCTGAGCCTGAATCGGAGACGCCGCACCCCCTCACCCCAAACCCCACTCCCGCAAGGGGTGTGGGGAATCAGTCCGGTTCCAGTCCATTGGCCATGAGCACCACGCCGGCGAGATAGAGCGAGCCGATGATCAGGACGATGGGCGGATTCTCGCGGTCGGCGTGGCGGGCGATCCAGCCGAGCGCCGGCTCGACCCCCTCGTCGGCGCGGGCGGCGAGGCCCAGGCTTCGCGCGACGAGGGCGAGCTCGGCGGGCGGGTGGTGGGCGTGACCGGGGACGGGAATGGCGTGGAGCTCGAGGCTTCGGCCGGCGAACGGCCTCAGCACGCCGGCGGCGTCCTTGGCGGCGAGCAAGCCGAAGACGATGTGGAACGGCCGGCCGGCGGGGACGGCGGCGCGGAAATGGTCGGCGACGACCCGGGCCGCATTGGGGTTGTGGCCGCCGTCGAGCCACAGCTCGGAGCCCGGCGGCAGGATCGAGAGGAGGGGTCCCTCTCCGAGCTTCTGGAGCCGTCCCGGCCAGTCGGCCCAGCCCATCGCGGCGCGGAAGGCGGAATCGGGCAGGCCGACGGCGCTCTGGTGCCGGATCATGGCGACGGCGAGGGCGGCGTTCAGCGCCTGGTGTGCGCCGGGCAGCCGCGGCAGCGGGAGGTCGAGCCCGCCCCGCCGGTCGCGATAGCGGAGCCTGCCGTTCGAGGCGGACGCGTCCCATTCGCCGCCCTGGGGGAGCCAGGTCGCGCCGGCAGCCTCGGCCGCGGCGGCGATCGGGGCGGCGAGGCGATCGGCATAACGCAAGGTCACCAGCGGCACGCCGGGCTTGGCGATGCCGGCTTTCTCGGCCGCCACCCCTTCGATCCGGTCGCCGAGGAATTGCTGGTGGTCGAGGCCGAGCTGGGCGATGCCGCAGACGGCCGGGGCGGGAAGGACGTTGGTCGCGTCGAGCCGGCCGCCGAGGCCGACTTCGACGACGCAGGCCTCGGCCGGCACGCGCGCGAAAGCCAGGAAGGCGGCGGCGGTGGTGATCTCAAAGAAGCTCGCTTCGAGATCGCCGGCGGCGTCGAGCGTCTCCGCGAGCAGCGCTTCGAGCGCATCGTCCTCGATCAGCCGGCCGGCCAGACGGATGCGCTCGTTGAAGCGGACGAGGTGGGGGCTGGTGTAGACGTGCGCCTTGAGCCCGGCCGCCTCGATCGCGGCGCGCAGGAAGGCGCAGGTCGAGCCTTTGCCGTTGGTCCCGGCGACGTGGAAGACGGGGGAGAGCCGGCGCTCGGGATGGCCGAGGCGCTCGAGCAGGGCGGAGATCCGCTCGAGCCCGAGGACGTCGGCGCCCGGCGAGAGCGTGGCGAGCCGGTCGAGCTGCCGCTGGACGCCGGCATGCGAGGAAGAGGCGCGGTCCATTACCTGCTCCTCCCCGGAACGGGATGCTCAGGCACGCCCGTCCCCCGGACGGGCTGAGAACTGCCGGGGGCAGTTCTCACCTGAGCATGGACCGCGACGCGAAGCGGCGTGGTGGAGGGGGCCCGACTCAGGTGCGGCGGGGCGGTGGGCCCCCTCCACCGCGCTGCGCGCGGTCCCCCTCCCCGTTCCGGGGAGGAATGGGTCGTCACGCCGCCTTGGCCTCCGGGGTCAGATAGCCGATGACCTGGGCGAGGCGCTCGCGCAGGTCTTTCCGGTGGACGACCATGTCGATCATGCCGTGGGCGAGCAGATATTCGGCGCGCTGGAAGCCTTCCGGGAGCTTCTCGCGAATGGTCGATTCGATGACCCGGGCGCCGGCGAAGCCGATAAGCGCCCCGGGCTCGGCCATCTGCACGTCGCCGAGCATGGCGTAGGAGGCGGTGACTCCGCCGGTCGTCGGATCGGTGAGGACGACGAGATAGGGGAGGCCCGCTTCCTTGAGCTCCGAGATGGCGACGGTGGTGCGCGGCATCTGCATCAGCGAAAGGATGCCCTCCTGCATGCGCGCCCCTCCGGCCGCGGTGAAGATGACGTAGGGGCCTCGGTCGGCGATCGCGGCGCGGATTCCGTCGACGAAGGCGGCGCCGACGGCGAGGCCCATCGAGCCGCCCATGAAGGCGAAATCCTGGACTCCGACGACGGCGCGGCGGCCGTCGATCGTGCCGCGGGCGTTCATCAAGGCGTCGGCCTCGCCGGTCGCGGTGCGGGCCGCCTTGAGGCGGTCGGCATAGCGCTTGGAATCGCGGAACTTCAGCGGATCCTCGCGCACCTGCGGCGGCGGCAGGATGGTGTAGCCGGGGTCGAGCACCTGGCTGAAGCGGGGGCGCGGGCCGATCCGGTCGTGATGGTCGCAGCGCGGGCAGACGAACAGATTCTCCTCCCATTCGCGGGTGAAGATCATCGCGTTGCACTGCCGGCATTTGTGCCACAGCGTCTCGGCGGTCTCGCGCTTGGGCAGGAAGGGGATGCTGTTCCGGACCCGGTTCAGCCAGCTCATCGGCGTCTCCTTTGAGGGGGCGCGGATAGGACGGGAGAGGGGGAGTGTCTACACTTGCTATCCTCCCCTGCATTTGCAGGGGAGGGGGACCGCCCAAGGCGGTGGAGGGGCTTCTTCACGGCCTCGGGAGGGCCCCTCCACCGCGCTGCGCGCGGTCCCCTCCCCCGGACATCCGGGGGAGGATTTAGAGGGTGGCGGCGATGGCTCGGGCGGCCTGGTCCGGGTCGGGGGCCTGGGTGATCGGGCGGCCGACGACGAGGATCGAAGCGCCCGAGTCGAGCGCCTTTCTCGGAGTCATCACCCGTTTCTGGTCGCCCTTGTCGCCGTCGGCGGGGCGGACTCCGGGAACGACGAAGAAGCCGCCGGGCCAGAGCTTGCGCGCCGCCGCCACCTCGTTGCCCGAGCAGACGATGCCGTCGAGGCCGGCTTCGCGCGCCAGCCCGGTCAGCCGGACGACCTGGTCGTGGGCGTCGCCCGCGATGCCGGTGGCGGCGAGGTCGTCGGCATCGAGGCTGGTGAGCATCGTCACGGCGACCACTTTGGTGCCGCTGGGCGCGGCGGCCTTGGCGTCCTCGAGCATCGCCCGGCCGCCGGCGGCGTGGACGGTGAGAATGGCCGGCTCGAGCGGGCGTAGCGCCTGGATCGCCTTGCCGACCGTGTTGGGGATGTCGTGGAGCTTCAAGTCGAGGAAGATGGGGAGGCCGATCTCGCCCATGTCGCGAACGCCGTGGCGGCCGTTGGCGCAGAAGAATTCGAGGCCGAGCTTGATCCCGCCGACATGGTTTCTGACCCGCGCCGCGATCGCCCTCGCCCGCTCGAAATCGGGCGTGTCGATGGCGACGTAGATTGGGCTGCTCACGAAGGCCAGGCCTTGCTGTCGGTGGCGAGCCGGTCGGGGGAGCTGCTGTTGGTGACGGTGACCGGGGCGGCGGGCGCCGGGGCGGCGACGGTGCCGGCGGTGCGCTCGGCCGGATCGAGCCTCCGCTTCAGCGACCACAGGCGGGCGCGGTGGAGGACGAAGGTCGGCAGGAAGCCGAGCAGGAAGGCGAAGAGGATGAGGATGGGCAGCTTCACGTCGGCCTCGAGCCCGCCCCACAGGCGCAGCGGAACCGCGATCCAATTGGCCTTGGCGAACAGCACCAATATGACCGTCAGAACGACCCAGAACAACGTCTTCAGGAACTGCATGGCGCCGCCTTTCCCCCTCGCCTCCTGCTTATGGCGGGGGCGGGCGCCGCGCAACCGTCAGCCGACCTCGCGCTCCAGCGTGTCGAACAGCGGCTGGACGGCGGCGAGCCTGGGGCGCTCTTCGGCGAGGATGGCGCGGAAGGCCTCGCGCTTCAGGCCCGCCGCGAGGCCGGCGGGGAGCACGGCCGTCTCGGGCAGCGAGGAGAGGACGATGTCGATCAGGCGGTCGGCGCCGTGCAGGCGGCCCCACAGATAGTCGTTCTCGCGATAGGCGCGGCTGAAGAATGCGCCGAAGCTGTTGAACTGGATGCCCTTGAGCGTCGCGGCGGCGCCGCCGGCGCGGATCGCGGTCGCGTCCTCGGGCGAGATCCGGTCGACCTTGACCGGATCGAACTCGTCGAGCCCCTCGCCCTGGAGCAAGGGGAAGGAGGCGATGTCGTAGAAGGGGAAGCCGAGATAAGCGAGGATGAAGGCGCGGCGCTCGGGCTTGGGGAAGGCGGCCATGACCTCGGTGAGGCGGCGGTCGGCCTCCTCGTCCTTGGCCTTGAGCCCGAGCCGGTCGGCGAGCGCGGCCATCGCCTCGGCGGGGCGGGCGGCGGCTTCGGGGTCCGGCGCGGGCACCTCGCCTTCGTAGAGGGCGAGAAGGTCGTAGATCGCCTCGCGCGCCCGCCGGACGGCGTCGAGCGGAGCCGCGGCCCCGGCCTCCATCTCCATCACCCGGCGGGCGAGGAAGCGCAGCCGGCGCACGCGGAAGGCGAGATCGTAATTGCGCAGGAACAGGATCAGCTCTGGCCGGGCGCCGGCGGCGGTGACGCTGTCGGGATCGGCGAGGCCGGTCGCCCGGACGACGCCCCACACCGCGCCGCGCACGGCCTCCCGCGAGTCCCGGTCGGCGCCGGGCAGGGAGAGAGCGGCGGCGATTTCCTCGGCGACCGCCGACAATTTGAGCTGGCCGTAGGCGGCGTAGGCGAAGCCGGCGCCCTTCGCCGCCAGGCTCTGTGCCCGCGACCGCCAGGCGGCGAGGCGGGCGGCGGTCGGGCGAAGCAGGAGCAGGGTCGAGCCGAAGGCCCGCTCGATCGCCGCCTCGACCTCGGGGCGCATCGCCTCGACGATCCGCCTCAGCCGCCGGATGCGCGAGGAACGGCGCTCGATCGCCTCGAGATTGTCGCGGATCGGCTGCTCGCGCGGGATGTCGGACAGGGCGCCGAAGATGGTCGCGAAGAAGCCGGGCGGCTCGTTGCCGCTCCCGCCCAAACGGACGGAATGGCGGCCGGGCTTGGGGTCGATGTAGACGAAGCGCCGGTCGACCTCGCGGCGCGCGGGCCGGCTCTTCAGCGCCGCGATCGCGGGCCGGAACGGGGCGTTGGCGAGCACCGAGCCGTCGATCAGCACGGCATTCTCGACGTCGCCAAGCGCGGCGTGACGGGGAAGGACGCGCGCGAGGAAGGCATCGCGGCCCGGCCAGGCGCGGCCGAGCGCGGCCAGAGCGGAGTCGAGCTCGGCGACCCGGAAGGGCGGGAAGGCGCCGGGGAAGCTGGCGGTGGCGCGCGCGGCGAACGCGAGCTCGGCCGCGTCGGCGAGACGGCATTGCTCGCCCGCTTCCTTGCGGAAGGCGAGGGTGACCCGGTGCTCGCGTTCCTCCGCGTGGGGCGGCGAGTGGAGCCGAAGCGTCTCCGGGTGGCCGTGGAAATCGGTGACGGTGACGAACAGGTCGAGCGGCTGGTAGTCGGGCAGCAGCGCCGGCCCAGGCGGGCCGGCCGCCATGGCGTCGAGCGCTCCGAGCAGCAGGTCGGTGAAACCGCGGCCGCTGAACGGCGGTGCGAACCAGCGGGCGCGGACGAAATTGGCCAGCTTGGCGCGGATCTCGTCGCGGTGGCCGGCCTCGACCGTCTGCTCGACCGTTCCGCCGCGCTGCTTCGACAGGGCCCAGGCGAAGGGCACCGCCGCGGCCTTGGCGAATCGGGACACGGCGCTGACCTCGGGGTCGATCAGCCGGTCGACGTCGGCGGTGTCGAGCCAGAGGTCGGTCAAGGGGTCGAGCGAGCGACCGGCGGCGATCGCCTCGGCGAGGAAGATGGCGTTGATCCCGCCGGCGCTGGCGCCGGTCAGGATGTCGACCAGGACTCGCAGCTCGACTCCGCCTTGGTCCGCCATGGTCTCGAGAAGGCGGCGGTAAACCCCTTCGGTGCCGCCGTTTTTCGGCTCGCCGGAGTGGAAGGCGCGGCTGGCGCGGGCGAGCCGCCAGACCTCCTTGGTGATGCCGTGCATGTAAACGGCGAGGCTGATCCCGCCATAGCAGATGAGGGCCAGCCGAAGCTCTTTCTCGCGCATCGCGGTTGACGGTGACAGGGGCGCGGGGCCTTGTCGAGCAGGCGGAAGGTTCCCTTCTGAATGGCTCGATTCGTCCCGAACGCGGCTCACGTCGCCGTAACGACCGAGACTCGAGCGCCGGATGCGGTTTAGCCCGCACCCGGAATGAACGCTGAGGGGCTATCCGGGATGACCATCGCCAGCCTGCGGCGCAGAGGCGTGGCGCGCGCCGCCGGCCTCGCCGTCGCCGCCATGCTGATATCCGCCCCGGCCGCAGCGGTGGATTCGGTCTCGCCGCGGCTGCAGAGCCTCGAGGAGGCGGTCGCCGCGGCCAGCGACCCGGCGCCGTCGCTGGAGGCGAAGGCCGAGGCGGTCCAACAGGCCTATGAGGCGATCGGCGAGGGCCAGGCGAGCTATTACGGCCGCGAGCTGGCCGGCAACCGCACCTCGAGCGGCGAGCGATTCAACCCGATGGCGCTGACCGCCGCCCACCGCACGCTGCCGCTCGGCTCGCTGGTCAGGGTCACCAACCTCGCCAACGGCCGCTCGGTGATCGTCCGGGTCAACGATCGCGGCCCGTTCGTCAGGAGCCGCCTGATCGACGTCTCCTTGGGCGCCGCCCGCGAGATCGGCATGGTCGCCCAAGGCCGCGCCCAGGTTCGGCTGGAGCTGGTCCGCACTATCGCCTAGAGCCCTGCCGTCCCGGTGAAAACCGTTAAATATGAACCGGTTGATACGCAAAGACGCGGATTGACTCGGCGCCCCGCGATGCTGGATAGCGCCCCGCATTCCAAGCCGTGGGGCATCGATTCGTGGTTAGACAAAGGGGTGCCAGGTTTCTCCTGGCGACGTCGGCGGTCGCGTTCGCGGCCGCGGCGCAGGCAAGCGAGACGACGACGTACAGCTACGACGCGCTGGGCCGGCTGGTCTCGGCGACGAGCAGCGGCACGGTCAATAACGGCCTCGCGACGAGCATCGCCTACGACCCGGCCGGGAACCGCTCGAGCTATGCGGTGAGCGGCGTCGGGACTCCGCCCGCGCCCCCGCCGCCCGCTCCGCCACCGCCGCCGCCCCCGCCCCCGCCGCCGCCACCGCCGCCGCCGCCTCCGCCGCCGGGCAACCAGCCGCCGGTGCCGCAGAGCGACAGCTTCAGCGTCGCGCAATGTACGGCGGCGACCTTCGACCCGCTGGCCAACGACTCGGATCCCGATGGTGATGCGCTGACGATCACCTCGGTCTACGGCCCGGCTGCCCAGATCGGTCTGATGGGAATCGCGAACAATCGCCTGACCTGGAACCCGTCTTATTCGAGCGGAACCTATTCCGGTTGGTACGACATCGGCGACGGCCACGGCGGTGCCGCCACAGGCACCTTCACCGTTCAGGTCGGACCGGGGGGCTGCTGATGCGCACGGACTTTCGCAAGCTCGCGCTGCTCGCCGTCGCCACCCTCGCCGGCGTCGGGTCGACGCAAGCCGCCGCGCAGGACATGCCGCAGGTGATCTCGCCGCTTCGGGTGGAGATGGACCATAACGGCGTCAATTTGGTCGACGGCAAGATCACCATGCCCGTTCAGGGCCTCGGAGTGCCGGCCGCGCCGCATCTGACCTTCGACCGGGCGCAGAACGCTTCGCCCTATGTCAGCGGCAAGATCCTGAACGACGGGACCAGCAGCTTCTCGGTCCATACCGGCACCGGCACGTCGGAATCGTTCCAATGCTCCGACACCGCCAACGAGCTTCCGAACGGGGCGATGTGCGGCAGCGTCACCGGCACCGGCTCGGTGTTCAAGGTCAGCAACCCGCCCTACAGCTACACCCAACCGGGGACCGGGGCGGAGTGGTACATCAGTCTGAAGCACGACGATTCGACCGGCGGCAACTCGCGCTCGGTCCTCTATTACGCCTCCTCGGTCGAATATCCGGGGGTCGAGACGCTCAGCTATACCTACGACACCGGCACTCTCGCCGACGATCCCTCCCACCGCACCTTCTACCGCGCGTCGCGGATCGACAGCAGCACCGGCTATTTCATCCAGCTGACCTACCAGCCGGGCGCGGTCGGGGACGTGGGCTGGAACACGGTGGCGACGGCGAAGCTCTACGCGCGGTCGGACCCCAACACGCCGATCCAGCAGCTCACCTACAGCGGCAATAATGTGACCCAGGTCGCCACCGACGGGATGACGTCGCGGACCTCGACCTGCACCGGTTGCGCGCTGGCGCTCGGCGACCAGATCGAGGTGATCGAGGGCTCCGGCACCCTGCCGGGCGAGAGCGCACCGAACCTGCAGGTCGCGCGGGACTCGAGCTTGCAGATGGTCGGCTCGGTGACCCGCGACGGCGTGCCCTGGACCTACAGCTATGCCAATCTGCGCTTCGTCGGGGGCATCACGTTCTACGACAGCGTGACCGTGAACGGGCCGAACGGGTTCCACAACGTCTACTCGATTTCGAGCCTCCAGAACCGCAACTATGTCAGCGGCATCACCGACTCGCTCGGCCGCTACACGGCGCTGCAACATGACGAGAATTACCGCCTGACCCAGATGACCTTGCCGGAAGGCAACAAGGTGGCGGTCGCCTACGATGGCTACGGCAACGTCACGACCAGGACGACCTCGCCCAAGTTCGGCACGTCGGGCACGATCGTCGAGACCGCCCATTATCCCGTCGACACCTGCGTCCATGTCGGCTGCTACCGGC
>JAXDPL010000087.1:0-11497 GCA_034668385.1 Sphingomonadales bacterium | reverse complement strand
AGATCACCGACGACGAAGCCTACGAGCAGCTCGAAGCCTTCATAAGGGGGTGAGGATGTTCAGCGCCGGGCCCGGCCCTTGCGCTCCGACCGCGCCTCTCTGGATTCGGCGGCCGGCGTCTCGTGCTCCCGCGAGATCAGCTTGCCGTCGATGGCGCTGATCTGGATTTCCTCGACACCCTGGCGGCCTGGCACCTGGATGTCGAAGCTGTAGAGAAGCCGGCCTTTCTCGGTTTCGAGCTCAGCGGAGCGGATGCGCCCCTGCGGCACGTAGGCCAAGGCTTTGGCCCGAGCCGCCGCCATCGAGATTTGCGGTCGCGGGCCCTTGGCCGGAGCGCCGGTGGGGAGCAGGAGCCCCGTCAACGCGGCCAGCGCCGCAATCCGTATCTTGATCCTCATATCGCCATCCTCGATCTGCCCTGTTGACAAACTCCGCCTGTCCGAGCCGAACGCCCCGTTCCTGCCGATGATTGTTCCGGGTCGCGAAGATCAGAAGGCGCACGAACATCTCCCAACCGCACCAATGCCCCCGATGGCTGAAGCCGCCGAAGGCCGAAGCGTCGGTCGCCACGCGCTCCGGCGCCTCCCGAGCAATCGGAACGACGGTGAGCGAGGGGTTCCTGTCCGAGCGCATGTCCCTTAGACGACGCCGAGCGGCGAGACCCGCACCCGGTCTCCGCTCAGAAGGGAAAGTCGAAGCCTAGCCGAACGGTACGCGGGCGCAGCGGAGTCGTCTGCATCCGCTGAGCGACGGTGAACGGATTGCCGTAGGAAAAGCGGTTGCCCAGCGCATTCCCCAAATTCTCGATGTCGAGCGAGAGCCCGACGCGGCCCAGGCCAAGCCGCAATCCGAGGTCGGCCGCCGCATATCCTCCCTGGGGCGTGTCGAGCGGGGGACCGATGCCGAGCTTCGAGCGACCGACATAACGTACCGAGGCATCGATCCCGAGGGTGGCGTTCGCGCCGAGCCGGCGCTCCGCCCGCACGCCCAGTCGGGCTCCGGCCTCGGGGATGTTCGGAAGGCTGCGCTCGTCGGCCGCGGCGAAGGCCGGCGCCGGCGAATCGAGCGCGCTGTCGGAAAAGAATGCGGACGCGTCGACGGCCAGCCAGCGCATCGGCCTCCAGGTGGCCCGTGCTTCGGCGGCGTAGATCCGGCCGTTGCCGATGTTGGTGGTGAACGGAAGGCCACGGGTGTCGACCAGGTCGGCCTGGATGTCGTTCCAGCGGGTCCGGGAAATCGCGAGGTCCGCCGAGAAGCGTCCGGCGCCCGATCCGTAGCGGAGCCCGACCTCGGCGGAGCCGAGCTCGTCGGATTCGAAGCGCTTCGCCGCCGCCGCCGAGCCGGTGGCCGAAACGGCGAGGCCGCCGGCGCGGAAGGCGTCGGCATAACGGGCGTAGAGCAGCAGGTCCGGGACCGGTCGCCAGCTGACCGCCAGCGTCGGGGACAGGCGGAAATCGCTTCGCGTCGGCTCGTTCTCCTCGCGATCGGGCGCGTGAAGGACGGTGCCGGCGCCGCGCGACCAGGTCGCCCGGCCGCCGGCGGTGATCGTCAGCGAGGGGCCGAGGGGAAAGCTCAGCTGGCCGAACAAGGCCGCTTCGTTCGTCGAGTTGCGGACTCCGGTCAGCGGTGCGGGCGCGCCCGCAGGGCCGAGCGTCCGCTCGATCCGGCTCAGGTCGCGAACCAGGCTGAAGCCGGCGATCCAGCCCCTGCCGCCGTCGCCGGACCTGGAAAGGCGCGTCTCGTGGGCGATCATTCGGATGTGGATGTCCTCGTCGAACGCCTGAACGCCGGCGATTCCGAGGCCCCCGGTGGCGTCGAAGCGGCTGTCCAGCGCATGGTCGACGACATTGGTCGCGGAGACGAGTTCGAGCCCGTTCCAGCGTCGGCGGACGACGAGCTCGCCCAGCAGATAGTCGTTGTCGAACGGCTGGCGCACATGGCTGGCGCGGGTGAGCGGCGGCAGGCCGCGCTCGGCATATTGCCCGTCCCTCCCGCCGATGAACTGCGCCGCGCCGCCGAGCTCGACGGTCCAGCCGCTCCCCGGCGCATAGAGCAAGGTCGCGCGCCCGCCGCGGATGCTCGTTCGATTGACGTCCCGCGCGCCGCGGCCGAGGTCGTCGATCCAGCCGCCTTCCGAGACGGCATATCCGACCGCCCGCAAGCCGAGCCGGTCGTCGATCAGCGGGAGGTTGAGAATCAGGGCCGCATCGCCGCTCGCACCGCCGTGGCGGGTGACCGCCGCTCCTCCCGAAACCATGCCCCCGAGCGCCATGAGATCGGGCGGGTTGGGCACGAGCCGCAATATCCCTCCTAGCGAGCCGGAGCCGTAGAGCGTGCCTTGCGGTCCCTCGAGCAGCTCGACGCTGCGCATGTCGTAGAGGCGCAGGTCCGGGTCCGGCGCGTTGAAGGTCAGACGGACGTCGCCGAGATACTGGCCGACGATCGACTGGCTCGGGCCGTTGAAGCTGCTGTCGGCGATGCCGCGTATGTAGATCTTGTTGCGGCCCGGCCCGAGGCTGGTCGACGCCAGCATCGGCAGCCTCGACACGACCGCCTCGCTGCCGCGGCCGCCGTGGCGCGCGCCGTCTTCGGCCGACAAGTCGACGATCCGGGCGGTCGCCGGGAGATCGGCCAGGCGAACGCTTTGCTTGCTGGCCGTCACGACGATCTCCTGGGGAGACGGTGTCGGCGCGACCGCCGGGGGCGGGACGCGCGGCGGCGCGGCGCGGGGCCTCGACCTGGGAGCGACCGGGGCGACGACGATCCGGATCGCGCCGGGAGCGACCTCGACGAACGTATAGCCGCTGCCGGCCAGCAGGCGCCTGAGCGCCGCTTGCGCGGACATCCGGCCGCGAACGGCTCGCGACCGCAGCCTGGAGAGGGCCGGATCGTTCGCGACGATGGTGATGTGCGCCTGCCCCCCGAGCGCGACCAGCGACCGGGCGAGCGTGCCGGCGGGAATGTCGAAGCTCGCCTCCCCGGCAGCCGTGGCCGGGACCGCTGCCAGGGAGAGAATGACGAGGGCTAGGAGCGGCTCAGCGACGCGCACGCCGATGCGGCTCGAGCCGCCAGCGGCCGTCGTGCCCGACAGCGACGACTCCCAGCGCGTCCGCCAGCCGCCGGACGGTGACCGAGTCGTCGGGGTCGATTCGAATGGAGCCCGTGAAGGGTATCTGATCGAGCGACGGATCGAGGGAGACGACCGCGCCGGTCGTGCGCGAAAGGTCGCCGATCACGGTCGAGAGCGGAGCCAGATCGTAGTTCAGCTGCCCGCTCCGCCAGCCGGCCATGGCGCTGGGATCGACTCTCGAGACAATCTGGCCTTCCCCTTCGCTCCGCAAGGCTTGTCCGGCGGAGAGCCGGGCCGCTGCCCCGCCCGGATCATATACCACCGCGCCCGCGATCACCTCCAGCGAGAAGCGCCCGCGCTCGCTGAGCAGATTGAACATCGTGCCGACGTCGCGCACGACATGGCCGCCGGCGCTCACCTCGAAGGGATGACGGGTATCGTGGCGGACGGTGA
This sequence comes from Sphingomonadales bacterium, assembly GCA_034668385.1. Lineage (GTDB taxonomy): Bacteria > Pseudomonadota > Alphaproteobacteria > Sphingomonadales > Sphingomonadaceae > Allosphingosinicella. The sequence goes on along the minus strand of JAXDPL010000087.1, from coordinate 7,974 downwards.
ACGTCGCTTCGCCGGCCACCATCTCGACCTTCCGCGCGTCGGCGCCCCCGACGAGAAGACGCGTGCCGCCGTTGAGGGCAATCGCGGTGCCGTCGGCCAGCGTGATCGCCCGATGCTCGCCGGCCGCCGTGGCGATTTCCGTCCGCGCCGGAGTCCGCTCGCCGATCGTCAGCGCGGCGACGCCCGCCGCCACCGCGGCCGCGCCGGCGCCGGCCAGCGCCCAGCGCCGCCAGAACGGCTTGCCCGAGGGTTCGAAACCGTCGTCGTTCGCCGACGGAAGCGGCGCGGGCACGTCGGCGGAACGCAGCGCCCGGTCGGCCGCGGCCACCGAGTCGTAGGCGGCGGACCGGGCCGGATCCTGCTCCAGCCACTCGACGAAGGCCTGCCATTCTTCGGCGCCGCCGTCGCGAAGACGGACGCGCCAGCGAATCGCTTCCCTTTGAAGGTCCGGGTTCTCGATCTGCGACATCACCCTTCTTCCTCGCTAGAAGGACGGCGCGGAGGCGGAGAATCCGCATCCAGCCGCCGCCGGATGTCCGCCAGGGCCTTGTAGGCGCGCTGGAGATGCTTCTCGACCGCGCTGATGCTGATTCCGATCTCGTCCGCGATGTCGCGCTGAGTCGCCCCGTCGAGGCGGAAGCGGCGGAAGATCAGGAGCGTCCTCTCGGGGAGGGCGGCCAGGGCGCTCTCCACCGCCCCCAGCTGCATCCTCGCCGAAACGATCCGTTCGGGCGTCGGTTCGTCGGCAACCGATCCTTCGCCGAGGTCGGCCCCGGCCCAGGCTTCCTCGCGCGTGCCACGGCGCAGGTCCGCCCGCCGGCGATCCACGATCATGTTGTCGAGCGTGCGATAGAGATAGGCGCGGGCATCGAGCACCGGTCCGGTCGCCTTGAGCGTGAGCTTCACATAAAGCTCCTGCAAAAGGTCCTCCGCTTCGTCGGGCGCCACTCGCCGGGCGGCGAGAAAGCGCTGCAAGGCCGGGCGGTTCTCCACAACCAGGGCGCGCAGGCCGCCCTCTACCGGATCGGTTTTGCTGGCTGTCAGGATGGTTTCTCTGCTGCGACGACGCGGGGTTCCTACCATCGCCAGAGCAGAAGGTTCAACGCTTGCGGCGGAGCGCGGACGACCTCATCGGACCGCTTCGGTCCGGTAAGTGGCGGAGAGGGAGGGATTCGAACCCTCGGTACCCGTAAGGGCACAACGGTTTTCGAGACCGCCCCGTTCGACCGCTCCGGCACCTCTCCGCATCTCGTGAGATCGACCCCGAAAAAGGCACCCGTCAAAGGCGTGCCTTGACGGGAACCCGAGCGGGGGCGGGTCGACAGGCCGGGCGCTCTAGCGCAGGCGCTCCGGCTTGCCAAGCAGTCCCAGGCGAGATCGCTTGCCTCGCCGCGGCAAGCGCCTACATTGGCTTCATGATCGCGCGTTCGAACGAGCCCAGCCCCGACCTCCCCGCCGCCGCGCTCGCGGCGCCGCCGGTCAGCCATGCCCGCTTCGCCATCGGCGACGTGGTCCGCCACCGCATGTTCGACATCCGCGGGGTGATCTTCGACGTCGATCCGGTCTTCGCCAACACCGACGAATGGTACCAGGCGATCCCGGAGGAGATCAGGCCGGCCAAGGACCAGCCTTTCTACCATCTGTTCGCCGACAATGCCGAGGGCAGCTACGTCGCCTATGTCAGCCAGCAGAACCTGCTCCACGACGAAAGCGACGAGCCGGTCGAGCACCCGGCCATCTCGGGCCTGTTCGCCGACTTCGACGGCGGCCGCTACCGCCTGCGCCCGGAGCACCGGCACTAGGCGTGACCACCGGCATTGTTGACAGGGGAGACCGGCTCCGATAGCAGCCCCCTTCCCGCGCGGGGTTCGGCCGCGGCCGTTTTTGTGCGGGCAGCTTTTAGGTAATTGGAAAGAGCCATGTTCGCAGTCGTGCGCACGGGCGGCAAGCAATATCGCGTCGCCGCCGGAGACAAGATCGTCGTCGAGAAGCTGGCGGGCGAGGCCGGCGACACCGTCCAGCTGGGCGACGTCCTGCTGGCGGGCGAAGGCTCGGAGCTGCGCTCCACCGACGGCCTCACCGTCTCGGCCGAGATCATCGCCCAGGCCAAGGGCGACAAGGTGATCGTCTTCAAGAAGCGCCGCCGCCACAATTACCGGCGCAAGAAGGGCCACCGCCAGCAGCACACCATCCTGCGCATCACCGCGATCGGCGACCAGAAGGCGGAAAAGCCGGCGAAGAAGGCCAAGGCTCCGAAGGACGAGGCGGCGCCCGCGACCGCCGATGCGGTCCCGACGCACGTCAACGACCAGATCACCGACAGCGTCGCCGAGGCGCCGAAGAAGCCGAAGGCGAAGAAAGCCGAAGCCAAGCCGGCCGCGCCGGTCAAGTCCGAGCCGACCGCGAGCGAGCAGGTCGACAGTCCGAAGTCCGAGGGGCCCAAGGCGGCGGCGAAGCCCAAAAAGGCCTCGCCGAAAAAGCCGGCGGCTGATAAGAACGCGTAAACCTCAAAGAGATACAGAGCTTAGCCATGGCACATAAGAAAGCAGGCGGATCCTCACGCAACGGTCGCGACAGCGCCGGCCGGCGTCTGGGCGTCAAGAAGTTCGGCGGCGAGACCGTGCTCGCCGGCAACATCATCGTGCGCCAGCGCGGGACCAAATGGTATCCGGGCGCCGGAGTCGGCATCGGCAAGGACCATACCCTCTTCGCGCTTACCGACGGCCGGGTCTCGTTTCGCGACGGGAAGCTCGGCCGCAAGTTCGTGTGCGTCGACATGCATCCGGGCGCGGTGGAATAGGGACGGTCGAGGAAGGGCCGTCTCCGGGAGGGGCGGCTCCAGGTCTCAATTGAGAACCGAATTCGAGGGAGAGGAGCCGCCGGGTTCCTCTCCCTTTTCGTTTCTCCCTCGAAACCGCCGCCGGCGAAGGCCGGCGGCGAGCCAAGGGGAAGAACGATGTTCGCGAGGACCGACAGACTGCTGCTGAGACCCGGCTGGATCGAGGACGCTCCGGCCCTGTTCGCGGCGATCGCCGACGAGGCGGTGGTGCGCAACCTCGCCACTGCCCCCTGGCCCTACACGCTCGATCACGCCGCGGCCTTCCTGGCGACCGAACGGCGAGGGGACGAGCCGGCCTTGCTCATCTTCCTGCGGGCTGAAGGGCCGCCGCAGCTCATCGGAACGATCGGTCTCGCCCGCCGCCGTTCGGACGAGCGGGATCTCGGCTATTGGATCGCCCGGCGCCACTGGAATCGCGGCTACGCGACCGAGGCCGGCGAAGCGGTGGTTCGTGCGGCGCGGGAGAGCCTGCGCGTGCCGCGGCTCGTCGCCGGCCATTTCCTCGACAATCCCGCCTCCGGGCGAGTTCTCGAAAAGCTCGGCTTCCGTCCGACCGGAATCGTCGCGGAGCGCTACAGCGCCGGCCGCCGGGGTTCCGCGCCCTGTCGGGAGCTTACGCTTGCCCTCGCCGGAGAAGCGGAACCGGAAGCGGCGATGGCGGCCTAGGACGCCCTCGCGAGCTCGGCTTCCGCTTTGGCGATCAGCGCGCGGTCGTCGTGGTTCCAGGGATGGAAGCCGGGCAGGAAGAAGGCGAGCCAGGCGCCCATGATCTTCCTCAGCATCCCGGGCCGGATCCACATGTGCCACAGCAGGCGCCGCCAGGCGGTGACGCCGGTGATCCCGTCCTGCGCCAGCAAATCGAGCGAGCCCAAGGTGCGGTCGACGATGAAGTTGCGGGTGACGTAGAGCATCACCTTCGCCTTCACTTTCCAGCGCTTGATGCGCGGCCAGCCGCGGGTCGCGTGAAGCCACGTGTCGTAGGCGACGCCCTTGTGCTCGATCTCCTCGATCGAGTGCCAGCGCCACAAGGCCGCGGAATCGGGATCGGCGCCGGCGAGGTGGCGCGGGTTGCCGAGCAACTGGTGGGCGAGGATGGCGGTGAAATGCTCGAGCGCCATGGTCGCGGCGAGGTTGACGATCGGCGGCCGCGCCCGCGACACCGCCAGCCGCTCCTCGACGCGCCGCTCGAGCCGGCTCAAATCGTAGCCCGCGTCGGCGGCGCGGCGATTGAACTGGACGTGCTCGCGGCTGTGCATCACCTCCTGGGTGGTGAACGCCTTGATCTCGGCGGCGAGCCTCGGCGGCGCGCCCTCGCGGAAGGCGCGGACGCTCTCGACGAAGAAGGCTTCGCCCTTGGGAAAGGTCACCGACAAAGCATCGTAGAGCGCGGAGCCGACCGGATCGCCGCCCAGCCACCAGCGCTTGGTCGCGGCGCCGCGGGCGAAGCGGCGGTCGCGCGGCGTGATCTGAAGGTCGAGGGGTGTCGCTCGGCTCGCCATGTTGTATCTCCTGGGGACAGGATGGCCACTACTGACATCAATGTCAACAGCTAGATTGCGCCTCAGCCCCGAAGAAAGCCGCGCCGCCGCGCTCGAGGCGGCGCGCGAGATCCTGCTCGATTCCGGCCCCTCGGCGGTGACCCTGAAGGCCGTCGCGGCGCGGATGGGCAAGACCCACGCCAATTTGCTCCACCATTTCGGCACGGCGGCGGGGCTTCAGGCCGCCCTCGCCCGCTACATCGCCGAGCGGGTCACCGCCGGAATCCGTCTCGCCGTCGAGCGCGCCCGCCAGGGCGAGGCCGATCCGCGCGAGATCGTCGAGGGCACGTTCGACGCCTTCGACCGGGAGGGGGCCGGCGCGCTCGCCGCCTGGATGATCCTGTCCGGCAACCGCGACGCGCTCGACCCTGTCTTCGGCGCCATCCACCGCCTCGTCGACCAGCTCGTCGAGGGCCACGAGGACCGGCCGGTCCACGAGACGACCCTGTGGCTGGTACTCGCCGCCTTGGGCGATTCGCTGCTCGGCGAATCGATGGCGCGCGCGCTCGGCCTGCCGCGCGACAAGGCCCGCGAGCTCGCCGCCCGCCAGCTCCTCGCCAGCCATCCGGCGATCGCGCCGAAGGACGAATGACGGAAATCGTGCAGGCAGGCGGAAGCATGCGCCTCCACGAACTCTGACCACGCCGCGGTTCAATTCCGCGCGTCTTTGGCCTAGACGCCCGCCATGCACTTCCTCGACCAGGCGAAGATCTTCATCCGCTCCGGCGCCGGCGGGCCCGGCGCGGTCAGCTTCCGGCGCGAGAAGTATATCGAATATGGCGGGCCGGACGGCGGCGACGGCGGCAAGGGCGGCGACATCGTGTTCGAGGCGATCGAGGGCCTCAACACCCTGATCGACTTCCGCTACACCCAGCATTTCCGAGCGCCGCGCGGCAAGGGCGGCGCCGGCTCGAACCGCACCGGCGCGGGCGGCGCCGACCTCGTCGTCAGGGTGCCCGTCGGAACCCAAATCCTCTCCGACGACATGGCGCACGTCCTCGCCGACCTGACCAAGGCCGGCGAGCGGATCGTCCTGCTGAAAGGCGGCGACGGCGGCCGCGGCAATGCCAGCTACAAGAGCGCCACCAACCGCGCCCCGCGCCAGCACGGCGCCGGCTGGCCGGGCGAGGAGGCCTGGGTGTGGCTGCGCCTGAAATTGCTCGCCGACGTCGGCCTGGTCGGCCTTCCCAACGCCGGCAAGTCGACCTTCCTGAACGCCGTGACCAACGCCAACGCCAAGGTCGGCGACTATCCGTTCACCACCCTCCATCCCAAGCTCGGGGTCGTTCGCCACAAGGGCCGCGAGTTCGTCGTCGCCGACATTCCGGGCCTGATCGAGGGCGCCGCGGAAGGCGCCGGGGTCGGCGACCGCTTCCTCGGCCATGTCGAGCGCACGCGCGTGCTGCTCCACCTGGTCGACGCCAACAACGCCGACGTGGCCGAGACCTACCGCATCGTCCGCGACGAGCTCGAAGCCTATGGCGCGGGCCTCGTCGACAAGCCGGAGGTGCTCGCCCTCAACAAATCCGACACGCTCGACGAGGAGCTGATCGAGGCGCTGGCGGGCGAGCTGGAGGCCGAAGCGGGCGTCCGCCCCCTCCCCCTCTCCGGCGCGACCGGCGCGGGCGTGGAGGCGGTCCTCGACGCCCTGCTCCAGCACCTGGCGCCGGCGAAAGAGCAAGCGGAGGAGGCCGAATCGTGGTCGCCGCTATGAGAAATTGGGGACAGGCACCGATTTCCGTCCCTGAGAAATCGGTGGAGAAATCGGTGACAGCTACCGATTTCCATGCCACTAACCCCGGCGACGGACGAGACCGGGAAATCGGTAGCTGTCACCGATTTTCGCGCGCATGAGCCGGCGCCGCTCCCGCAAGATCCGCACCCTCGCAGTTACCGGCGGTACCGGCTTCGTCGGCTCGCACCTCCTGCGCCTCGCGCTCGAGGCCGGCTACGACGTCCGCGCCCTCACCCGCGGCTGGAAGCCGCCGGAGGACGAGATCGCCTGGGTCGACGGCGCCCTCGACCGCCCCGAAGCCCTTCTGAAGCTCTGCACCGGCGCCGACGCCGTCGTCCATATCGCCGGCCTGATCAACGCCCCGAGCCGCGCCGGCTTCGAGGCGGCCAACGTCGCCGGCACCGCCAACATGATCGACGCCGCGCGCAAGGCGGGGGTCAAGCGCTTCGTCCACGTCTCCTCGCTGGCGGCCCGCGAGCCGGACCTCTCCGCCTACGGCTGGTCGAAGATGCGCTCGGAGAAATTGGTCGCCGCCTCGGGCCTCGACTGGACGATCGTCCGCCCGCCCGCCGTCTACGGACCCGGCGACAAGGAGACGTTCGAGCTGTTCAGGATGGCTCGGCGCGGCCTCGTCCCCCTGCCCCCCAAGGGCCGCTTCTCGGTCATCCACGTCGAGGACCTCTGCCGGCTGCTGCTCGCCTTGCTCGACGAGCCCGACACCTGGGGCGAGACCTACGAGCCCGACGACGGCCGCGAGGGCGGCTGGGACCACCGCCACTTCGCCCGCACGCTCGGCCGGCTCTACGGCAAGCGCGCCGGGACGATCGCTTTGCCCAAGCCCGTGCTCCGCCTCGCCGCCTTGGCCGACCGCGCCGTCCGCCGCGGCAAGGCCAAGCTGACCCCGGACCGGGTCGGCTATTACTGCCACCCCGACTGGGTCGCCGCCGCCGAGCGACGCCCGCCGCCCGGACTCTGGGAGCCCGAGGTCAAGACCCCCACCGGCCTCAAGCAGACCGCCGACTGGTATCGCGAGCAGGGCTGGCTCAGATAAAGCGCTCGGCGGCGAAGGCGACGAGGCTCGCCGTCATCCCGGCCAGCAAGGCGCGATAGGCGTAGGCCAGCATCCGGTATTTCCGGCGCGCGAGGACGAGGCCGTTCTGGTGCATGTCGCGCAGCATGGCGCGGTAGCTGGCTTCGTCCGAACGCAGGATCTCGAGCATCGCCTCGGTGAATTCCTCTTCCTCGAGCTGCGCGAAGTGACCGAAGAAAAGTAGGTTGGCGGGGCCGCGCGGCTTCGTCCCCGCCGCCGGCATGATCGCGAGCACGGCGCAGACCGCCGCGACGAAGGCGGATACGCCGAGGATCAGCAGGGGAAGCGGCGGCAGGGCACCGTGCGCCTGGTTCATGGCGATGGTGAAGATGACGAAGGCGGCGCCCATCAGGATGCTCGCTTTCTGGTCGGCCATGGCGGAGAGCTGGACGTTGATCTGCTGCGCGGTGCGCAGGACGTTCACCGCATTGACCGGAAAGGGCGGCTCGTCGGCCATCAGAGCTCCCATCGACGCTCGAAGAAGAAGCATCGCACGCGGCCCCGGCCCTGCCAAGCGCGCGCCGCCTTTACGCCCTATTCCCTTGGCAGACCCGGCGGCGAGACATAAGGGACGGCCATGACCGACAGAGACGAGACCTTCGACAAGGTCGCCAAGCTGATCGAGCCCTTCAACAAGAAGGGCGCGGCGCTGACCGAGGCGACGAGCTTCGCCGGCGACCTCGAATGGGACAGCCTGATCGTCATGGACTTCGTCGCCTCGGTCGAGGACGAGTTCGACATCCTCATCACCATGAACATGCAGGCCGAGATC
>JAXDPL010000086.1:0-2658 GCA_034668385.1 Sphingomonadales bacterium | reverse complement strand
CATATATCCGGACGAGGCCGAGGCGCCGAAGCCGAACAGGCGGTGAAGGGAACGGTCGAGCATGAGGAGCTGCCAGAGGAGGCGCCCGTGCTCGGCGCGGCCTGCGCGGTGGTCGTCGGCGATCTTCACGACGGCGGCGGTGTCGAACCAGCCGAGCTCGGCCAGTGCCGGACTGTGGGCGATGGCGGCGGCCTCGGCCGCGAGAGGGCCGCGGAACCAGGCAGAGACGGGCGTGACGAAGCCCATCTTGCGGCGGTGGAGGATCTCGCGGGGGAGCCGATCCCCAAGCGCCCGCTTGAGCAGCCACTTGCCGGAGCCGCCGCGCAGGCGCAGCGTCGCGGGCAGGCGCGCCGCGAACTCGACGAGCCGGTGGTCGAGGAGCGGCTCGCGCGCCTCGAGGCTCACCGCCATGCTGGCGCGGTCGACCTTGGTGAGGATGTCGCCCGGGAGCCAGAGCTTGAGGTCGGCATATTGGGCGCGGGAGAGCGGGTCCGAGGCCGGCGCGCCGCGCATCGTGTCGACATAGCGCTGCTCAGCCCTGTGCCCCTGCAGGAGCTGCCTGAAATGCGAGCTGTAAAGCCTTGAGCGCACGGGCAAGGAGGTCGCCGTGACCGCGTCGGCATAGGCCTCCTCCCCCGAGCGGCCGAGGGCGACGAGGGTGGTCTTCGCGCGCAGGAAGCGCGGCGCCCAGTCGAGCTTCGGATAGACGGCGCCGACCGCGCCCAGCGCCCCACGCGCCCCGGCGGGGAGGGCGCTGCGGACCCGCTCCTCCGCGCTGAACAGGCGATAGCGGCGATAGCCGGCGAACGCCTCGTCCGCGCCGTCGCCCGAGAGCGCCACCTTGACCTTCTCCCGCGCCAGCTCGGAGACGCGGTAGGTGCCGATCGCGGAGGCGTCGGCGAACGGCTCGTCATAGGCCTCGACGAGGCTGTCGATGAGGCTGAATCGTAGGCGGCGACGGTACGGGTTCGGTTGGCGGTGGCGAATCGCTCGGCGACGATCGCGGCGAAACGCGTCTCGTCATGGTCGGCGCGGTCGAAGCCGATCGCGCAGGTCTCCACGGCGGTGCGGCTCGCCTCGGCCATGAAGGCGACGACGGCCGAGCTGTCGACGCCGCCCGACAGGAAGGCGCCGAGCGGAACGTCGGCGACCATGCGCGAACGGACGGCGTCGCGCAGCCGCTCGACCAGCTCCTCTTCGAGCGCGGCGGGCTTGGCGGTCGACGGATCGGAGAAGTCCACGTCCCACCAGCGGACCGGCGCCGGCACCGCCCGTCCGCGCCGGACCAGCAGATAGTGGCCGGCGGGAAGCTTGGTCACGCCCGCGACGATCGACGTGTCGTCCGGGACGTAGCCGAAGGCGAGGAAGTCCTCGACCGCGCGCGGATCGGGCTCGCGGCGGAGGCGCGGATGGGCAAGCAGCGCCTTCAGCTCCGAGCCGAAGATCAGCGCACCGTCGGGGAGCGTGGCGAGGTAGAGCGGCTTCACGCCCAGGCGATCGCGGGCGAGGAAAAGCGCGTCCTCGGCCGCGTCGTAGAGGGCGAAGGCGAACATGCCGTTGAGACGCGGCAGGCAGGACGGCCCCCATTGCCGCCATGACGCCAGGATCACCTCGGTGTCGGACTGGGTCGCGAAGGCGTGGCCGAGGGCCTCGAGCTCCCCGCGCAGTTCCCCGAAATTGTAGATCTCGCCATTGTAGGTGATGGCGAGCTCGCGGTCGGCGGAGACCATCGGCTGCGCGCCGCCTTCGAGGTCTATGATCGAAAGACGCCTGTGGCCGAAGCCGACCCCCGGGGCGGTCCAGACGCCGCTGCCGTCAGGGCCGCGGTGGGCGAGCGTGTCGGCCATGGCGCGGATCCGGGCCGGGTCGACGGGCTTGGGAACGTCGGGGTGGAAGAGGCCTGCGATGCCGCACATCAGCGCGCCCCTCCCACGCCGGCGGCGGCGTCGGCAAGGGTGCCGACCGCACCGACGGCACGGAGGAACGCATCGATCGCCGGACGCGCGCTGCCCTGCCCCGCCGGCTCTTCGGCGGAGACGAGCACCGCGACCGCCCGTTGCGGGCCGCCGACAAGGTGGACCTTCATTGTCTCGAGCTTCACCTGCGCGGGGCTACCGGTGACGATACGGCCGACGCGGTAGAAGCTCGCCACCTCGCGCACGGTACCGTTCGAGAAGATGCGCTCCGATTTCCCCGAGGGCGGCGGCGGGGCGTCGGTCGTCCAGGCCCAGGCGCTGCCCGGCTCGGCGGCGCCCTGTCCGAAACCGACCAGCTTCCGTGCCGAATCCTGCCGCGCATAGACGATCAGCCAGAGGTCGACCCGGCGTCCGGCGGCGTCGCGGTAGCGGGTCGAGGCGACCCGGTCGGCGCCGACGAAGTGCGGGGACCAGGCGCGGCCGGTGTCGGACGGGACCTGCTGCCAGCCCGGAACCTGCGGCATCGCCACCCGCTCCGGGACCGCGGCCGTTCCGGTCGAGGCGACGGCGGCCGACCAGAGTGGCGCGGCAGCGGCGACGGCGAAGCCGGCAAGCGCGGTCGTAAGGAGCTTCTTCCTTGGCCCCGCCACGGTCCCGGGCGCCTGGAGGGCGGCGGGGTCGAACCAGGGGTCGTTGGGCTTCCGGTCGAAGAAGGGCCAGGCGGCGCCCATCACCAGCAGGA
>JAXDPL010000085.1:0-3570 GCA_034668385.1 Sphingomonadales bacterium | reverse complement strand
TGAGCGCGATCGACTGGCCCTGGCTCAATCGGACCCGGCCGATGCTTCAGTCCGAGGCGGCGGAATGCGGCCTCGCCTGCATCGCCATGGTCGCCGCCCATTACGGCCACCGGGTCAATGTCGGCGGCCTCCGTCGCCGCTTCCCGACCTCGATGAAGGGCGCGACCCTTGCCTCCCTGATCAACGTCGCCTCGGAGCTAGAGCTGGCGCCGCGCGCGCTTCGCCTCGAGCTGGATGAGCTCGCCCAGCTGCAGACGCCGGCGATCCTCCATTGGGATTTGAATCATTTCGTCGTCCTCGAAAAGTATGCCGGCGGTAAGGCGACCCTGCTCGATCCGGCGAGCGGGCGCCGGGTCGTCGGGGCGGAGGAGCTCAACCGCCATTTCACCGGAGTCGCGCTCGAGCTGACCCCGTCGGCCGAGTTCAAGCCGGTCGACGCCCGGATCAAGACGCGGATGCGCGACCTCTGGTCGAAGCTGGTCAATTACCGCTCCGCCTTCGTCCAGGTGGTGGCGCTGTCCCTGCTGCTCGAATTCACCGCACTCGCCCTTCCCTTCTTCATGCAGCTCACCGTCGACGAGGCGATCGGGCAGAGCGACGCAAACCTGCTCGCCTTGCTCGTGCTCGGCTTCGGCCTCGTCTACGCGCTCAGCCATATCATCCAGGCGCTCCGCTCCTGGGTGGTGCTGACGCTGGGCCAGTCCATCTCCTTCCAGCTCGCCGGCAACGTCTTCCGCCACCTGATGCGGCTGCCGATGAGCTATTTCGAGAGCCGCCATGTCGGCGACCTGATCAGCCGGATGGGCTCGACCCAGCCGATCCAGTCGATCCTCGCCGAGGGCGTCGTCGCCGCGATGGTGGACGCCGTGCTGGCGATCATGACCCTGGCGGTGATGGCTTTGATCAGCGTGCCCTTGATGCTGGTCGTCGCCGGAGCGACCTTCCTCTACATCCTGTTCCGGCTCGCCATCTATCCGCCGCTGCGTCGCCGGACCGAGGAGGAATTGGTCGCCCGCGCCTATGAGGAGACCTACCTGATCGAGAGCATCCGGGCGATGCGCGCGATCAAGCTCCACGTCCACGAGGCGATGCGCGAGAATGGCTGGCGCAACAAATATGCCGACGTCGTCTCCGCCGGCTACCACACCCGCATCTACAAGATCCTGACCCGGCTGGTGGAGGGCCTCTTGCTCTCAGGCCAGTTCCTCCTCGTCGTCTGGATGGCGGCGAGCCTGGTGATGGCCGACAAGATGACGATCGGCCTGATGCTGGCCTTCATCGCCTACCGTTCGTCGTTCATGTCGAGCGCCACGGCCCTGATCGACCATGGCGAGCGCTGGCGGCTGATTTCGGTGCATCTGGAGCGCCTCTCCGACATCGTCGCCGAGCCGCGCGAGAATTTGGTGCCGGCGCCGCCGCGCACCGAGGTGCAGCCGGCGCCGGCGCTGAGGGCGGAGCGCTTGAGCTTCGCCTACGGACCGAACGACGCGCCGGTGCTCAAGGAGATGGACTTCGAAATCCCGGCCGGCAGCTACGTCGCCATTATCGGCGCCTCGGGCACCGGCAAGACCACGTTGATGCGGATCATGCTCGGCCTGCTTCAGCCGACCTCGGGCAAGATGCTGGTCGACGGCAAGCCGCTGACCGCGGCGACCACCTCGGAATGGCGCTCCCGGATCGCCGCCGTGCTCCAGGACGACCAGCTGCTCACTGGAACGCTCGCCGACAATATCAGCTTCTTCGATCCGCGGCCCGACGATGCCCGGATCGAGACGGCGGCGCGGCTCGCGCGCATCCACGACACGATCATGGACATGCCGATGGCCTATCAGAGCCTGATCGGCGACATGGGCGCGGCGCTCTCCTCGGGCCAAAGGCAGCGGGTGATGCTGGCGCGAGCCCTCTACCGCGACCCCGACGCCCTCTTCCTCGACGAGGGCACCGCCAATCTCGACGAGGACAACGAGCGGGCGATCGCCGAGACCATCTCGCAGCTGCCGATCACCCGCATCGTCGTCTCGCACCGGCCGATCCTGGTCGAGCGGGCCGAGATCGTTCTCAAGCTGGTCGACGGCAAGCTCGAGCCCGCGTCGAAGCCAAGCGGCGGCGACGGCGGCTCGGCCTGGGATCGCCTGCGGACGCTGGCGCCGGAGCTCAGGCGCCGGCCTTGACCAGGGTCGCCTGGGCGACGTCGATGCCGCGCCCCCGAAAGCCGCCCTCGCAATACATCAAATAGTAGCGCCACAGACGGTGGAACGGCGCGTCGAAGCCGGCGGGCAGCCGCCCTTCGGCCACGGCCGAGTCGTAGCGGCCGCGCCAGCGATTCAGGGTCTCGGCATAATGGAGGCCGTAACCTTCCCGGTCGCGCCATTCGAGCCCGGCCTCGGCCGCCAAGGCCGCGAAGCGCGCCTCGCTGACCAGCATTCCGCCGGGAAAGATGTAGGTCTGGATGAAGTCGGCGCTGGCGGCATAGGCTTCGAACAAAGGCTCGCGGATCGAAATGAGCTGGAGCGCCGCCCGGCCGCCGGGCTTCAGCGCGCGGGCGATCGCTCCGAGATAGGCCGGCCAGTAATCCTGGCCCACCGCCTCGACCATCTCGACCGAGGCGACGGCGTCGAAGGTCCCCTCGACGTCACGATAATCCTGCAGGCGGATCTCGACCCACTCCGACACCCCCGCTTTCGCCATCCGCGCCTCGGCGAACGCCTTCTGCTCTTCCGAGAGGGTCAGGCCGACCACCGTCGCCCCGTAATCGCGCGACGCCATCTCGGCGAGCGAGCCCCAGCCGCAGCCGATGTCGAGCAGCCGGTCGCCGGGCTTCAGCTCCAGCCGGTCGAGCAGAAGCCGGAGCTTGCGCTCCTGCGCGCTCTCGAGGGTCTCGCTGGCGGCGATCGGCTCCGCGAAGACGGCGCTCGAATAGGTCATCGAGGAATCGAGCCAGGGCCGGTAGAAATCGTTGCCGAGGTCGTAATGGTGGGCGATATTCTCCCGCGCGCGCTTCTTGTCGTTGCCTCGGAAGCGGTGGGCGAGCCGGTTGACCCGCCGGAACAGGCCCTTGGCGCGGGCCGTATTGCCGAGGCTCTCGCCGTTCAGCATGAACAATTCGAACAGCGGCACCGGATCGGGCGACGACCATTCGCCCCGCTCCCAGGCCTTGTACCAGCCGACCGAGCCCGAGGTAGCCAGACGCACGAGCGAGTTCCAGCTATGGAGCCGGACGAACGGCTGCGGCCCCGGCGCCCGCCCGCCTAGCCGGCGGGTGCGGCCATCGGGCTGCGTCACCTCGATCGCGCCTTTCTCGAGCCCCGCATCGATCCGGTCCAGCACCCACTGGAAGCGCTGGCTGAACAGCCGCACCAGCCACTCGCCCCCCGTCGCGAAGCCGCGGTCGGCGGAGACGAGATGGCGGCCGCGCGGCGGAGCGTTCATGCGACGCTAGGTGACGGGAACCGCGGGCCGAGGCAAGCCTCCCCTCCCTGAAAGGGAGGGGCCGGGGGTGGGTACCGCCAACGGCGGCCGAAACTCCGACTCAGCAACAGTCTCGCTGGGCTCGCCAAACCACCCCCAACC
>JAXDPL010000084.1:0-10569 GCA_034668385.1 Sphingomonadales bacterium | reverse complement strand
GGGCCTCGAGGACCTCGCCGAGGAAGGCGTGATCCGCATCTTCAAGCCGGCGATCGGGAGCAACTGGATCGTCGGCGTCGTCGGCGCGCTCCAGCTCGACGTGCTCTCGACCCGTATGGAGGCGGAGTACAGCCTGAAGCTCGGCTTCGAGGCCTCCCCCTGGGAGATCGCCCGCTGGGTCTCGGCCGACGACCCGGTCGAGCTCAAGCGCCTGCTCGCCGCCAACCGCGCCAGCGCCGCCGAGGACGCCGACGGCGCCCCCGTCCTCCTCATCCGCAATGCCTGGGAGCTCGGGCGCTTCCAGCAGGACTGGCCGAACATCCGCTTCGCGAGCATCCGCGAACGCCATTAAGGCGATCGGGCCGAATCAGATCCTTAACCCCATTTTCACCGCCCGGCGCCCAGAGGGGATGCGGGTTGCGGGGAGCGCCAATGCTGCGGGTCTATGCGTGCATTACGCAGGAGCATGATTTCCGGCTCGTGCTGGTCGCCGGCGGCATCTGCCTGCTCGCCGCCTTCACCGCTTTCTCGATCTTCGAGCAGGGTCGGCGCGCCTCGGTGCGACGCTGGGCGTGGGTTGCGCTCGCCGGCTTCATCGCCGGCACCGGCATCTGGGCCACCCATTTCATCGCCATGCTCGCCTATCAGCCGCACCTTCCGGTCGGCTACGACCTCAACCTGACCCTGGTCTCGATCGGAGCGGCGATGCTGATCACGGCCGGCGGCTGGTGGGCGGCGCTTTCGAAGCGGTCGCGCCCGGCCTTGCTCGGCGGTGCGGCGGTCGGGGCCGGCATCAGCGCGATGCACTATCTCGGCATGGCGGCCGTGAAGATGCCCGGAAGGTTCGCGTGGGATCCGACCCTCGTCTGCGTCTCCGTCCTGCTCGGCGTCGGACTCACCGCGGCGGCGCTGGCCGAGCACCGGCGACGGCCGAGCACTTTGCCGTGGCGACCGGCTCTGCTCTTCACCCTTGCCATTTGCGGCATGCATTTCACCGCCATGGCCGCGGCCTCCGTCTATCCGGATTCGCGCTACGGCGTCCCTTCGGAGGCGATCGACAGCGCCACGCTCGCCAGCGGCGTGATCGTGATGGCGCTGGTTATCCTCGCCATCGGCTTCCTGATGGTCCTGTTCGATCGCAAGCTTGCCCACCTCGCTTTCCACGACGCCCTGACCGGTCTTCCCAACCGCGCCGTCTTTACCCAGCATCTCGGACACGAAGTCGCGAAGGCCCGAGACGCAAAGGCGCCGCTGGCCGTCCTCTGTATCGATCTGGACGGCTTCAAGGCGGTCAACGACATCTACGGTCACCCGGCCGGCGACGCCCTGCTTGTTGCCGCGGCGCAGCGGCTGCGGGCGACAGCGCGCGGCAACGGACTGGTGGCCCGGCTTGGCGGAGACGAGTTTGCCGTGGTGCCGTTTGGAGGCTCTCAGCCCGACCAAATCGGTCATCTCACGAAACGGATCCTGGCCGTCCTTGCAGAGCCCTTCGAGATCGGAATGGAGACGATCCGGATCACCGGCAGCATCGGAGTGGCAGTCTTTCCGGCTGATGCGGCGCGTCCTGAAGACCTGATCAAGAATGCGGACATGGCTCTCCACCGGGCGAAGGCGGAGGGCCGCGGAGGCGCCCGCTTCTACGACGCCGCGATGGACGAGGCGCTGCGCCGCCGCCACCGGCTCGACGCCGATCTGCGGCAAGCGATCGCGCGCCGGCAGCTTTGCGTGCACTATCAGCCCCTCGCCGATCTGGAGAGCGGCCGCATAATCGGTTTCGAAGCGCTGTTGCGCTGGACCCATCCGAAAATGGGCGAAGTGAGCCCGTCGGTCTTCATCCCCCTCGCCGAGGAAAACGGGATGATCCTGAAGCTCGGTGAGTGGGTCCTGAAGGAAGCCTGCGCCGAGGCGGCGCGGTGGTCGCCGCCGCTCAAGCTGTCCGTGAATCTTTCGCCCGTGCAATTCGCCCAGGGCGACCTGGCCGGGCTGGTGGAATCGGTTGTGAAGGATACGGGTCTCGACCCGGCGCGGCTCGATCTCGAAGTCACCGAAGGTCTACTCATCAAGGATGCCGAGCGGGCGATTGCGATCCTCGAGCGACTGAAGGCGCTCGGTGTGAAAATCTCGATGGACGATTTCGGCACCGGCTATTCGTCGCTCAGCTATTTCCGCATGTTCCCGTTCGACAAGGTGAAGATCGACCAGAGCTTCATTCAGGACATGATCGACAATCCGCAGGCCCGGGCGATCATCCGCTCGGTGATTGGGCTGGGACGCGGTCTCGGCATGCCGGTGGTGGCGGAAGGCGTGGAGACGAACGAGCAGCTCGACGCGCTGAGGGCCGAGGGCTGCGACCAGGTACAGGGCTATCTGATCAGCCGTCCCGGTCCGATCGGCCAGTTCGAGGGCATCGTTCTGGACCGCCGCGGAGCGAAAGATTCAGGTAACGCGGTCGCGGCTTGACTTCCGGCGCCTTCCCCCGGCCTAATCCGCCACTCACAGGGGGTCGGATGGCATTGTTTCGGATCATCGTATTGGGAGTCGCCGCCGGGCTGCTTCTCTCGGCCTGCGGGACGCCGGGTCCGATCATCACCGCCGATGCCGGCGCGCTCCGCACCGGTATCGCCGCGGCGCGTCAGCAATCGGAGGACCAGTTCGCCGCCGCGAACACGCTGATCCGCCAGCGAAGCGTCGAATGGAAGGTCGCACAGCCCTCTCAGATTCTGCGCCAGAGCGACTTCCCGGCCGCCGTGCCCGCACAGGCGGCGCAGCAATGGTCGGCGGCGTTCGACGTCCTCGACAGCTATGCGGCGGCGCTGCAGTCCCTGGTCGACCCGAAGAACGCCGCGGCGACCGGCGACGCCATCGGCGCGCTCGGGCAGGAGCTGAACACGGGCACGCTCAAGGCTGGGCTGCCGGGACCGGTGGTCGCGGTGTTCCAGACCTTCGGCGAGGCGCTGGTTCAGGCCCGGGCCGAGAAGGAGGCGACGGCGGTGATGCGCCGCACCGACGCGGCGTTCAATCAGGTGGTGGGCCGGATGGCGATCGCGATCGGTCGGCGCAGCCACGAGCCGGGATCGCTCTACGATTCGGTCGAGGCCGCGTGGAACGCCTCGGTGCTGCCGCAGATCGAGAATCAATATGCCGCGCTCTCGCCGGGCGATTCGAGCGGACGGCGGCAGGTGCTGACCGCCTATCTGCAGGCGATGGACGCGCGCGACGCCCAGCTCGCCCAGCTCGGCCAGCTTTCGCAGGCCTTGCTCGCGCTCGGCCAGGCGCACAGCGCCGCGGCCCGCGGCAAGCCGGGCGACGCGATGTTCTGGATCCAGCGTGTCGGCGGCTGGACCGATGCGATTCGTACCCGCGCCGCCGCCGCGGCCGGCACCCCCGATCAGGGAACCCATCCATGAGCGCCGAAAACCCCGACTTGCTCGCCACCGCCGCCGCGCTCGACGCTGCGCGCACCGCGCTGGAGCAGGCCAAGGAAGCGACCGAAGACCCGGCCTGCTTCACCGCGCTCAACGAGCAGCTCATGGCGCTCCAGCAAAGGGTGGCGAAGGTCGACGGCCTGATCTTCGCGCAACGCTCCCAGGCGATCAGCGACGCGGCGGCCGGCGTCGAGGCGGCGCAGGGCCAACTCGCCGACGCCTTGCAGGATATCCAGAATCTGAACCGGACCATCAATACCGTGACCGCCTTCCTCGGGCTGGTCGACAAGGTGATCGCCACCGCCGGAGCCGTCGGCCTCGGCTGAGCGCCTGTTCAGGCGGCGCGCCCCGCCACCGCCACCAGGCCGGCAAGGCCGACCAGGTACAGGATGATAACCAGCAGCGAATCGATGCCCATGCCGAGCACCCGGCGGTGGGGACGGAAGATCAGCCCGGTCATGTAGACGCAGGTCAGGAGAATGCCGAGCGCGGCGAGGTAGATGTCGGTCGCGTGGGCGTTGGGCAGCACCGCCTTGCCCGAGAGCAGGGTGGCGAGAAGGAAGAGGACCGGCAGAAAGGCATTGCCGCCGAAAATATCGCTGACCGCCAGCTGGTAGTCCTTGAGCCGAGTCGAGGCGAGGCCGGTCGAGACTTCAGGCAGCGCCGTGGCCGCGGCGAGGATGGTGGCGCCGAACAGGACGCCGCTCATGCCGATATGGGTAGCGAGCGCGCTTCCGCTCTCTTCGATCGTGATTCCGCAAAGCAGGGTCGCAACCGCGGCCAGGGCGAAGACGGCCATCGCCCGGCCGGAGCTCTGCTTAGGGCAGATCACGCCCTGCTCGCGGTCGGCCCTCGAATGGCCCTTGGGCCGCTCCTGCGTGTCGGGCGCGTTCCCCGCCTCGTCGTGCCAGGGCAGGCTGCGGTTGGCGCGGCCGATCAGCCAGACTCCAGCGGCCCAGAAGACGGCGATCAACACGGCGTCGGGGGTGAGGCGCATCAGGATGAGGTTGGGGGGAAGCTGCGTCGCCATCACCGCGACGATCAGCACGGCGACGACGAGCAGGCCTTCGATGACCAGGGTGAGGCTGGCGGCGCGGTAGGTGAGCGGATGCGGATCGTCCATGCCCCACGCGTCGAGCAGGGCCAGAACGACGGTCTGGATGGCGATGCCGCCGAGGATGTTGCCGACCGCGACTCCGAGATCCCCCGACCAGGCCGCGCCGGCCGTGATCGCTATCTCGGGCAGGTTGGTAGCGATGGCGAGGAGGATGACCCCGCCGAGCGCCTGACCGAGGCCGAAGCGGACCGAAATCACGTCGGTCGTATTGGAGAGCTGGACTCCGGCGACCCAGATCACCGCCGCCGACGCGACGAAAATGGCGATCAGGACCAGCACGGGAAGGTGGGCGAACACCGGCGCGGGCTAGCGGCGATCCTCGTCGTCGTCCACCGGCACCGGCGGCCGGCTCACCCATTCGTGATCGTCGGTGTCGATCGATGCGACCGGACGGCCCGAGGCGTCCCTGGCGGGCTTGTAGCGATAACGCTGCTCGATCAGCCGGCAGGTCTCGGAGTCGAGCTCGGCATTGCCGCTCGAACGGGTGACGGTGCAGCCGCTGACCCGCCCGTCGACACCGACGACGAAGCGGGTGACGACCATTCCCCCAATGCCTCGCTCACCGAGGTCGCGCGGATAATCCTTGTCGCGCAGCTCTCCCTTGATGAAGCGGGCCCGTATCGCAATTCCGCCGCTCCCTCCGCCTCCCCCGCCGCGGCCCGCACCGAGGCCGTTGCCTTCCCCTCCGGCGCCGGTGCCGGGCCCCGCCACCAGAGCGGCGCCGGCCGAAGGCGCGGTACCGGGACCCGCGACCGGCGCGGCCGCGATCGGCGGCGGCGGCGGGAGCCGCACCGGCGGTGGCGGCGGCCGGACGATCTCGGTCGGCACCGCCTTCAAATTGGGCGGCGAGGCGGCCCCCTCCGGCTCAGGCACCGGCTTGGGCGGCGGAACGGGCTTGCGATCGGGCGGCGGCGGAGGCGGGTCGGGGAGGATTCCGAACAGCTTGAGCTGGTCGCGCACCGGAGCCGGCGGCCGCACCCCGAGACCGACGATCAGGCCGTATCCGAGCAGAGCCTCGAGCAGCAAAGTGCCCGCGGCGGCCCGCACCCTCTCCTTCGTCCAGCGCTCCGCAAGAGCCATTTTACGCTCACTCCATCTCCTCCAACGCGCGAATCGCGCGATGGATCGACGGTCGGACTAGGACCGGACGCGGAACGGAAGCTGGTCCCGCGTGTTGGCCTCGCAGGAACAAGGAGGTTTCAGTCATGCGTAAACTCGTCATCGCCGTCAGCGCCGCCGCGCTGACCCTGCCGGTCGCCGTCTCGTCGCCCGCCGACGCGGCCCGACATCGGCATTATTACAGCCGCACCTGCCACCATCACGGCGGCACCACCGGCGCGGTCGTCGGCGGCGGCGCCGGCGTGCTGGTCGGCAGCGCGGTGACTCACGGAATCGCCGGTCCGGTGATCGGCGGCGTCGGCGGCGCCCTGCTCGGCCGCCACATCGAGCGCCACAGCAAACCGCGCCGCTGCTACTGAGCGCGTAGTCCTATAAGGCTGCAGCCGGGCCGGTGGATTTCCTCCGCCGGCGCGGCTGTTGCTGCGTCTGGGATCAGAACGCCTCGGCCGGGAGCGCCATCAGGCTCTCCGCGCCCGCCTCGATCTTGCGGCGAAGCGAACCCGTCTCCGGCATGACGTGGCCGGCGAAGAAGTGGGCGGTGACGAGCTTGGCTTCGTGGAAGGCCTTGTCGCCGGCGCCATTCGCCAGCGCGGCGCTGCTGGCCTTGGCCATGCGCAGCCACATCAGGCCGAGGCAGACCACGCCCATCAGGGTCATGTAGGGATAAGCCGCGGCGCCGGCATTGTTCGGGTTGGCGAGGCCGTTCTGCATCAGCCACATCGTCGCGGTCTGGAGGTCGCCCACGCCTTTCTCCAGCGCCGCGGCAATCGCGGCCGGCTCCCCTTTCCCGGACTTGCCCTCGGCGATCTCCTCGCCGAGCATCTTCAGGAAGGCCTGGATGGCGCGGCCGCCATTCTGGCCGAGCTTGCGGCCGACCAGGTCGAGCGCCTGAATGCCGTTGGTGCCTTCGTAGATCTGGGCGATCCGGGCGTCGCGGACGAACTGCTCCATGCCCCATTCGCGGATATAGCCGTGGCCGCCATAGACCTGCTGGGCGTCGACGGCGGCCTTGAAGCCCTGGTCGGTCAGATAGCCCTTGATGACGGGCGTTAGGAGGCCGAGCAGGTCCGAGGCCGCCTCGCGCTCTTCCTCGGTCTGGGCTCGGCGGGAGATGTCGACCTGCAGGCCGCCCCACAGGACCAGCGCGCGCGCCGCCTCGTTGAACGCCTTCATCTCCATCAGCATCCGCCGAACGTCGGGATGGACGATGATCGGGTCGGCCTTGGCGTCCGGATCGCGCTGGTCGGGGACGAGAGCGCGGCCCTGGCGGCGGTCGCGGGCGTAGGCGACCGCGTTCTGATAGGCGACCTCGCCCTGGGCGAGGCCCTGCAGGCCGACGCCGAGCCGGGCGGCGTTCATCATGATGAACATCGCCGTCAGGCCCTTCTCGGCCTCGCCGACGAGGTAGCCCGTCGCGCCGTCGTAATTGAGCAGGCACGTCGAGTTGCCGTGGATGCCCATCTTCTCCTCGATCGAGCCGCACACGACGCCGTTGCGCTCGCCGATCGAGCCGTCGTCCCCGACGTGGAACTTGGGCACGATGAACAGCGAGATGCCCTTCACGTTGTCCGGCGCGCCCGCGATCTTGGCGAGGACGAGGTGGATGATGTTCTCGCTCAGGTCGTGCTCGCCCGACGAGATGAAGATCTTTGTCCCCGTGATCTTGTAGCTGCCGTCGGCTTGCGGCTCGGCGCGGGTCTTCAGGAGACCGAGGTCGGTGCCGCAATGCGGCTCGGTGAGGTTCATCGTGCCGGTCCAGAGGCCCGAGACCATGTTGGGCACGTAGGTGCGCTTCTGCTCGTCCGTGCCCTTGACCAGGATCGAGGCGATCGCCCCGGCGGTGAGGCCGTGATACATTTCGAAGGCCTGATTAGAGGAGAGCAGGTATTCGCTGATCGCGGTGGCGATGACCTGCGGCAGGCCCTGCCCGCCATATTCCTCGGGCGCCGACAAGGTCGTCCAGCCGCCGGCGACGAACTGGTCCCAAGCCGCCTTGAAGCCGGGCGGGGTCGAGACCGAGCCGTCGTCGTGGCGAACGCAGCCATGCTCGTCGCCCACCCGGTTCAGCGGCGCCAGCACCTCGGAGGCGAAGCGGCCGCCTTCTTCGAGGATCGCCTCGACGAGATCGGGAGTCGCATTCTCGAAGCCGGGCAGGTTCGAATACCGCTCGAGGCCGAGCACCTCGTCGAGCACGTAGCGCGTCTCGCGCACCGGGGCGGTGTAGGTCGGCATTCTTGATCCCCCCTCGTCAGTCGTGCGGGCCGGCGGCCTCGACCCTATCGATGAAGCGCTCGAGCTCGGCGATCGTGGCGTCGATGTCGACGCGCTGCTTCCTGAGCAGCTCGACCCGGCCGCGGCATTTCTCCAGGGTCACCCGGCGCTGCGAGGCGCGGCCGTCGCCGAGGTCGTAGAGGTCGATCATCTCGCGAATATCGGCCAGGCTGAAGCCGACCCTCTTGCCGCGCAGGATCCAGGCGAGCCGCGCCCGGTCGCGCCACGAATAGATTCGCGAGACGCCCTGTCGCCGCGGCGAGATCAGGCCCTCGTCCTCGTAGAAGCGAAGCGCCCGCGGCGTCACCCGGAACTCCTCGCACAGGTCGCTGATCGTGTAGCTCTTCCCGCTCGCCTCGGGCGCCTGGAAATCGGCATGAAGGGCATGGGACATGCCGGCGCGGTAGTTTACGTTCACGTCAACGTCAAGGATTCAGCCGCAGAGAGGATCGCCTGCGAGGTCCTTCGCCCTGGCGGCGTCGGCCGCGGTCGTGCCGGTCCGGCGGAGCGTGACTCCTTCGAGGTGGGCTCCGGCGCCGCAATAATAAGCGCAGCCTTCCGGCACCTTGCCGGGAAGGATGACGACGCCGCCGACGATCCGCGCCTCGATCCGGCAGGCGGAATCGCCGGTCATGGTGAGAGTGAGGCCCGCGCCGCTCCGTTCGACCGTACCGGCACCCGAGCAGGAGCGCATGTTCTCGGCCCACACGATCAGGCCGAATTGCGGCGTGTCGCCGCGCTGAGTCACGCAGAGCTGGTTGGGACGGCTCCGGGGGCCGCTCTCATAGAGGCCGACGAGCCCCGAAGCGGGCGTCGAGGCGGCGGAAGCGGGAGCCGTAACCGAAGGTGGCTGAGCCTGTCCTGAGGGGGGAGCCGAGGCATTGCGCTGGTCCGAGGCGCCGCAGCCGGCGACGAAGGCGAGAATGACCAGGGACTTGTGCATGGGCGTCTCCCGGGCGGGTTGTGGCAGCGGCGGCGGATCGAGGCAAGAATCAGGCAGGCCGAAGCATTTTATCCCCAGAATATTCGCCGTCGGGACGACAAGGGGCGCTACCCTTCGTATAAGCGGAAGCCACCAAGCCACCGGGGGCAACGGGCTTTCTGGCATGCTGACAACCGATCCGTTCGACGCCGACGGCGACAAGCTGCGCGAGGAATGCGGCGTGTTCGGCATCTGGGGCGCCGAGAGCGCTGCCGCGATCGCCGCGCTCGGCCTTCACGCGCTCCAGCATCGCGGCCAGGAAGCCGCCGGGATCACCAGCTGGGACGGGCGCAATTTCCATTCCCACCGCGGCATGGGCCACGTCGCCGGCAATTTCGACCGCGACGACGTCATCCGCCGCCTCGCCGGCAGTGCCGCGATCGGCCATGTCCGCTACTCGACGACCGGCGAGACCGCGCTGCGCAACGTCCAGCCGCTGTTCGCCGAGCTCAGCTCCGGCGGCTTCGCGATCGCCCATAACGGCAACATCTCCAACGCTCTGACGCTGCGCCGCGAGCTCAACCGCCGCGGCTCGATCTTCCAGTCGACCAGCGACACCGAGGTGATCATCCACCTCGTCGCAACGTCGAGCTACCGGCCGTTGCTCGACCGGTTCATCGACGCCCTGAAGCAGGTCGAGGGCGCTTACTCGCTGGTCTGCCTCACGGCCGAAGGCATGATCGCGTGCCGCGACCCGCTCGGAGTCCGGCCCTTGGTCATGGGCCGGCTCGGCGACGCCTACATCTTCGCGTCCGAAACGGTGGCGCTCGACGTCGTCGGCGCGACCTACACCCGCACCGTGGAGCCGGGCGAGATCGTCGTCGTGTCGGAGGCCGGCGTTCGCTCGCTGCGGCCGTTTGCCGACGTTCGGCCGCGGCCGTGCATCTTCGAGCATATCTATTTCTCGCGGCCGGACAGCGTCCTCGACGGCGCCTCGGTCTATTCGGTGCGCAAGGCGATCGGCGCCGAGCTCGCGCGGGAGAATCCGGTCGACGCCGATTACGTCGTGCCGGTGCCCGATTCCGGCGTTCCGGCGGCGATCGGCTACGCCCAGGCGAGCGGCATCCCGTTCGAGCTGGGAATCATCCGCTCGCATTATGTCGGCCGAACCTTCATCCAGCCGAGCGATTCGGTGCGGCACCTCGGCGTAAAGCTGAAGCACAACGCCAATTCGGCGCTGATCCATGGCAAGAGGCTTGTGCTGATCGACGATTCGATCGTTCGCGGCACCACCAGCCTCAAGATCGTCCAGATGCTGCGCGATGCGGGCGCACGCGAGGTGCACATGCGGATCGCCTCGCCGCCGACGCGGCACAGCTGCTTCTACGGAGTCGACACGCCCGAACGCGCCAAGCTTCTCGCCGCGCAGATGAGCGTCAGCCAGATGAACGACTATATCCGCGCCGACAGCCTCGCCTTCGTCTCGATCGACGGTCTCTACCGGGCACTCGGCGAGGAGCTGCGCGACGAGGCGCAGCCGCAATATTGCGACGCCTGCTTCACCGGCGCCTATCCTACCCACCTTACCGACCACGAAGACCAGTCGGAACCGGACCAGCTGGCGCTGCTTGCCGAGCGGTACGGGTAGCCAGGCGGCTCCAAGAAACCTAGTGCGGCGCACAAATCCATTCGTCCCGAGCGAAGTCGAGGGGCGC
>JAXDPL010000083.1:0-3715 GCA_034668385.1 Sphingomonadales bacterium | reverse complement strand
CCCCCCCCCCCCCCCCCCCCCCCCCCCCCCCCCCCCCCCCCCCGCGACCCCCTTCGGGGGCGGGCGCCTTTTGGCCGCTCGCGTCGTCGCTCGTCGGGCGCGATGTCCCGCATCGCGTCCCTCCTCGCTCCTAGCCAGCGGCCAAAATGCGCTCCGTCACGCCGCTGCGGGAATTGAGCACGGACCCTAAGGCGGCGGTTTGCAGCGCGGGTAAAAAATGCCAAGGCGCGGCGATGAGCAAGGGGCCGCAGAAGATCAGGGGCACCCAGGACATCTGGGGCGAGGCCGCCGACCGTTTCCAGGCGGTCGTCGCGGCCTTCGAGCAGGTGCGCCGGCTCTACGGCTTCCGCCGGGTGGAGATGCCGGTCTTCGAGGCGACCGAGGTCTTCTCGCGTTCGATCGGCGAGACCACCGACATCGTCTCCAAGGAGATGTACAGCTTCGAGGATCGGGGCGGCGACAGCCTCACACTGCGGCCCGAATTCACGGCCGGAATCTGCAGGGCCTATCTGTCGGAGGGCTGGCAGCAGCACGCGCCGGTCAAGATCGCGACCCACGGCCCCGCCTTCCGCTACGAGCGGCCGCAAAAGGGGCGATACCGCCAGTTCCACCAGCTGGACGCCGAGATCATCGGCGCCGGCGAGCAGGCGGCCGACGTCGAGCTGATCGCGATGGGCGCCCAGCTGCTCGACGCGCTCGGCATCGGCGGCCGAGTCGAGCTGAAGCTCAACACGCTCGGCGACCCCGCCACGCGCGATGCCTGGCGCGCGGCCCTGGTCGATTATTTCCGCAGGCATCGCGGCGCCCTTTCCGACGAGAGCCGCGGCCGGCTCGAGAAGAACCCGCTGCGAATCCTCGATTCCAAGGAACACCAGGATTTCCCGGTGGTCGACGCCGCGCCGGTGGTCGACGACTTCCTGACCGCGGAGGCGTCCGATTTCTTCGCGAAGGTGACCGAGGGGCTCGATGCGGCGGGCGTCGCCTGGACCCGCGACCCGCGCCTGGTGCGCGGCCTCGATTATTACCGCCACACCGCCTTCGAGTTCGTCACCGAGGATCTCGGCGCGCAGAGCGCCGTCATCGCCGGCGGCCGCTACGACGGACTGATGGAGAGCCTCGGCGGCCCCCACACCCCGGCGGTCGGCTGGGCGGCGGGGATCGAACGTCTGTCGATGCTGATCGACGCGGTGGAGGAAGGCGGCGTGGATGCCGCGATCGTCCCGCTCGGCGAAGCGGCCGAGCCCGCCGCCGGCCGCCTCGCCGCGGAGCTTCGCCGCGCCGGCCTGGCGGTCGAGATGGCCTATAAGGGCAACATGAAGAAGCGCATGCAGAAGGCCTCGGCCTGCGGCGCCCGTTTCGCGATCATCCTCGGCGAGGACGAGCTGGGGAGAGGCGAGGCGGCGGTGAAGGACCTCGGCTCCGGCGAGCAGCGGAGTGTGAAGCTGGATAAGGTGGTCGATGCCGTAAAAGCCCCTCCCCTTCAGGGGAGGGGTTTGGGGGTGGGGGAGGTCTGATGGCCTGCGCTGCGGCTGGTGTCCTCGCCAAGCCCCACCCCAACCCATCAGCCGGCACTAAGGATCATGCCGGGGGCATGATCCAGCCGGCTGATCCTGAAGGGGAGGGGCTGTGATCTCCGACGAGCGGATCGCGCAGATCGAGGCGCGGCGGGACGAATTGCAGAATGCGATGTCGTCGGCCCAGGTCGCGCCCGAGGCATTCGTCAGGCTCTCCAAGGATTATGCCGAGATCGAGCCGGTCGCGGCGGCGGCGCGCGAGGTGCGGCGGCTCCGCGCCGAGCTGTCGGCGCTCAGGGAGATGACCGCCGATCCCGAGATGCGGGAGATGGCCGAGGAGGAAATAGGCGCCCTCGAGCGCGCGCTTCCCGAGGCCGAGCGGGGGCTGGCGCTGAAGCTGCTGCCGCGCGACTCCGCCGACGACCGCCCGGCGATGCTCGAGATCCGCGCCGGCACCGGCGGAGACGAAGCCGCTTTGTTCGCCGGCGACCTGTTCCGGATGTACCAGCGCTACGCGGAATCGAAGGGCTGGCGGGTCGAGCTGATCTCGGCCAGCCCGTCCGAGATGGGCGGCTACAAGGAGGTGGTCGCCTCGGTGACCGGCGCCGGCGTGTTCGCCCGGCTGAAGTTCGAGAGCGGAGTCCACCGGGTGCAGCGCGTGCCGGTGACCGAGAGCGGCGGGCGGATTCACACTTCGGCCGCGACGGTGGCGGTGCTGCCCGAGGCCGAGGACGTCGACGTCCAGATCGACGACAAGGAGCTGCGCATCGACGTTTACCGCTCCTCGGGCCCGGGCGGCCAGTCGGTCAACACCACCGACAGCGCGGTCAGGATCACCCATCT
Organism: Sphingomonadales bacterium; assembly: GCA_034668385.1. Taxonomy (GTDB): domain Bacteria; phylum Pseudomonadota; class Alphaproteobacteria; order Sphingomonadales; family Sphingomonadaceae; genus Allosphingosinicella. The sequence continues at coordinate 1,358 of JAXDPL010000083.1, read as the reverse complement.
GCCGACCGGCCTCGTCGTCATCCAGCAGGACGAGAAGTCGCAGCACAAGAACAAGGCGAAGGCGCTGAAGGTGCTTCGCACCCGGCTCTACGAGCTGGAGCGCGACCGGCTGGCCTCGGAGCGCGCGGGGGCGAGGAAGTCGATGGTCGGCTCCGGCGATCGCTCGCAGCGCATCCGCACCTACAATTTCCCGCAGGGGCGGATCACCGACCACCGGATCAACCTCACCCTCCACCGCCTGCCCGAGATACTCGAAGGCCAGATGGACGAATTGCTCGACGCCCTGACCGCGGAAGACGAGGCCGAGCGCCTGGCGAGCCTGGATGACTGACCCCCCTCCCTGCACGCGGGGAGGGGAATCGATTGGCACCGCCCTCGCCGCCGCGGCGTCCCGCCTCGCGCCGCGCAGCGACACCGCGCGGCTCGATGCGGCGCTGCTCATGGCGCATGCGCTCGGCACGTCGCGCGAGGAGCTGCTCCTGAGGCGGCTCGACGATCCTGTCCCGGCCGGCTTCGGGCCGCTCGTCGCCCGGCGCGAGGCGGGGGAGCCGGTCGCCTACATCGTCGGGCGGCGCGCCTTCTGGACGATCGAGCTGGAAGTCGGGCCCGGCGCCCTCGTGCCGCGCCCCGACACGGAGACTTTGATCGAAGCGGCGGTCGAGCATTTTCGCGGCCGCGCGCCTCGCCGCATTCTCGATCTCGGCACCGGTCCGGGCACCTTGCTGCTCGCCGCGCTCAGCCAATGGTCGGAGGCGACGGGCGTCGGCATCGACGCTTCAGGCGCGGCGCTCGCCTACGCGCGGCGCAATGCGAAGCGGCTCGGCCTCGCCGCACGGGCGGAGCTGAGGCTTGGCGACTGGACCGAGGGCCTTGCGGGACGGTTCGACCTCATCCTGTGCAACCCGCCCTATGTCGAGGCGGACGCCGACTTGCCGCGCGACGTCGCCGATTGGGAGCCGGCCGAGGCCCTGTTCGCGGGTCCGGACGGGCTCGCCGCCTATCGCCGCCTGGCGCCGCAGCTGCGCTCGCGCCTGGCGCCGGATGGGCTCGCCTGCGTGGAAATCGGCGCCGGCCAGGCGGCGGCGGTGGCGGCCTTGTTCGAGGGCGAGGGCTTCACCATTTCGTCACGCACCGACCTTAAGGGTATCCCCCGCTGCCTCCTGCTAGGGGCTTGATTTAGGTCATCATCTTTTCCGCTTGGAAAATGCGCCTGTCATAGTTACATAGGGAGGCAGGGACGGGGCCATTCACAGCATGGAAGCGTGAGGCCAGCCGTCGCCGACCCCCGATGCCCTGGACGTCCGTGAGGACGGTCGCAGCGTAAGGTGGCGGAGGCCGCACGTCGCGGTCCCCTGCCC
>JAXDPL010000082.1:0-17367 GCA_034668385.1 Sphingomonadales bacterium | reverse complement strand
GGGTCGCCGTGATCAAGGTCGGCGGCTCGTCCGAGATCGAGGTCAAGGAGCGCAAGGACCGCGTCGACGACGCCCTCCACGCCACCCGAGCGGCGGTCGAGGAAGGCATCGTTCCGGGCGGCGGCGTGGCCCTGCTCTACGCCACCAAGGCTCTGAAGGACTTGAAGGGCGTCAACGACGACCAGACCCGCGGCATCGACATCGTCCGCCGCGCTCTGCAGTCGCCGATCCGCCAGATTGCCGAGAATGCCGGCCATGACGGCGCGGTCGTCGCCGGCAAGCTGATCGACGGCGACGACGAGACCCTGGGCTTCAACGCCCAGACCGAGGTCTACGAGAACCTCGTCCAGGCCGGCGTCATCGACCCGACCAAGGTCGTCCGCACCGCCCTCCAGGACGCGGCCAGCGTCGCCGGTCTCCTCATCACCACCGAGGCGGCGGTGAGCGAGGCGCCCGAGGACAAGTCCTCGGGCGGCGGCGGCATGCCCGGCGGCGGCATGGGCGGCATGGGCGGCATGGATTTTTGATCCGCCGCTCGCCGTCAGGAGTAAAGAAGGGCCGGGGAGGCGACTCCCCGGCCCTTTCCTTATTCGGCGTTGCCGGTGTTTGTGCCGACTCCGTTCTCGATCGCCTCGTCCCCGGCCTCGATGCTGTCGGACGACGCATTCTCGCCGTTGCCGAGGGTGACGTTGCCGACGGCGAGGCTGTCGGGCGAGGCATCCAGCATGTTGTTCGCCTCGTCGAGCTGGGCATTGTCCTCCGCCGTCAGGGCGTTCGAATCGCTGCCTCTGTTGCACGCGCCCAGCGCCGCGAGCCCTATCGCCAGCGCCGCAGCGGCCACGATCTTCCTCATCTTTCAGGTCTCCCGCTGGAACTCCCGGCGGCGAGACTGCCCGATCGCGGCGCAAAGAAAAAGGGCCGCGCGTGGGTCACGCGCGGCCCTCGTTCGGCCCGAGCCTGGGGAGGCTTAGCGGGTCGCGTTGCGGACGGCGTTGCCGGCCGCGTCCGCGCCGGCGGCGGCGGTGTTGCCGGCGTCCGAAGCGGCGTTGGAGACGGTCTTGCCGGCCGAATCGAGCGCGTTGTTGGTCGCGTCGGTGGCGTTCGTCGCGCTCGCATTGGCGTCGGTGACGGCGCCGTTGACGTCGGTGCCGGCCTCGGTGGCGGTGGCGTTGACGTCGACGCTGTTGTTGACGTCGGTGCTGTCGGTCTTCTTGCAGCCGGCGATGCCGAGAGCGGCGACGGCGGCCAGGGTCAGAGCGATTTTCTTCATGGGCATTCCCTCCTGCTGGGAGCTTTGGTTCGGTCGCTGGGCGAGGTGCCGGGGGATGCTCCCCGCGGCGTCCAGCGAAAGCGGCTGTAATCGAGCGGAAAGGCTATGTCTACTCTAATGGTTGGGAATACGCCCAAGCGAATGCTTGACCCCCATATAAAGATATCTTTATATCCTTAAATATGCCGGCCGTTTCAGAAATCTTCCGCGCCCTCGCCGATCCGACGCGGCTTCGGATCGTCGATCTGCTGCGCGCGATGGAGCTTTCGGTCGGCGAGCTCGCGCAAGTGCTCGGGCAGAGCCAGCCACGGGTCTCGCGCCACGTCCGGATCCTGATCGACGCCGGGCTCGCCGAGCGGCGCAAGGAGGGAAGCTGGGTGTTCCTCAACCTCGGCCCGCGCGAGCGGATCGAACCGTTGTTCGCGATGCTGGACCGTTGGCACGAGGCGGAAGGCGAGGACCCGTGGGCGGTGGCCGACGCCGCCCGCCTCGCCGCGGTCCGTGCCGACCGCGCCGCCGCCGCCGCCCGCTATTTCGAGGCGCGGGCGCGGGACTGGGACCAGATACGTTCGCTGCACATCGCCGAGAGCGAGGTCGAGGCGGCGATCGGCCGAGCGCTGGGCGCCAAAGAAGGTGGGCGTCCGGTCGGCCGGCTGGTCGACGTCGGCACCGGGACGGGGCGGATGCTCGAATTGTTCGCGCCTTCCGCCGATCACGCCCTCGGAGTCGACCGCTCGCCCGAGATGCTCCGCCTCGCCCGCGCCAAGCTCGGCCAGGCCGGCCTCGGCGCCGCCGAGCTGCGCCAGGGGGACATGTACGCGCTTCCGCTCCCCTCGGGCACGGCCGACACGGTGATCATCCACCAGGTGCTGCACTACGCCCAGCAGCCGGCCGGCGCCGTCGCGGAAGCGGCACGGCTGCTCGTCCCCGGCGGCCGGCTGCTCATCGTCGACTTCGCGCCGCACGAGCGCGAGGAGCTTCGCGAGAGCGACGCCCACCTCCGGCTCGGCTTCGCCGACGACGTCATGCTGAAATATCTGGAATCGGCCGGGCTCGAGGGCCGGGTCGTCGAGCATCTGGAGGGCGGCGAGCTCACCGTCACGCTTTGGATCGGCGAGCGGCCGGCGCAGAAGCTGAAGGTGGTGGCATGAGCGCCCTGATCGGTCACCGCCAGGAGCCTCTGTTCGCCGACGTCCGGGGCGACGTCGACGTCAGCTTCGAATTCTTCCCGCCCAAGACGGAGAAGATGGAGCAGACCTTGTGGGAGAGCGTGAAGACGCTCGAGCCGCTCGCGCCCCGCTTCGTCTCGGTCACCTACGGCGCCGGCGGATCGACCCGCGAGCGGACCCACAACACCGTCGTCCGGATCGCCCGGGAGACGGCGCTCACCCCCGCCGCCCATCTCACCTGCGTCGAGGCCAGCCGCGGCGAGGTCGACGGCATCGCCCGCGCTTATTGGGAGGCAGGCATCCGCCATATCGTCGCCCTGCGCGGCGACCCGCCGGAGCCCGGCAAGCCGTTCCAGCCGCATCCGCAAGGCTATGCCAACGGGGCCGAGCTGGTCGCGGGGCTGAAGCGCGTGGCGCCTTTCGAGATCTCGGTCGCGGCCTATCCGGAGGTGCACCCCGATTCCCCGACCAAGGCGGCGGATCTCGACAATCTGAGGCGCAAGATCGACGCCGGCGCCGACCGGGCGATCACCCAGTTCTTCTTCTCGCCGGACTGCTTCTTCCGCTTCCGCGACGAGGCCGCGGCGGCGGGGATCGCCGCCGAGCTGGTCCCGGGCATCCTCCCCGTCTCGAACGTCGCCCAGACCCGCAAGTTCGCCGCTTCCTGCGGCGCCACCATCCCGGCCTGGATGGACGCCTTGTTCGAAGGGCTCGACAACCTCCCTGCCGCCCGCCAGCTCGTCGCCGCCACCGTCGCCGCCGAGCTGTGCGGGCAACTTTATGCGGGCGGGGTTCGCCAATTCCATTTCTATACGTTGAACCGCGCCGAGCTGGCCTACGCCATCTGCCACCTGCTCGGGCTGCGGCCGAAGGAAGAACCGAGTGAGCATCGCACAGCAGCTTAGGGACTCCGCCGCCAAGCGGATCCTGGTCAAGGACGGCGCCTACGGCACCCAGATCCAGGCGCGCGGCCTCAAGGAAGCCGATTATCGCGGCAGCCTCGACCTTGCGCGCGACCAGAAGGGCAATAACGACCTTTTGAACCTCACCCGCCCCGACATCGTCGGCGAGATCGCTCAGGCCTTCGCCGACGCAGGCGCCGACGTGCTCGCCACCAACAGCTTCAACGCCAACCGGATCAGCCAGGCCGATTACGGCGCGGAGGGGCTGGTTCGCGAGATCAACGTCGCGGCGGCGCGGATCATCCGCGAGGTCGCCGAGCGCGAGGCGCAGAAGGACGGCCGCAAAAGGTTCGTCGCCGGAGCGCTCGGGCCGACCAACAAGACCCTGTCGCTGTCGCCGAACGTCAACGATCCCGGCTATCGCGAAATCGATTTCGACACGCTCAGCGACGTCTATGTCGAGCAGATCGAGGGGCTGGTCGAAGGCGGCGCCGAGATCGTGCTGATCGAAACCGTGTTCGACACCTTGAACGCCAAGGCGGCGATCCACGCCGCCCACCGCGTCGACCGCGATTTGCCGATCATGCTGTCGATGACGATCACCGACCTGTCGGGCCGCAACCTCTCCGGGCATTCGATCGAGGCCTTCTGGGCGTCGGTGCGCCACGCGAGGCCGCTGTCGGTGGGGCTCAACTGCTCGTTCGGGGCCGCCCAGCTGCGCGCCCACGTCGCCGCCCTCTCGGCCGTCGCCGACACCCTGATCATGGCCTATCCGAACGCCGGCCTTCCCAACGATCTCGGCGCCTATGACGAGGGGCCGGAGACGACCGCCGGCCAGGTCCGGACATGGTGCGAGCAGGGCATCGTCAACATCGTCGGCGGCTGCTGCGGCACCACGCCCGACCATATCGCGGCGATCGCCCGCGTCGCGAAGGACTTCCCGCCGCGCAAGATCGCCGCACCCACCCGCCGGACGCTGCTGGCGGGCATCGAACCGATGATATTGGCCGCCTGAATCCCCTCTCCCGCTCGCGGGAGAGGGCAGGGTGAGGGCCTTCTTCTTCTTTCAGAAATGTGATGTTTTTCAGATGAATGCGACTTTGACTTCCGCTTCAGACCCTCACCCCAGCCCTCTCCCGCAAGCGGGAGAGGGAGCATCCGCCTCGTCCACCTTCGTCAATATCGGCGAGCGGACCAACGTCACCGGCTCGGCGAGATTCAAGAAGCTGGTCATGGCCGGCGACTATGCCGCCGCGGTCGAGGTCGCGCGCCAGCAGGTCGAGAACGGGGCCCAGGTGATCGACGTCAACATGGACGAGGGCCTGCTCGATTCCGAGCTCGCCATGACGACGTTCCTCAAGCTGATCGCCGCCGAGCCCGACATCGCGCGCGTTCCGATCATGATCGACAGCTCGAAATGGACCGTGATCGAGGCCGGGCTCAAATGCGTGTCCGGCAAGCCGATCGTCAACTCGATCAGCATGAAGGAGGGCGAGGCGGAGTTCCTCGCCCACGCCCGCAAGGTCCGCGACTATGGCGCCGCGGTCGTCGTCATGGCCTTCGACGAGGTCGGCCAGGCCGACACAAGGGAGCGCAAGGTCGAGATCTGCGAGCGGGCCTACAAGCTGCTGCTCGGCGAGGGCTTTCCGCCCGAGGACATCATCTTCGACCCGAACATCTTCGCGATCGCGACCGGGATCGACGAGCATCGCCGCTACGCGCTCGACTTCATCGAGGCCTGTCGCGAGATCAAGGTCCGCTGCCCGCACGTCCACATCTCGGGCGGCCTCTCGAACCTCAGCTTCTCGTTCCGCGGCAACGAGCCGGTGCGCCGGGCGATGCACTCGATCTTCCTCTACCACGCCATCCCCGCCGGGCTCGACATGGCGATCGTCAACGCCGGCCAGCTCGACGTCTACGACACGATCGACCCGGCCCTTCGCGAGGCGTGCGAGGACGTCATCCTCGACCGCCGCGACGACGCCACCGAACGCCTCGTCGAGCTCGCCGAGACCTATCGCGGCTCCGATCCGGTGCGCGAGAAGGCCGAGGCCGAGTGGCGCGGCTGGCCGGTCGACAAGCGGCTCGAGCACGCGCTGGTCAAGGGCATCGACGCCTATGTGGTCGAGGACACCGAGGAGGCGCGCCTCACCGCCGAGCGGCCTATCCACGTCATCGAGGGCCCGCTGATGGACGGCATGAACGTCGTCGGCGACCTGTTCGGCTCGGGCAAGATGTTCCTTCCCCAGGTGGTCAAGTCGGCGCGGGTGATGAAGAAGGCGGTCGCCCACCTCATCCCGTTCATCGAGGCGGAGAAAGAGAAGACCGGCGCCACCCAGGGCAAGGGCCGGATCGTCATGGCCACCGTCAAGGGCGACGTGCACGACATCGGCAAGAACATCGTCGGCGTCGTCCTTCAGTGCAACGGCTTCGAGGTGCTCGATCTCGGCGTGATGGTGCCCTGGGCCGACATCCTCAGGGCGGCCAACGAGAACCAGGCGGACATGATCGGCCTCTCCGGCCTGATCACGCCGTCGCTCGACGAGATGGTGACCGTCGCCGGCGAGATGCAGCGCGCCGAGATGCGGCTGCCGCTCCTCATCGGCGGGGCGACGACCAGCAAGGTCCACACCGCGTTGCGCATCGACCCGGCCTACGAGGGGCCGGTCATCCACGTCCTCGACGCCAGCCGCGCCGTCGGAGTCGCCTCGTCGCTCGTCTCGGAGACCCAGCGCGAGCCGCTGATCGCCAAGACCGCCGAGGATTACGAGGCGACCCGCCAGGCCCGCGCCCGCTCCGGCCAGAGCGAGCTGTCGAGCCTCGCGGAGGCCCGCGCCAACGCCTTCCCCTACGACCCGGAAGGCAAGGCGCCCCCTCCGGCCCGGCCCGGCCTCACCCAGTTCGGCGAATGGCCGCTGCGCGACCTGCGCGCCTCGATCGACTGGACGCCCTTCTTCCGCGCCTGGGAGCTGGCCGGAAACTATCCCGCCATCCTCGAGGACCCGGTGGTCGGCGAGAGCGCGACGAGCCTGTTCAACGACGCCAACGCGATGCTCGACAAGATCATCGCCGAGCATTGGCTGACCCCGCGCGGAACCGTCGGCCTGTGGCGCTGCCGCCGCGAGGTCGACGACGTCCTCGTCCTCGCATCGAACGAGGAGACGCGGCTCGCCTTCCTCCGCCAGCAGGTGAAGAAACGGGAAGGACGGGCGAACATGTGCCTCGCCGACTTCATCGATCCCGAAGGCGAGGATTGGATCGGCGGTTTCGCCGTCGCCATCCACGGCCTCGAAGAACATTTAGCGCGGTTCAAGGCCGAGAATGACGATTATTCGGACATCCTGCTGAAAGCCCTCGCGGACCGGCTGGCGGAAAGCTTCGCCGAGACGCTCCACGCCCACGTCCGCAACAGCGTCTGGGGCTATGCCGAGGAGCATCTCACCAACCAGCAGCTGATCCGCGAGCGCTACGAGGGCATCCGACCAGCGCCCGGCTACCCGGCCTGCCCGGACCACAGCCTGAAGCCGGTGCTGTTCCAGATGCTCGGCGGCGAGCCCGCCGGGGTCACCCTCACCGACAATTTCGCGATGCTCCCGACCTCCGCCGTCTCCGGCTTCTACTTCGCCCACCGCGACAGCCAGTATTTCGGAGTCGCAAGGATCGGCCGCGACCAGCTCGAGGATTATGCGGCTCGCCGGGGGACGAGCGTCGAGGAAGCCGAGCGCTGGCTGAGGCCGAACCTCGACTGAGTTTCTCGACTCGTCACCCCGGACTTGATCCGGTCCACCTTCTCGAAAACTCCGCGTACCGAGAAGAAGATGGATGCCGGATCAAGTCCGGCATGACGTAAGGCTCCTCGGGTCCGCTACCGCAGCAGCGCCAGCCGCCGATGATGTCGGTGGCGGCATGGGCGACCATGCCCGGGATCAGGCTCCGGCGGAGCAAAGCGGCGGCGCCGAAGATCAGGCCGAGCAGGCAGATGCGCAGGATCAGCACGCCGCCCTGATAGCCGTGGGTCACGCCGAACAGCAGGGCCTGGGCCGCGACTCCGAGCCACGGGCTTCCGAGCCAGGCGCCGAGCTGACGCTGGAAATAGCCGCGGAACACGACCTCCTCGACGAACCCGGCCGAGGCCGCGAGCGCCAGCCACAAAGGCACCAGCTCGATCCGGGTCACCAGGACCCGGCGCACCAGCGTCGTGTCGCCGGGCGCGGTCAGACGCTCGATCAGATATTGCGCCCCGATCAGGGCGGCGAGCAGCAGGAGGCCGAGCATGACGTCGGTGACCAGCGTCCGAACGGTCAGCGGACGCGCGCTGATCAGCCGGGCGACCGAGGTGCCGTGCCGCTTGAGGCCGGCCCGCGCGTAGAGAAACAAGCCCCATTCCGCCACCAGTAGCCCTGCATAGAGGCCGGCGCTGCCGCCGGCCGCGGCGGCGCCGCCATGCGCCTGGCGCAGCGACAGCCAGCCGGCAAGCGCCACCAGAAGCAGCACCCCCGTTAAGATCGCTGTGTGCCGCGGGCTCGCGACCGGCCGGTTCTTTGGCTCTTCCACGCTCTCTTCCAATGTTGACAATGTCAACTTCTGTGTGGAGGAAGGAGCCATGATCGTCAAGCGGGATAAGGCGCAGCGGCCCTACCATCACGGCAATCTCAAGGCCGCGCTCATCGCGGCGGCCGAAGCCGTGCTGGAGCGCGACGGGCTTGCCGGCCTGTCGCTGCGGGCGGCGGCGCGCGAGGCGGGCGTGTCGCACGCGGCGCCAAGGCATGCCGTGGGCGATCTCGCCGGCCTTCTCGCCGAGCTCGCGGCATCGGGCTTCGAGCGGCTGCGCGCCGGGATGGAGGCCGCCGCCGCAGCATCGCCGCAGGCGCCGCTCGACGCGCTCGGCCGGTGCTACGTGCGATTCGCCCTCGCCAACCCGGCGCTGTTCCAGCTCATGTTTCGGCACGAGCGGCTCGAGGCCGGCCGTCCGGCGCTGATCGCGGCGCGCCGCGCCCTGCTCGACACGCTTCGATCCGCCACGCCAGGAGAGCGGGACGGAGAGGAAAGGCGCGCGGCCCTCCTCTCCGCCTGGGCTCAGGCGCACGGTCTCGCCATGCTGCTCATCGATCGGCAGCTTCCGCCGGAGCTGGCCGGCGAAGCGGTGGTCGAGAGCCTTCTCGGCGGCGACGTTCACGCCTGAGGCGCAGCCTGTCCCGCTCCGGGATGGCCTGGCCGTTAACCGCCTTTGGATATCGACAGGCCGTGGTGGCCGGGACAGGCAGGCGCCATGAAGCGCTTTCTCGCCCTCGCTCTGCTCGCCGCCGCGTCGCCGCTCTCCGCGCAAGGCTCCGCATCCTTCGTCGTCCAGGAGACGGGCCGCGGCTTCGGCTCGCTTCAGGACGCGGTGAACGCGATCGGCGGCGGCAGCGGCACGATCGTCATCGCGCCCGGCCGCTACCGCCAGTGCGCGGTCCAGCATGACGGCGACGTCGCCTATGTCGCCGCCCAGCCGGGCACCGCGGTGCTCGACGGCGTGGCCTGCGACGGCAAGGCCGCGCTCGTCCTCGACGGCCGCCGGGCGCGGGTCGAGGGGCTCACCTTCCAGAACATCCGCGTGCCCGACGCCAACGGCGCCGGAATCCGCCAGGAATCGGGCGACCTGATCGTCCGCGAGACCCTGTTCCGCAATTCGGAGAGCGGCATCCTCTCCGCCTCCGACCCCGGCTCGACCATCCTCGTCGAGCAGTCGACCTTCTCGGGCCTCGGCCGCTGCGACCGCGGCCTCTCCTGCGCGCACAGCATCTATATCGGCGATTATGGCGCCCTCGTCGTCCGCCGCTCGCGCTTCGAGCGCGGCCGCGGCGGTCATTACGTCAAGAGCCGCACGCCGCGGGTCGAGGTCAGCGATTCGAGCTTCGACGATACCGCCGGCCACACCACCAACTACATGATCGACCTGCCCGCGGGGGCCACCGGCGCCATCGTCCGCAACGTCTTCGTCCAGGGGCGCGACAAGGAGAATTACAGCGGCCTGATCGTCGTCGGCGCCGAGGACATCAAGCACAGCGCGGCCGGCCTCAGGATCGAGGGCAACGACGCCTCGCTCGCGCCCGGAGTCGAGCACGGCACCACCTTCCTGGTCGACTATACCGGCGATCCGCTGCGCCTCGGCGCCAACCGCCTCGGCCCCCGCATCGCCCGCTTCGAACGCCGCTAGGCGGCCGAGTCGAGCAAGGCGCCGAGCCAGTCGTTCATCACCGCGTCGAACACCAGATGGATCCGCGCCTCGGCGCCGCGGTTGTTCGCGCTGTGCGGCTCGGTGAGGCGCAGGTACCAGCAGCTGCCCGCTTCCATGACGACGGGCGTGCCCGCCACCCGGAATTCCACCTCGAGGCTGGTTTGGACCGGCACGTGGAGCCGGGCGAAGCCGTCCTCGGCGGCGAGGTAGGGGTCCCTATGCTCGCGGATCACCGAGCCGGGGCCGAGCCGCATCAGACGGGCCGAATTGATCGGGCATCGGAAGGCGGCGAGCAGATCGGCGAAATAGGGGCAGAGGCCGAGCAGCGGCGTGTCGTACCAGCCTTTGTCCGAATGGCCGGCGCCGATCATCCGTATCGGGTGAGTCTCCCCGACCGGCGCGCGCAGCGGCACCACGCTCCAGTCGCCTTCGTAATTGTCGCGGACGAAATGGTGCGTCCATTCGGCCGCCTCAAGCGCCGCGAGGTCGGCGGCGAGCCGTGCCGGGTCGAAGGCCAGCGGCAGGCGCAGGCGGTCGGGCCATCGCCATTGCGGTACCGGCTCGACCAGTGTCGCCATGAGTTCCTTCCCCTCGCGCCGCGAAGGCTACCGCCTCCCGCCCCGCTTGGGTAGGGAGGAACGATGCGGGACGTGGCGGAGACTGAAGGAGACGCCTTCGAGCGGTTCGAGGCCGCCCTGCTCGACGACCCAGCGCTCCAGCTCGCGCTGGCCCGTCATGAGCGGACCGACGATTTCGCCGCCGAGGCCGCCGATCTCGCCGCGGGGCTCGGCCTTACCCTGTCGGCAGACGCGATCGAGGCGCGGATGCGGCCCGGCCTGCCCGGCGTCGGCCGGCTTTTCCCGCCGCCGAAGGTCCACGCCCGGCCGCCCCGCGGCGATTGGCTGCCCGTCGCACTGGCCCCGCTTGGGGAGGGCGACGCGCTCATCGACTGGGCCTGCTTCGCCGGGGCCGAGCTCACCGATCCCTTCTTCGCCATGTCGGCGATGCGGGCGACGTCGCGGCCGTACAACCGCTTGCTCCCTTACGCCACCCGGCTCGGCGCCCTGCTCGACGAGCCCGGGCCGGTGCGTGAGCCCGATGGCCTGATCTTCCATCAATCCCGCTGCGGCTCCACCCTGGTCGCGCGGATGCTGGGCGCCTTGCCGCGAAGCACATCGATATCCGAGGCGCCTCCCATCGATGCGATCCTCCAACTCGGGCCCGCCGCCGCCTGGAGCGAGGCGCAACGCGCGGCGGCGCTGAGGGTAATGATCGGCGCCTACGGGCGGCGGGCCGAGCGGCGCGGCGGCCCCTTCTTCGTCAAGCTCGATTCCTGGCACACGCTGGCGCTCCCGCTGTTCCGGGCGGCTTTCCCGAACGTGCCCTGGGTCTTCCTCTATCGGGATCCGGTCGAAATCCTCGTCTCGCAGATGCGGCAGCGCGGTCCGCAGACCGTCCCCCAGCTCATCCCGCCGGCTTTCTACGGGCTGGCCTCGGCGTCCGACGCCCCCGGTGAAGCCTATTGCGCGCAGGTGCTGGAGCGGATCGCTTCGGCGGCGCTCGATCACCGCGAGGGCGGACTGGCGGTCGACTATTCGGAGCTGCCCACCGCGGTAAAAGCGCGGATACTTCCGCATTTCGGCGTGGCGTCGCACCCGGTGGATGAAAGCGCGCTGGCGGCCGCGGCGGAGCGGGACGCCAAGGATCCAAACCGCGCCTTCCGCGCCGACGCGGCGGAGAAGCGGGAAGGGGCGAGCGACGCCGTGCGAGCGGCCGCCGCGGAGCACCTCGCTTCCGTCCACGCCGCGCTCGAAGCCTGGCGCCGCTCCGCGTGATCCGCCGGCTTCTCCTCCTTCTGGCGTGCGCGCTTCCAGCCGCCGCGGCGGGCGCCGCGCCGGTCCGCCACATGGATGTGTCACTGGCCTCCGAGACTCGGGCGGCGCCGTCGGGCGGCACGGTGACCCTCGCCATCGTCATGCGCCCTCGCCCGGGCTGGCACGGTTATTGGGAGAATCCGGGCGACGCGGGCATCCCGAACCGGATCGCCTGGACCCTTCCCGCCGGCGCCGTCGTCGGACCGCCGCGCTATCCGGTGCCGCAGCGGCTGCTCGTCGCCGGCCTGATGAACTACGTTTATGAGGGTCAATATGCGGCGCTCGTCGACCTGAAGCTTCCCGCCGACGCCGCCTCCGGCGCGGCCGTCCCGATTGCGGCGAAGATCGACTATCTGGTCTGCACCGAGCAGCTTTGCGTGCCCGAGAGCGCCGACGTCGCCACCGCCCTCACCCTCGGTCCCGGCGGCAGCGGGCGCGACCCCGCCTTCGACCGCTATCGCGCCGCCTTGCCGCGGCCGCTCGGCGCTGCCGCCCGCTTCGAGGAAATGAGCGGGCGGTTCCGCCTCGGCGTTCCGCTGCCGGCCTCGGTCGGCCTCGACGAGGCCTATTTCTTCCCGCGCACCGACGGCGCGCTCGCTTACGGGGCGCCGCAGAGCGTGTCGCGGCGCGGCGACTGGCTGATCGTGGAGACGCAAGCGGGAGGTGGGAAGCCGGGAGCGGTCGAGGGCATCCTCGCCATCGGCGGCGGTCAGGGCCTCGAAGTGAAGGCGGCGCCGGGAAAGGTGCCGGCCGCCGGAACGCCGGTGGCGGCCGCGTCGGCCCCGGCGCGGGGCCTGACGGCCGCACTCCTCGCCCTGCTCGGCGCGATCGCCGGCGGGCTGCTGCTCAACGTCATGCCCTGCGTCTTCCCGATCCTCAGCCTCAAGGCGCTGAGCCTGGCCCGCGCCGGCGGCGACGAGGGGTCGGCGCGGCGGGAGGCGCTCGCCTATACCGCCGGCGTGGTTTCGGTCTGCCTGGCGCTCGGGGCGACGTTGCTGGCGGTGCGGGCGGGGGGCGCGGCCGTCGGCTGGGCCTTCCAGCTCCAGGACCCGCGCGTGACCTTGCTTCTGCTCCTGCTCGTCGGCGCGATCACGTTCAACCTCGCAGGCCTCTTCGAGCTGCCGGGCTTCGGCGGCGGCGAGGCGCTGGCGCGGCGCGGCGGCCTGGCCGGGGCGTTCTGGACCGGCGCGCTCGCCGCCTTCGTCGCGACGCCCTGCACCGGGCCGTTCATGGGCGCGGCGCTCGGCGCCGCGCTGGTCCTGCCGGCCGCGGCGGCGCTCGCCGTTTTCGCCGGCCTGGGATTCGGCCTCGCTCTGCCCTTCCTGGCTTTGGGCTTCGTCCCGGCGCTCCGCCGCCGCCTGCCGCGGCCGGGCGCGTGGATGAGCCGGCTGCGCCGCATCCTGGCGGTGCCGATGGCGCTGACCGCCTTGTGGCTCGGCTGGCTCCTGGAACGGCAGGCTGGCGGCGTTGCGGTGTTGATCGGCATCGGCCTGCTCGTCCTCCTCGGCGTTGCGCTCTGGTGGGCGGGGCGGCGCGGGCGCTGGCTTGCCTTGCTCCCGGCCCTCGCGGCGGCCGCGGCCGGGCTCGCCTTTCTCCCGAGCGTGCAGAGGGCCGCAGGCCCGTCAACCGGCATCGTCGGCGCCGAGGCATTCAGCGAGGCGCGGCTGGCCTCGCTGAGGGCCGCGGGCCGCCCGGTCTTCGTCTATTTCACCGCCGACTGGTGCCTCACCTGCAAGGTCAACGAAAAGGCCGTGCTGGAACAGCGGGAGGTCGCCGACGCCTTCCGCGCGCACGACGTCGCCGTGCTGGTCGGCGACTGGACCCGCGGCGATCCGGCGATCGGCCGCTTCCTCGAGAAGCAGGGCCGTTCGGGCGTCCCCCTCTACCTCTGGTACGCTCCAGGCAAACCGGCGGAGGTCCTGCCGCAAATCCTGACCGTTGGCCGCGTGACCGGACTGGCTCAATAATCCTCCCCTCGATTTCGAGGGGAGGGGGACCAGCCGAAGGCTGGTGGAGGGGCCCCTTGCCCAGAAAGCCCCTCCACCATGCTTCGCATGATCCCCCTCCCCCGGAAAACCGGGGGAGGAGCTAATTGGGCCAGACCCGCTGACCGGCCATCCAGGTCTCCAGCACCTTGGTCTGGCGGATCTGCTCGGCGGTCGCGCCGGCGAAGATATCGCGGTCGACGAAGATGAAATCGGCATAATGGCCGGGCTCGAGGCTGCCCAGCCGGTCCTCGGCGAAGCCGGCATAAGCGGCGGTTCGGGTGAAGGCGGCGAGCGCCTGCTCGAGGCTCAGCCTTTGCTCGGGCATCCAGCCTCCCGCCGGCTCGCCGTTCCGGTCCTCGCGGCTCACCGCGGCGGCGAGGCCGGGGAAGGGGTTGGGGCTCTCCACCGGATAGTCGGAGCCGAAGGCGAGCGGCACGCCGTTGGCGATCATGCTCTTCCAGGCATAGGCGCCGCCGAGGCGCTCCATCCCCATCCGCGCCTGCGCCATCCGCCAGTCCGAGGTCTCGTGGGTCGGCTGCATCGAGGCAATGGTGCCGTGCAGCGCGAATTTCGGAAGGTCGGCGGGATCGACGATCTGGGCGTGCTCGATCCGCCAGCGCCGGTCGCCCTTGTAGGTGTCGGAAAGCTCGTCGATCGCGCCCAATATCTGCGCGTTGGCGGCGTCGCCGATGGCGTGGACCGCGACCTGGAAATTGTCCATCGCCGCCCGGCTCATCAAATTGCGGATCTCGGTGTCGGAGTGGAAAGGCAGGCCGCGCTGAGTCGGCGCGTCCTTGTAGGGCGCCTTCAGCCAGGCGCCGCGCGAGCCGAGCGCGCCGTCGGCGTAGAGCTTGACCCCGACCATCCGCAACCGGTCGCCGTAGAGCCACGGAGTCGGGCCGGTGCCGGCGATGGCGAGCGCGGAATCGACGCCGAGGCCGTAGGACATGATCCGCACCCTCAGCCGGCCAACGTCGCCGGCGCGGCGCATGACCAGCCAGTCCTCGGGCGAGGTTCCCATGTCCGAGGTGGCCGTAAGCCCGAAGCCGAGCAATATGTCCTGCGCCTTCTGGAAGGCGAGGTCGCGAACCCGCGGCAGGGGTGGGGGGACTGCTTTCTCGATCAGCTGCTGGGCGGCGTCGACGAAGATTCCGCTCGGCTTGCCTGCTACGGTTTCCACTCGGCCGCCGGGCGGGGAGGCGGTCCGGGCGGTGACCTTGGCCTCCTGCATGGCGAGGCTGTTGGCCCAGCCGGCATGGCCGTCGACCCGGCTCAGCCAGACCGGCCGGTCGGCGACCACAGAGTCGATCTCGGCGGCGGTCGGGAAGCGGCCGAGGCCCCAGATCTCCTGGTTCCAGCCGCGGCCGACGATCCAGCGCGGCAGCGGGTTGGCCGCGGCGTAAGCGCGGATCTTCGCTTGCGCTTCCTGCAGCGAGTGGGTGTCGCTGAGATCGAGCTGGAGCGCGCCGAGGCCGAGCTCCATGACGTGGCCGTGGGCGTCGATCAGGCCGGGCAGGAGGGTGCGGCCCTTGCCGTCGAAGCGGAAGCGGGTGCGGTCCGGCCTGCGCTCGCCCTGGCGATAGAGCTGCTGGATCTTGCCGTCGTCGCCGACCAGCAACGCAGCGAAGCGGACGACATGTCCCTCCCGGTCGATCGAGTAGCCGTTGACATTGTCGACGAGCACGTCGGCGGATGCGGGGAGAGCGAGGAGCAGGGCCGCGAGCGCGGCGAGCAGCTTTTTGAACGACATGGCAGGGCGATAAGCCTTGTTCCGCGCGCGCGCTAGATGGAGTAGAGCCCGCCGCAATGGCCAGCCCCGCGCCCGTCGAAGCCCTCCCGGTGACCCTTGCCGACATCGAGGCCGCGGCCCGCCGCATCGAAGGACAGATCGTCCGGACTCCGGCGCTGTACAGCCGAACCCTCTCCGTCGTGACCGGCGCCGAGGTGTGGGTGAAATTCGAGAATTTGCAGTTCACCGCCGCCTACAAGGAGCGCGGGGCGCTCAACAAATTGCTGCTGATGGACGAGGCGACGCGGCGGCGCGGGGTGATCGCCGCGTCGGCCGGCAACCACGCGCAGGCGGTCGCCTATCACGGCGCCAGGCTTGGCGTGTCGGTGACGATCGTGATGCCCCGCTCCACGCCCAGCATCAAAGTGTCGCAGACCGAGGGCCATGGCGCGACGGTCGTTCTCCACGGCGAGTTCTACGACGAAGCCTATGCCGAGGCGCGACGCATGGAAGCGGCGCAAGGTCTCACCTTCATCCATCCGTTCGACGACCCGGAGATCATGGCCGGCCAGGGCACGGTCGCGCTCGAATTTCTCGACCAGGCACCGGAGATCGAGACCCTGGTCGTGCCGATCGGCGGCGGCGGCCTCATCTCCGGCATCGCGACGGCGGCCAAGGCGCTGAGGCCGGATATCGAGATCGTCGGCGTGCAGGCCGAGCTCTATCCTTCGATGTATTGCGCGATCACGGGCAAGGCGATGCCCTCCGCGGGAGACACCATCGCCGAAGGGATTGCGGTCAAAAGCCCGGCGGAGGGCACGCGGGCCATCATAAGCCGTCTTGTCGACGAGATCCTCCTGGTCGGCGAGCGGTCGATCGAGACGGCGGTGAGCCTCTACCTGCAGATCGAGAAGACGGTGGCGGAAGGGGCCGGCGCCGCCGGACTCGCCGCCCTGCTCGCCAACCGCGAGCGGTTCGAAGGCCGCAAGGTCGGCCTCGTCCTCACCGGCGGCAATATCGACACGCGGCTGCTTGCCACCGTGCTGCTGCGCGATCTCGTCCGCTCCGGCCGCATGGCGCGGCTGCGGATCCAGCTCCAGGACCGGCCGGGGGCGCTCTATTCGGTGGTGAAATTGTTCGACGCCCACGGCGTCAACGTGATCGAAGTCTATCACCAGCGCGTCTTCACCACCCTGCCGGCCAAGGACGCCTTCATCGATATCGAATGCGAGGCGCGCGATGCGGCCCATCTCCAGGCTCTGGTCGACGCGCTTCACGAGGCCGGATTCAGCGTTCACCCCGTAGAGATTCACTAAGCCGCCCGTCCCGGGCTGGAACGCTCGCCCGTCGACCCGGTTTTTGCGCCGAGCCGCCCTTTTCATCCGGGCTTCCAAGTCGCATAAACCATCGGTCCACCCCTGGCCTTCGGAGTCCCGTTGAGCGCACCATTCCGCTTTCCCCGTTTCTTCGTCACCAGCCCCGCCCCCTGCCCCTATCTGCCGGGCAAGACGGAGAGGAAGGTGTTCACGGAGCTGAGCGGCCAGCATGCGGGCGAATTGAACGACGCGCTTGGGCGGATCGGCTTTCGCCGCAGCCAGGCCGTCGCCTATCGGCCGAGCTGCATGGACTGCGCCGCCTGCGTCTCGGTGCGGGTCGTCGCGGGTGAGTTCCAGCCCAACGCGTCTCAGCGGCGAATGCTCAAGCGCCATGCCGACCTCGAAGTCACCGCCTGCAAGCCCTGGGCGACAGAGGAGCAATATGCCTTGCTCCGCCGCTACCTGAAGCACCGCCATCCGGATGGCGGCATGGTCGGCATGGACGAGAGCGACTTCGCCGACATGGTCGAGCAGAGCCCGGTCCGGACCTACGTCATCGAATATCGCGAGCGGCCGAGCGACGGCCGCCAGGGCCGCCTGGTCGGCGCCTGCCTCACCGACCAGCAGGGCGACGGGCTGTCGATGATCTACAGCTTCTTCGAGCCGGACGAGCCGGCCCGCTCCGGCCTCGGCACCTATATCATCCTCGACCATATCGTCCGGGCCGCCAAGGCGGGGCTGCCCTACGTCTATCTCGGCTATTGGGTCGAGAATTCGAGGCGAATGGCCTACAAGGCCCGCTTCCGCCCGCTCGAGCGGCTCGGCCCCAACGGCTGGTACCGATTCGAGCCCGACCAGCGCGAGCTTCCGCTCGGCGCCTAGATTAGGGACAGCTACCA
>JAXDPL010000081.1:0-2588 GCA_034668385.1 Sphingomonadales bacterium | reverse complement strand
CTGTTCCTCAATGCGCGCAACCATCTGCTGTTCGACGAGACCCTGGCGGAAGGGTCGGTCAACGAGACGGCGGTGCATCCGCGCGAGATCGTTCGGCGGGCGCTGGAGGTCGGCGCCACCGCGATTATCCTCGTCCACAACCACCCCTCGGGCGACCCGACGCCGAGCGCCAGCGACGTCGAGGCGACCCGGCGGATCGCGATGGCCGCCGGAGCGCTCGACATCTGCATCCACGACCATGTGATCATCGCCGGCTCGGCCTGGACCAGCTTCCGGGCGCTCGGGCTGTTGCAATGAGCACCGCCGTCCTCCCCGCAAACCGGCAAAGAAATGCGTGCGCAGTCCGCGAGAAGCGGTTAAAGCGGGGCAGGGGAAGACTACGTGGTCCAGGAAGTCGATCGCTCGAACGTCGAGGCGGTGAACGAGGTTCTCCGGCAGACGATCGCGCGCGTCCGCGCCCTGACCGCGGTCATTTCCGGCGAGATCGGTGGGCTTCGCGCGGTGGCTGAGCGGCTCTACGACGAGCGCCGCCGCCGCGACGCCCGATTCCCGCCCGGACTGTTCGGCGAGCCGGCCTGGGACCTGCTGCTTGCTTTGTTCGTCGCCTACGAGGACGGGCGGGACCTGACCCTTCCCGAAGCCTATGAGGCCGCGCGAATCGATCCGGCCGAGGGCCCGGCGCTGGTCGAGAAGCTGACCGCCGCCGGCCTCGTCACCGAACGCCGCACCCGCCAGGACCAGCGGCGAATGGGCCTCGGCCTCACCGACCTCGCGGTCGACCGCCTCGTCGACTATTTCGCCGACGTGGCCTGAGGCATCTCCAGTCCTCCCTGTGCGCGAAGCGCATGGGGAGGGGGACCGCGTGAAACGCGGTGGAGGGGCATTTCTGAGTCAGCATAGCCCCTCCACCATGCTTCGCCCGACGGCTGCTGCGCAGCCGGTTCCGGCTCTCGGCATGCCCCCGGCATGCCGACCCGCCTACACCCCCCTCCCCATCGGCTGCGCCGACAGGGAGGATTAGGGGCGCTTCCCCTGTCCCTCCGACGCCCCTAAGGGGCTGCGCCATGGCAAAGCTCAATATCCTCGTCACCGGCACCAGCCGGGGCATCGGCAAGGCGATCGCCGACGCGCTGGCCGGACACAATGTCGTCGGCCATTCCTCGGCCGGCGGCGATGGCCGGATTGCGGCGGACCTGTCCAAGCCCGGCGCGGCGGAGGCGCTTTGGCGGGAGGCGCTGGAACGGCAGGGCGGGCGGATCGACGCGCTGGTCAACAATGCCGGCATCTTCGAAGCCAACCCGGTCGATTCGGCCGCGGAGGCGTGGGTGGCGGAGTGGGAGCGGACGATGCGGGTCAACCTCACCGCATCCGCCGAGCTCTGCCGGCTCGCCGTGCTGCACTTTCGCGAGCAGCGCGGCGGCCGGATCGTCAACGTCGCCAGCCGGGCCGCCTATCGCGGCGATTCGCCGCAGCACTGGCATTATGCCGCCTCCAAGGCCGGCATGATCGGCATGACCAAGTCGATCGCCCGCGGTTATGCCGCCGAGGGCATCCTCGCCTTCGCGGTGTGCCCCGGCTTCACCGCCTCGGAGATGATCGACGATTATATGTCGAGCCGCGGCGGCCAGCAGATCCTGGCTGACATACCTTTGGGCCGGGTCGCGACGGCGGCCGAGGTCGCGGAGACGGTGCGGTGGCTGGCGGTCGACGCGCCGCCCTCGGCGACGGGCGCGGTGATCGACGTCAACGGCGCGAGCTATGTGCGCTAGGCTCCTCCCCGGAACGGGGAGGGGGACCAGCCGCAGGCTGGTGGCGGGGGGCGAGCGCAGCGAGCATGGAGGCGTGGGCCCCCTCCACCATGCTTCGCATGGTCCCCCACCCCGTTCCGGGGAGGAGCGATAGTGACCGACAGCTGGAAGGTTACCCTCCCCTGCACTCGGGCCGAGGCGGAGGGCCTCCGGGACGATATCAGCCCGCTCGCCTTGCTCGACGTGCCGCCGGTGCTGATGACCTCGGAAGCCGATTCGTCGCAGCCCGAGGCGTGGCGGCTCGACGCCTATTTCACCGACAAGCCGACGCCCGACATGCTGGCGCATCTCGCCGCTTTGGTGCCGAGCGCCGCGGGGGCCGTCCCGACCGTGGAGCGGGTCGAGGACCAGGACTGGGTGACGATCAGCCAGGCAGGGCTCGAGCCGATCCGGGCGGGGCGCTTCTTCGTCCACACGCCGCAGCATCGCGGCGAGGCCCCGGCGGGCGCTATCGCGCTCGAGATCGACGCCGGTCGCGCGTTCGGCACCGGGCAGCACGAGACGACCAGCGGCTGCCTCGAGGCGATCAGCCGGATGAAGGACCGGGGCCTCGCTTTCTCGAACCTCCTCGACCTCGGCACAGGCACCGGCCTGCTCGCCTTCGCGGCGCTGCGGCTATGGCCGGCGGCGCGGGCGGCGGCGTCGGACATCGATCGGGTGGCGATCGAGGTGGCGGCCGAGAATGCGGCGGTGAACGGGGTGCGGCTCGGCCGGGCGCGGGGGCAGGTCGAGCTCGCCGTCGCCACCGGGCTCGACCATCCCCGCCTTCGCGCCCGCGCG
>JAXDPL010000080.1:0-19264 GCA_034668385.1 Sphingomonadales bacterium | reverse complement strand
CGGCAGCGCGATCTGCGACACGTTCAGTCGCCTCCTCCCCGCGAGATCCGAAGGCTGGTCCCCGAACCGCTGACCTGCCAGCCCTCGGCCTCCAGCGCCGCGGAAAAGGCGGCGGCGTCGCCGGCATCGGTGACCCGCATCACCGAGGTGCCGCCAAGCGCGAGGCTGGTGGTGAGCGCCGAGGTGACGCCCGGGACCCGGCTGACGGCGAGCTCGGCGCGCTGGACCGCATCGGCGTCGGGCGTGTCGACCTGGATGCTGAACGTGGTGATGCCGGTCGCCGCGCCGGTATCGACCGGCAGCACCGGCGTCTCCTCGGGCGGCGCCTGCGTTTCCTCGGGCGGCGGCGGCGGGGGCGGCATGGCCAGCGTCGGGTCGGGCCTCAGCGCGCCGGTCGCCAGCGCGTCCGAATAGAGGCCGTCGAGCCGCTGAACGCCCGCGTCGAGCAATTTGGGGATGGCCGCGCTGGTCTCCACGCGCAAGGTGAACGAGCCGAGCACGGCGCCGTCGGGGCCGTGGCGGGCGGTGAAGGTGCCGATCGCGGGGCCGCCCGGCCACAGCCGCTTCAGATGGACCTCCGGCACGACCAGGTCGGCGGCGCCATATTGGTTGAGCAGCATCCGCCACCAGCCGCGGCCCGGCCGGCGCGCCTGCATGACGTTGAGCAGCAACGGATCGATGCCGGAGCCGGTCGGGCGGACATAGTCGACCGGGCTGTTTCCGGTGCGGAACCGCGCCCAGGCCTTCTGCCATTCGTTGCGATATTCGAAGCTGGTGAAGGCGCCCCCGGTCAGCATCACCGGGATGACCAGCATCGGCGCCGAGCGGTGGACCACGCCCCCGACTCCGAGCAGCTGGCCGGTGCGGGCGCGGTCGAAGAGGACGCCGAGGGTGGCGATGTAGCGCCTGGGGCCGATCTGCTCCTGCTCGACGACGATGCCCGAGACCATCGCGTCCAGCGCGGAATCGTTGAGCGCGGGCGCGTCGCCCGAGCCGCCGTGGGTCTTGGCCCAGAGCGCCTTCCAGCCCTTGCGCTGCGCCTCGCGCCAGCCTTCCTGCCGCGCCTTCTCGGAATCGGCGGCGACGACGTCGACGTCGATCCCGCCGACCTCGAAGCTGCTCGAACTGTCGATCGGCGGCACGCCGCGGTCGGACCCCTCGAGCTGCGCGTCGACCGCTCCCGGCAGGACGAGCGAGGCGGCAAGGGCCAGAGCGAGCGGGAGACGCGCGGGAAGCTTCACGCCCGCCTTTTGGCGAGTTGGACGTGGAAATCCAAGCGGGATGTGGTTAGTCGTTCGATACGGGCCCTCGACAGGCTCGGTCCCTACTCACGATGAGCGGCAAGCGGCTGATTCCCACCGCTCATCCTGAGTAACGGCTGAGCCTGGCGAAGCCGTGTATCGAAGGACGCGCGTGACCGACAATCCCTCCTACACCTACGCCAAGGCCGGCGTGTCGATCGCCGCGGGCAACGCCCTGGTCAAGGCGATCGCGCCTTTGGCGAAGGCGACGGCAAGGCCGGGCGCCGACGCGGCCCTGGGCGGCTTCGGCGGCTTCTTCGACCTCAAGGCGGCGGGCTATCGCGACCCGTTGCTGGTCGCCGCCAATGACGGCGTCGGCACCAAGCTGAAGCTCGCCATCGCCAGCGGGCGCCACGATGGGGTCGGCATCGATCTCGTCGCGATGTGCGCCAACGATTTGATCGTGCAAGGTGCAGAGCCGCTCTTCTTCCTCGATTATTTCGCGACCGGGAAGCTCGACCCCGAGGTCGCCGAGCGGGTGATCGCGTCGATCGCGCGCGGCTGCAGCGAGGCCGGCTGCGCGCTGATCGGCGGCGAGACGGCCGAGATGCCGGGCATGTACGCGGCGGGCGACTACGACCTCGCCGGCTTTTGCGTCGGCGCGGTCGAGCGCGGCGAGGCGCTGACCGGAAGCCGGGTCGAGGCGGGCGACGTCATCCTCGGCCTCGCCTCCTCCGGCGTCCATTCGAACGGCTTCTCGCTGGTGCGCCGGCTGGCCGAGGACAGGGGCTGGAAGCTCGACCGCCCGGCTTTGTTCGACCAGGACGTGCTGCTGATCGAGGCGCTGCTGGCGCCGACGCGGATCTACGTGAAGCCGCTCCTCCCCCTCGTCCGCGCCGGAAAGGTCGCCGCGATGGCCCACATTACCGGCGGCGGCCTGCTCGAGAATATCCCGCGGGTGCTTCCCCAAGGGCTGTGCGCCCGGATCGACGCCGGGGCGTGGCCGCAGCCGCGGCTGATGGCCTTCCTCCAGGCGCAGGGGAATATCGAGCCGGAAGAGATGGCGCGGACCTTCAACTGCGGCATCGGCATGGCGGTCATCGTCTCCGAGGACGATGTGAAAGACGTAATGCAGGCTCTTGAGGAAACAGGGGAAACTGTCTTCCACGTCGGCCGGATCGAGCCGGGCGAACGCGGCTGCACCGTCGCCGGGCCGCGCGGGACCTGGTCGGCGCGGGACGATTGGTCGGCGAGTCACCATGGCTGAGCGGGCGCGGGTCGGCCTGCTCATCTCCGGGCGCGGCACCAACATGATCGCGCTTTCCGAGCACAAGCGCCGCGAGCCGCGCTGGTATGACATCGCCCTCGTGGCATCGAACGTTCCGGAAGCGCGCGGGCTGGTCGCGGCGAAGCGGCTCGGCCTCCCCACCTGGACGAAAAGCCACAGAGGCATGAAGCGCGAGGAATTCGACCGCCTGCTTGACGCCGAACTCCGCCGCCACGACTGCGACATCGTCGCCCTCGCCGGCTACATGCGGCTACTCTCCGCCGAGTTCATCCGCGCCTGGGAGGGACGGATCCTCAACATCCACCCGTCGCTGCTCCCCCTCTACAAGGGCCTCGACACCCACGCGCGGGCGCTCGCCGCCGGCGAGACGTGGGCGGGCTGCTCGGTGCACATCGTCACCGAGGCGCTCGACGACGGGCCGGTGATCGCTCAGGCGAAGGTGCGGATCCGCGAGCGCGACACCGCGGAGGCGCTGGCCGAGCGCGTGCTCGCCGAGGAGCACAAGCTCTATCCGGAGGCGCTCGACGCCTTCGCGGCCGAATTCGTCCTGGCGAAGGAAGGAACGCATGGCTGAACCCTACGAAAGCGCCGCCGAGCGCGAGGAGAAAGCCGCGATCCGGCGGCGCTGGATCACGCTCGGCGAGGTCCTGGCGGTGGTCGGGGTGGTCATCTCCGCCCTCGCTCTGTGGAACAGCTGGGTCGAGCGCCGCGCCAACGAGCGCGACCGCGCCGAGCAAAAGGCCGAACAGGGCGCCGCCTCGCACAATCTGGTGCTCAGGGCGAGCGGCGGCGGCAAGAGGCTGACTCTGGCGCCGCACGATTCCGATCAGGTCATCCAGGGCCAGACGCTGCTGTTCGCCGCCCCGCTCGGCCTCGGAGCGATCGACACGACCGACGCCCGGATCGAGGCGGATTGGGTGAAGCGCGCGGTCAAGAAGGCGCACGAGGACGATGACAAGAAACGCCCCGGCGACGCGCGGATGCCGGTGGCGATCACCACCCGCTTCACCGCCGGCGGCGGAGCGACCATCGAGGACACCGCCCTCTACGATATCGGCTACAAGGAGAGCGGCGGCGGCCTGCTCGGCGGCACCGACGTCGAATTGAAGGGACTGGCGCTGGTGCAAAGGGTCCCGGCGGCGAAAGCGCAGGCGCGACTCGACGCCCTGTGGAAGTCGCGGCGGAGGTGACGAGGCTTTCCTCCCCTGCCTTTGCAGGGGAGGGGGACCGCGTGCAACGCGGTGGAGGGGCTGCTTTGTTCGTTGCCAAGCCGAAGGATCCCCTCCACCAGCCTACGGCTGGTCCCCCTCCCCCGGAAATCCGGGGGAGGAGATAATCAGCCGACGATCTCTTCGGGCCTGAAGAAGAAGTCGATCTCGATCCTGGCATTCTCCGGGCTGTCGGAGCCGTGGACGCTGTTCGCCTCGATCGATTCGGCGAAGGTCTTGCGGATCGTGCCTTCGTCGGCATTTGCCGGGTTGGTCGCGCCCATCACCTCGCGGTTGCGCAGCACCGCATTCTCGCCCTCGAGCACCTGGACGACGACCGGGCCGGAGGTCATGAAGGCGACGAGGTCGTTGAAGAAGGGCCGCTCGCGGTGGACGGCGTAGAAGCCCTCGGCCTGCGCCTTCGTCATGTGGATTCGGCGCGAGGCGACGACCTTCAGCCCGGCTTCCTCGAGCATCCCGGTGATCGCGCCGGTCAGGTTGCGGCGGGTCGCGTCGGGCTTGATGATCGAGAAGGTGCGTTCGGTCGCCATGGCCGAGGAAACTCCAGGTAGAGGGGATGGGGATTTGGCCGCGCCTCTAGAGGGGCGCCGCGCCAGTGGCAAGGCTCAGGGTCCCTGCACCCATTTGCCGCGCTCGTCCTGCTTCCAGTAGCGCGCCTCCGCTTCGGGCCGGTCCTTGAGCGACCGCCAGGCGGTGCGGGCCGCATCGAGGTGCGCCGAGTCGAAGAAATAGAAGGCGCGCTCGAAGCCCAATGCCGCCTCGCGCCACTCGCCGTCGGCGAGAGCGACGTGGGTCGCGCCGTTGGCGGGCTCCGGAGTCTCGGCGAGCAGGACCGGCTGGCGTTCCGGATCGCCCCGGCCGTGGGGCAGGAAGGAATCGCGCCCGTAGGTCCACAGCTGCTCGTCGAGGCGGGCGAGGACGTCCGCGCCCGCTACCACCACCAGCCGCTCCCCCTGCGCCAGCACCTTCTCGCAGATGCTCGGCAGCACCCGCTCGAGCGGCGAGGCGGTGAGGTGGTAGAAGTCGACGATCACCCCTCGAAATTGTCCGCCACGAAGCGGTCGAGCAAAGCGACTCCGAACCCGGTGGCGCCCTTGTCGTGGAGAGTCCCGGCCTTGTCCGCCCAGACCGTTCCGGCGATGTCGAGATGGGCCCATTTGACCCCGCTCTCGACGAAGCGCTGGATGAAGGCCGCGGCGGTGATCGAGCCGCCCTCGCGCGGGCCGACATTCTTCATGTCGGCGATCGGCGATTCGATCAGCTTGTCGAACGCCTCGGTCAGCGGCATCCGCCACAGCCGGTCGCCGGTCGCCTTGCCGGCGGCATCGAGCTGGGCGGCGAGCCCGTCGTCGTTCGAGAACATGCCGCCGAACTCGTGGCCGAGGGCGATGATCATCGCGCCCGTAAGGGTCGCGAGGTCGACCAGCACCTCCGGCTTGTACTCGCGCTGCGCCCAGGTGATCGCGTCGGCGAGGACGAGGCGCCCTTCCGCATCGGTGTTGATCACCTCGACCGTCTGCCCGGAGAGGCTGGTGACGACGTCGCCCGGCCGCTGGGCGTTGCCGTCGGGCATGTTCTCGGCGAGCGCGCAGATGCCGACGACGTTCGCCCTGGCCTTGCGTGTCGCCAAAGCGGCCATCGCCCCGGTGACGGCGCCGGCGCCGCCCATGTCCCACTTCATCGCCTCCATGCCGGCCGCCGGCTTGATCGAGATTCCGCCGGTGTCGAAGGTGATGCCCTTGCCGACGAACACGACCGCCTTGGCCGCGCCGCCGCCGTTCCAGCGCATCGCGAGCAGCCGCGGCGGCTTCACCGAGCCCTGGCCGACTCCGAGCAGGGCGCCCATGCCGAGTTCCGCCATCTCCTTTTCGTCGAGTACGCGGATCTCGACCCCGAGCGGCTCCAACGTGCGCGGGGCGCGCGCCTCGAAGCTTTCCGGATAGATGATGTTGGCCGGCTCGGTGACCAGCTCGCGGGTGAGCGCGAGGCCGTCGAGCAGCGCCGTGGCGCGGCGCCATCCGTCGCCCTCGTCTGCTCCGACGACGACTATCTCCTCAAGGGTGGGCTTCTGCTTGCGAGTCAATTTCGTGCGGTATCTGTCGTAGCGCCAGCCGCGCGCCCTGGCGGCGAAGGCGAGCCGCGCCGCCGCCTCGGAGTCGGCGCCGGTTCCGGTCAGGTCGACGACCAGCCTTGTCTCGCCCGAGGTGAGCAATTTGGCGGTCAGGGCTCCGCCGGCTTTCTCCCACGGCGCCGGCTCGTCCTTCTTCGCGCCGAGGCCGACGAGGAGGATCCGGCGGACCTGGTCGTTCTCGGGAATGAAGGCCTCGACGACGGCCCCGAGCTCGCGCTCGAAGCGCTGCGCCTCGGCCGCCCGCGCGACGAGGGTCCGCGCCTCCTCGGGCAGCGACGCCAGCCGGTCGTTGAGCAGGTCGTCGCTCCACACCGGGAACGCCAGCGCGTGGGAACCGGAGGGACGTTCGGAAGCGAAGCTGACATTCATGTGCTGAAAGACTCCTGGAGCCGGGCGGCGGCCGCCCTCGCCGCCCCTCTAGGCAATCGCGCCCACGCTTGCAAAGGCCGTCGTGCCCGCTTCGCCGCGCCGGTTGCAGCCGGTGGCGCGCGGTGCGATAGCGGCGGCGACGGTCGCCTGTGCCAGTTGAGCGGCGGGGAATGTGAAGAAGCTCGATTTCATCTGCCTGACGGCCCTCCCCCTGCTGCTCTCGGCGCCCGCCGCCGCATTCGCCCAGGACGAGGCCGCGAAGCCGGCCCCCGCCCCGGCCGGCGCTTCCGACGAGGACACGCGGCAGGTCGCGTTCAGCGCCGACCAGCTGGTCTACGACCAGGATGCGGACCGGGTGACGGCGAGCGGCAACGTCCAGATGCACAGCGAGGGCAACGACCTTCGCGCCGACAGCGTCAGCTGGAACCGCAAGACCGACGAGGTCCGCGCGGTCGGCAACGTCCGCCTGGTCACGCCCGAAGGCCATGTCGCCTATGGCGACGACATCGTCCTCACCAACCAGATGAAGGACGCCGTCGCCGACAACCTTCTCCTCGTGCTCGAGGACGGCGGGCGGCTCGCGGCGATGAAGGCGGAGCGCAAGAACGGCTACACGACCCTCTACCGCGCCGCCTACACGCCCTGCGCCGTGGTGAGCCCCGACGGCTGCCCGAAGAACCCGACCTGGCAGATCACCGCGGTCAAGGTGGTCCACGACCCCTACAAGCACCGCATCCGCTACCAGGGCGCCGCGCTCGACCTGCTCGGCACGCGGATCGCCGCGCTTCCCTTCTTCTCCCACCCGGACGGCCAGGGCGGCGGCGGCAGCGGCTTCCTGGTCCCCGACATCAAGTTCAACTCCCGCAACGGCCTCGAGCTGGCGACGCCTTATTACTGGAAGCCGGGGCCGAACCGCGACGCGACCTTCACGCCGCACATTTATTCGGGCGTCCTGCCGATGCTCGAGGGCCAGTACCGACAGGTCACCTCCCTGGGCGCCTTCCAGCTCAACGGCTACATCACCTACGGCAGCCCGACATTGATCACCGGCACGACCACGACGACGCTCGACGAACGGCTCCGCGCCTATGTCCAGGGCAATGGCCGATTCCAGCTCGATCCCTATTGGACGCTCACCGGCTCGGCCCAATACGTCACCGACCGCACCTTCCTGCGCCGCTACGACATCAGCCGCGACGTCCGGCTGCGCTCGTTCGTCGAGGCCGAGCGGATCGACACCGACAGCTACATCTCGATCGCCGGCTGGGCCTTCCAGGGCCTGAGGACCACCGACAAGGGCGGCCAGCAGCCCTTCGCCCTCCCCGCCGTCGACGCGCGCTGGCGCCTGCCGAGCCCGATCTGGGGCGGCCGGGTCGAGCTGCAGGCGAACAGCCTCGCCATCCTTCGTACCGGCGGCCAGGACACCCAGCGCGCCTTCGGAGCGGCGCAATGGGAGCGGCGCAGCGTCACCGGCCTCGGCCAGGAGCTGGTGCTGACCGCCTACGGCCGCGCCGACGCCTATCATACCGACGACGTGCTCGCGACGGCGACGCCCATCTACCGCGGCACCGAAGGCTGGCACGCGCGGGCGATCGGCGCGCTCGCCGCCGAGCTGCGCTGGCCGCTGATCGGCCCCTTCCTCGACGGCACCCAGCGCCTCACCCCGCGGGTCCAACTGGTCGCCTCCGGAGCGACCGCCAACCTCTCCATCCCCAACGAGGATTCGCGCTCCGTCGACCTCGAGGATTCGAACCTGTTCGCCTTGAACCGCTTCCCGGGCTACGACCGCTGGGAGGACGGGCCGCGCATCACCTACGGCCTCGATTGGGGCGTCGACCTGCCCGGAGTCGCGATCCGGACTACGATCGGCCAGAGCTACCGGCTCGACAGCAAGCCGAGCCTTCTGCCCCAGGGCACCGGCCTTTCCGACCGCTTCTCCGACCTCGTCGGGCGCACCACCGTCAAGATCGGCCGAAAGCTCAACCTCGTCCACCGCTTCCGGCTCGACAAGGACACGCTCGCCATCCGCCGCAACGAGATCGACGCGGTGATCGGCGGCCGGCAGACCTATGCGACGATCGGCTATCTCCGCCTCGACCGCAACATCGACCCGGCCATCGAGGATCTGCGCGACCGCGAGGAAGTGAGGCTCGGCGGCCGGGTGAAGTTCGCCCGCTACTGGTCGATCTTCGGCTCGACGATCATCGATCTGACCGACCGCAAGGAGGATCCCCTGTCGCTCGCAGACGGCTTCGACCCGGTCCGCCACCGGCTCGGAATCGCCTATGAGGACGATTGCATCGAGGTCGGCCTCACCTGGCGGCGCGACTACGACCCGTCGCAAAGCTTCCGCCGCGGCAATACCTTCCAGATCAGGGTGGCGCTCAAGAACCTCGGGCGCTAAGGAGCAGCGGGGCGCGTCAAGCGGCGGTTCAGCATCAACGGGGCAAGGCTAGAGGCCTTCTTTTCTTGGAGGAATGATGAAGCTCGGCAAGTTCCAGAGGGCGGCGATGCTGCTGGCCGGCGGTTTCGCGGCGTTCGCGGCAATCGGCCAGGCGGCCCCGCGCACCCGCCCCGCCCCCCAGGCCCCGCGTCCCGCCGCCACCGCGCCCGCCGCCGCGCCGGCGGAAAACGTTCCGGGGCCCAGCGCCGCGCCGCTCGACCTCCCAAGCAACCCCGCCTTCCTCGGCGACACCGATACCTCGGTCCGCAAGGCGACCGCGATCGTCAACGGAACGGTGATCACCGGCACCGACGTCGACCAGCGGCTCGCGCTCATCGTCATCGCCAACGGGGGCCAGATCCCACCCGAGGAGATGCAGCGGCTGCGCCAGCAGGTGCTGAGGAACCTCGTCGACGAGACCCTGCAGATCCAGGCTGCGGCCGCGCAGGACATCAAGATCACGCCGGCCGAGGTCGACGCCTATTTCGCGCGCTACGCCCAGGGCTTCGGCAAGTCGGCGCAGGAATTCGCCGCATACCTGCGCGCCAACGGCTCGTCGGCGACGTCGGTCAAGCGCCAGATCCAGGGCGAGATGGCCTGGTCCCGGCTGCAGCGCAGCAAGATCGAGCCGTGGGTCAACATCAGCGAGGAGGAAGTGAAGGCGGTCATCGCGCGGCTCAACGCCGCCCGGGGCACTCAGGAATACAAGGTCTCCGAGATCTTCCTCTCGGCGACGCCCGAAACGGCCGCCTCGGTCAGGGCCAATGCCGACCGGATCGTCCAGCAATTGCGCGGCGGCGCCTCGTTCCTCGCTTATGCCCGCCAATTCTCCGAGGCCTCGACGGCCGCCCGCGGCGGCGAGCTCGGCTGGGTGCGGGCCGAGCAGCTCCCCGACCAGCTTTCCGCGGCGGTCAAGGCGCTTCCGGTCGGCGCGGTCAGCGACCCCATCGCGATTCCCGGCGGCTTCTCGATCCTGCTCGTCGCCGACACCCGCCAGATCCTCACCGCCGATCCGCGCGACGCGGTTTTGAGCCTCAAGCAGGTCAGCATTCCCATTCCCGCCGGCATCAGCAAGGAGCAGGCCCAGGCCAAGGTCCAGGAGCTCGTCCAGACCAGCCAGACGATGGGCGGCTGCGGCGGCGCCGAGGCGGCGGCGCAGAAGATCGGCGCCGAGGTGGTGTCGAACGACCAGGTCAAGGTGCGCGACCTTCCGCCCTTGCTCCAGAACTCGCTGCTGGCCCTCGGAGTCGGCCAGGCGACAGCGCCGTTCGGCTCGATGCAGGACAAGATCAGCGTCCTCGTCCTGTGCGGGCGCGACGATCCCGCGCCGGTGACCAGCGTGTCCTACGACCAGGTCTACAACCAGCTCGCCGAGGCGCGGGTCAACATGCGGGCGCAGCGCTACCTTCGCGACCTTCGCCGCGACGCCGTCGTCGACTATCGCTAGGGTGCCGAGGCCGCTCGCCGTCGCGATCGGAGACCCGGCGGGCATCGGGCCCGAGATCGTCGCCAAGGCCTGGGAAAGACGGCACGAGGAAGGCCTCGCGTCCTTCTTCGCCGTCGGGCCGGTGGAAGCGATCGAAGCGGTGTGGGACGGCCCGGTGCGGGTCGCGTCCGATCCCGACGACGCGGCCGGCGGGTTCGACGAGGCGCTGCCGGTCATCCGGGTCGACGGCGGCGGGGACGTCGTCCCCGGACGTCCGACGCTCGACGGCGCGCGCAACGCGCTCGACGCGCTCGAGCTCGCCGTCGGCCTCGCCCGCTCGGGCGCCGCCTGCGCGCTGGTCACCGGCCCGGTCTCCAAGGCGCAGCTCTACGCGATCGGCTTCACCCATCCCGGCCAGACCGAGTTCGTCGCCGAGCGCTGCGGAATCGCCGGCGAGATGGTGGCGATGATGCTGGCCGGGCCGACTCTGCGGACGGTGCCGGTCACCACCCACGTCGCCCTGAAGGACGTGCCGGCGATGCTGACCACCGAGCTGATCGTCGCAAAGGGCCGAACCACGATCCGGGCGCTCAGGCGCCTGTTCGGAATCGCGCGCCCCCGCCTCGCGGTCGCCGGCCTCAATCCCCATGCCGGCGAGGATGGCGCGCTCGGCCGCGAGGAGATCGACATCGTCGCCCCCGCGATCGAGCGGCTTCGCGAGGAGGACGCGGAGGTGACCGGCCCGCACGCGCCCGACACGATGTTCCACCGCCGCATGCGCGCGACCTACGACGCGGCGCTCTGCCTCTATCACGACCAGGCTTTGGTACCGCTCAAGACCCTCCATTTCGACGAGGGGGTGAACATCACCCTCGGCCTGCCGATCGTCCGCACCTCGCCCGACCACGGGACGGCCTTCAACATCGCCGGCCAGGGCCGCGCCGAGCCGAGCGCGATGATCGCGGCGATGCGGATGGCCGCCGAGTGCGCGGGCCGCGCGGCCGCGTGAGACCGCTCCCTCCCCTGAGGGAGGTGATCGCCCGGCACGGCCTCAGCGCCGCCAAGGCGCTCGGCCAGAATTTCCTGCTCGACGAGCAGCTGCTCGACCGGATCGCACGCGTGCCGGGCCCGCTGGAAGGGCAAAGCGTCTACGAGGTCGGGCCCGGCCCCGGCGGCCTCACCCGCGCCCTGCTGCGCGCCGGCGCCGAGGTGGTGGCGGTCGAGCGCGACCGGCGCTGTCTGCCCGCCCTCGCCGAGCTGGCGGACGCCGCGGAGGGCCGACTGCGGGTGATCCAGGCCGACGCTCTGGCGATCGACGAGGTGGCCGAGGCGGGCACCGGCGCCCATGTCGCGGCCAACCTTCCCTACAATGTCGGCACGGCGCTTCTGGTGCGCTGGCTCGGCGGAGAGGCGTGGCCGCCCTGGTGGGCCTCCCTCACCCTCATGTTTCAGCGCGAGGTCGCCGAGCGGATCGTCGCCCGCCCGGACACGAGCGCCTACGGCCGGCTGGCGGTGCTCGCGCAGTGGCGCGCCCGCCCGCGGATCGCGATGAAGGTGCACCGCTCCGCCTTCCTCCCGCCGCCCAAGGTGATGTCGGCCGTCGTCCACATCGTTCCGGAGCCGGCGCCCCCAGGCGTCCGCGCGGCGACGCTCGAGGCCCTCACCGGCGCGGCGTTCGGCCAGCGCCGCAAGATGCTCCGCCAGAGCCTCAAGGGCCTTCCGGGCGCGCTCGAGGCGCTGGAGAGGGTCGGCATCGACCCGACCCGGCGCGCCGAGACTCTCACCGTGGAGGATTTCGTCGCCGTCGCTCGGGCGATCGACGCCGGCTGAGCCCTATTGCGGCGGCACGCTGTCCGGACGCTGCGCCGCGAGCACCTCGGGCGGCGGGCCCTTGGCGATCACCGCGGCGAGCGTCGTCGCCTGCGGGCAGGCATTGTGGCAGAGCGTCTTGATCTTATCGAGGTTGCGGCGGGCCCGGTCGACGGCGCCGCGCTGGACCAAAGCCTCGCCCTGGCCGGCGAGCGCGTTGAGGTCGTTCGGCTCGAGCTGCAGCGCCTCGAAATAGAATTTGATCGCCTTGCCCGGCAGCTTCTCGCCCTGCGCGGCGCGGGCGAGGCCGATATAGGCGGCGCGGTTGCGCGGATCGACGGCGAGCGCGGTCTCGAGCAGGTCGGTCGCTTCCTGATACTTGCCCTGGGCGTTCAGCGCCTGGCCCTGCTCGGCCAGCGCCATCGACTTGGGGTCGATCTGGTCGTCCGCTTTCTGCCCCCAGCCGGCGCTCGCCATGGTGGCGAGCATGATGGCGGCGGTGACGGCGATCGGGGTAAGGCGCATCAAAGTCTCCATATTCCTGTCGTAGCGCAGCCTAGCATGGCGCCCGCCAGCGCGCGACGAAAAAGCCGTCGGTCCCGTCGTGCCCCGGCGTGAGGAGCAGGCCCGGGCCGGCCGGCCGTCCTCCGGGAATAGGCGGCGCTTCCGAAACCATCGATGAACGTGTCGCCAAGGCCTCCGCCTGCCCTCGCCCCTCCTCGGCGAGCAGCGAGCAGACGGCGTAGACGAGGAACCCGCCGGGCCGAACGAGCTCTGCGCCAAGATCAATCAGATAGGCCTGCTGCTTCACAAGCCGTTCGAGCCGCGCCGGGTCGAGCCGCCAGCGCAGCTCGGGGTTGCGTCGCCAGGTCCCGGTGCCCGAGCAGGGCGCGTCGACCAGGACCAGGTCGGCCTGCCCCTTCAGCCCGGCGAGCGCCTCGCGCTCCCGTCCCGGATCGAGCAGCCGCGGCTCGACGATCGACACGCCCGCCCGCTCCAGCCGCGGCCGCATCCGCGACAGGCGCGTCCGGTCGACGTCCGAAGCGACGAGCCGGCCGCGATTCTCCATCTCGGCGGCCAGCGCCAGAGTCTTGCCCCCCGCGCCGGCGCAGAGGTCGACGACGTCAATGCCCGGCCCCGCCCCGCAGGCGAGGGCGAGCAGCTGGCTCCCCTCGTCCTGCACCTCGGCCAGCCCCGAACGCCACGCCTCGCTCTCCTCCACCGCCGTACCCTCGGGCAGCCGCAGCCCGACCGGCGAGAGCGGAGTCGGCTCCCCGCCGAGCGCCGCCCGCGCCTGCTCGCGCGTGCCGCGCAGGCGATTCACCCGCACGTCGAGCGGGGCGCGTCCGAGCAAGGCGGGCCATTCCTCGGGCCCGACCAGCGGATCGAGCCGGTCGCGAAGCCGCAGCGGTATCGGAGGCTCGTCCGGCGGAACGAGAGATTCATCCGCGTCCGGCGGCGCCGGCGCGTGCGCCGAGCCGTCGAAGGCGGCGAGCAAATCCGAATCCTCCGCCGCGAGCCCGAGCAGCGCCGCGCGCCCGGTGGGCGGCGGCTCGGCGAAGCGCCGGATTGCCCGATAGACCAGCTCCCGCACCGCCCGCCGGTCCTTCGAGCCCGCATAGCGCCGCGTCTTGAAGTAGCGCGCCACGAGCGTGTCCGCGGCGGCCCCGCCGACGCGCGCGGCCTCGATCACCTGATCCAGTATCTCGACCGCCGCCTGGGCGCGGGCGCCGGGGGTCATGGCTCACCGCGTCGGATAGTTCGGCGCCTCGCGGGTGATGTCGACGTCGTGGACGTGGCTCTCGCGAAGCCCCGCATTGGTGATCCGGACGAAGCGCGCCTTTTGCTGGAGCTCGGCGATGGTCGCGGCGCCGGTATAGCCCATCGCCGCCTTCACTCCGCCGACCAGCTGGTGGATGACGTCCTTGGCGTGGCCCTTGTAGGGCACCTGGCCCTCGATCCCCTCGGGGACCAGCTTCAATTGGTCCTGGATGTCCTGCTGGAAATAGCGGTCGGCCGAGCCGCGCGCCATCGCGCTGACCGACCCCATGCCGCGGTAGGATTTGTAGGCGCGACCCTGGTAGAGGAAGGTCTCGCCCGGCGCCTCCTCGGTGCCCGCCAGCAGCGAGCCGACCATGACGGTGGACGCGCCGGCGGCGAGTGCCTTGGCGATGTCGCCCGAGGTGCGAAGGCCGCCGTCGGCGATGATCGGGATGCCGCTTTTCGACGCCTCCTCGGCCGCGGCCAGGATCGCGGTGAGCTGCGGAACGCCGACGCCCGCCACTACACGGGTCGTGCAGATCGAGCCCGGCCCGATGCCGACCTTGACCGCGTCCGCCCCGGCGTCGATCAGCGCCCGCGTCGCTTCCGCCGTGGCGACGTTGCCGGCGACGATCTGGACCGCGTTGGACAATTTCTTGATCCGCTCCACGGCCGCGGCGACGTCGCGATTGTGGCCGTGGGCGGTGTCGATGATGATCAGGTCGCATTCGGCGTCGACCAAGGCCTCGGAGCGCGCGAAGCCCTTGTCGCCGACCGTCGTCGCGGCCGCGACCCGAAGCCGCCCCGACGAATCCTTGGTCGCCTCGGGATAGGTCACCGCTTTCTCGATGTCCTTGACCGTGATCAGGCCGATGCAGCGCTGCGACCCGTCGACGACGAGCAGTTTCTCGATCCGCCTTTGGTGGAGCAGGCGCCGCGCCTCCTCCTGGCTGACCCCGGGCCCGACCGTGGCGAGATTGTCGCGGGTCATCAGCTCGGAGACGCGCTGGCGCGGATTCTCGGCGAAGCGGACGTCGCGGTTGGTGAGGATTCCGACGAGACGGCCGCCCTTCTCGGTCACCGGGATTCCGGAGATCCTGTGCTTCGCCATCAGCTCGAGCGCGTCGGCGAGGCTCTGGTCGGGAGTCATGGTGATCGGGTTCACCACCATGCCGCTCTCGTAGCGCTTGACCGCCCGAACCGCCGCCGCCTGCTCGTCCGTCTCCATGTTGCGGTGGAGAACCCCGAGCCCGCCGAGCTGCGCCATGACGATCGCCATGTCCGCCTCGGTCACCGTGTCCATCGCCGAGGAGAGGATCGGGATGTTGAGGTTGATCTCGCGGGTGACCCGGGTCCGGGTATCGGCCTGGCTCGGCAAAACGCTCGACTCGGCCGGCTGCAGCAGCACGTCGTCGAAGGTCAGGCCGAGCGGGATGTCCATCATGCGCCTCTTGGGAGTCGGTGCCGCTCTATAGGAAGCCCCCGCCCGGGGCGCCAGATGGCGGGCCGGCCTTTCCCCTGCTAGGTGAGGGCGCGCGAATCCGCCGGAGCTTTGAACGCCTTATGACCCGAGCCGCCGCAGAAGTAATGCAGGACCTCCTCTACGCGGCGGTGGTCGACGCCATCGTCGCGTTGAAGGATTCGTCGAAGGGCGTTCCCAACAACCTGCTGCGCGATCTCAGCGCGCTCCACGCCAACACCACCTTCGCCGACCTCCCGCCGGCGCTCCAGGCCAGCCTCAACGCGAGCGTCAGAGCCGCCTTCACCCGGCTGCTGAGGGAGGGCTATTCCGTCGCCCCCTCGGGCACCGCTCCGCCGCGCCCGGCCTCTCCGCCGCGGCGCGACCAGAGGCCCGGCGGCCCCGGCGGCCATCGCGGTCCCCGTCCGGGCGGCGGCCAGCCCCCGCGCGGTCCCCGCACCGGGCCGGGCGGCGGAGGCGGCCGGCCAGGGGGAGGACGAGGCCCGCGGCCGAAGGGGTGACCGTCATGGGGGGTGACGCCTACCCCCGCCGGCTCCGTTCCTCGATCCGCCGCTCCAGGATGACGAGCGGCATCGCGCCGTCCTTCAGTACTTCGTGGAAGCGCTTTAGGTCGAAGCGTGGGCCGAGCGCCGCCTGCGCCTTCGCCCGGGCCCGGGTCCAGGCCATGTGGCCGACCTTGTAGCTGCACGCCTGGCCGACCTGGGTGCAGTAGCGCTCGACCTCGCGCTGCGAGCGCGGCCGCGCGAAGCCGGTGGCCTCGACCAGATAGTCGGTCGCCTTCTCGCGGCTCCATTTCTGGGTGTGGAGGCCGGTGTCCACGACCAGCCGCGCGGCGCGGAACAGGAAGGATTGCAGGAAGCCGGCGCGGCCGAGCGGATCGCCCTCATAGACTCCGAGCTCGTCGGCGAGCTGCTCGGCATAGAGCGCCCAGCCTTCCGAATAAGCGCTGAAGAAGCCGGTCTTCCTGAGCGTGGGAATGTCCTTCGATTCCTGGGCGAGGCTGATCTGGAGGTGATGGCCGGGAACGCCCTCGTGGTAGCTGAGAGTCGGCAGCGTATATTTCGGCCAGTCGCCGACGTCCTTCAGGTTGATGAAGTAGATGGCCGGCCGCGAGCCGTCGAGCGACGCGCGGTTGTAATAGCCGTTGGACGCGCCGTCCTGGATCTCGGGCGGCACCCGCCGGATCTCGAGCGGCGCGTTGGGCAGGGTCGCGAAGGCGCGCGGCAGCCGGGCGTACATGTCGCGGACCCCGGCGTTGAGGCTGGCGATCAAAGCCGCCCGCCCCTCGTCGGTGTCGGGATAGAGCTGCGCCGGCGAGACGTTGAGCGCGGCCAGCCGGGCACCGAGCCCGCCCCGGGTCATGCCTAGGGCGCGGAGGATCTTGTCCAACCGCGCGCTGATCTCGGCGACCTGGTCGAGGCCCATCTTGTGGACCTCGGCCGGGGTGAACTTGGTCGTCGTCGCCTGCTCGAGCGCGACCGCGTAGATCTCCTCGCCGTGCGGCACCCGCCAGACTCCGTCGCCCGGCTGGGTCGCCGGCCGAAGCTCGCGGATCAAGGCCATCTGCCTGTCGAGCGCCGGATAGACCTGCTTCTCGACGATGTCGGCGGCGCGATGCTGCCAGCGTCCCTCGATATCCTTCGCCTTCGCGCGACGGACCAGCGACTGGACGATCGAGCTGTCCTCGGACTTCTGGCCGCGCAATTTGTCCATCTGACCCAAAGTGAGGTCGAGCGACCAGCCGGGCGCGAGATAGCCGCGCGACGCCTCGATCCGCTGCAGAGCGCTCTCCTGGTCGAGCACGGTCGCGAACGCGTCGAGCCGGTCGAGATAGGCCTCGCAATCCTCGCGATTGTTGATCGTGTGGGCGGTGTTGAGGAAGTCCGGCACCGAGAAATAGGCGCCGCCTTGCTGGAAGATGCGGTAGGGCCGGATCGCGCTGTCGAGGCCGAAGCGGCTGGGCGCCACGATCTGGTTGGTCAGCGAATAGGTCACCACCTCGAGGTTGAGCCGGGCATTGGCCGACAGGCTCGCCGGGCCGAAGGCGGCGAGGCGGGCGAGCCCTTCCTTGATCTCCGCCTGCTGGCGCGCCCGTTCCTCGTAGGTGCGCGGAGTCAGCCGGTGCTTGAGCGGGGCGTTGGCGCCCTTGTCGAGGCCCAGCGAAGTCGCCTGCTCGGGCGAGCGCGCCACATTGCGCTGGAAGATCTCCTCGAACGCGGCATTGAGCGCGGCGTCGCCGGAAGGCGCGTCGGCGGCGAATGTGACCTTCGGAAGCAGGGCCATTCCGGCGGCAGCCCCGGTGGTGGCGAGGAAATGGCGGCGGTCCATCGGCGACTCTCCCAAGCGCTTGTTTTCCGCGCGCTTAGCTTTCCGCTCGCGCCCTCGCCAGCGTGAATCGGGCGTGTTCGACGTGCATGCGCTCGATCATCTCGCCTTCGAAGCGCTCGGCGCCCCCGGTCGCGGCGGCGATCAGGCGGCGAGCGGCCTCCACTTCCTCCGGCGAAGGCCCGAAGAGGCGGTTGGCGATGTCGATCTGGTTCGGGTGGACCAGCGACTTGCCGTCGAAGCCGAAGCTGCGTCCCTCGCGGCATTCCGCCTCCAGCAACGCCGCGTCGTCGAGCTTGTTGTAGACCCCGTCGAACGCCGCGATTCCGGCGGCGCGGGCGGCGAGCAGGATCGACTGCAGCGCCGTCGTCAATGCGCCGCGCGCCCGGCCGGGGCGAAGGCCGAGGTCGGCGGCGAGGTCGTTGGTGCCGGCGATCAGCGCGTCGGCGACTTGCGCGATCGCCGGCGCCGCGAGCACGCCCCGCGCGGTCTCGACCATGGCGAGGACCGGCTTTCCCGTCGCCTCGCGCGCCTTCATGACGTCATCCGGGCCCCTCGTCATCGGCACGATGACGTAATCCGCGCCGCTGCGCGCGGCCGCCTCGACATCCCCGGCCCACCAGCGCTCGTCCGAATTGATGCGGATCGCGACCGGCGTGGGAAATCCCCGCGCCGCCGCGGCCGCCTCCCGCGCCGCCGCCTTATCCTCCGGTTTCACCGCATCCTCGAGGTCGAGGACGACGAGGTCGGCGGCCAGCCCTTTCGCTTTCTCGATCGCGCGCGGATTGGAGGCGGGAAGGAACAGCAGGCTGCGGATCAGTCGGAGCGGACTCGGCATGGCCCTTCCGTGCCGAATTTGCTTGGAAGGCGCAAACCTTCCCTACATGATGCTTCCTTGGTTCGAGAGGGATTTGAACATGATCCTAGGGGTAATCAGCCTGATCGCGGTCGTGGTGCTGCTGGTGTTGATATCGGCTATCAAGATCGTCCGCCAAGGCTATCATTATACGATAGAACATTTCGGCCGCTTCACCGCCGTCGCGCAGCCTGGGTTCAATTTCTATCTGCCCTTCTTCTATCGCGTCGGCCGCAAGGTGAACATGATGGAGCAGGTGCTCGACATTCCCGGCCAGGAGATCATCACCAAGGACAATGCGATGGTCGCGGTCGACGGAGTCGTCTTCTTCCAGGTGCTCGACGCCGCCAAGGCCGCCTACGAGGTCTCCGACCTCTACACCGCGATCATGCAGCTCTCGACCACCAACCTTCGCACGGTCATGGGCTCGATGGACCTCGACGAGACGCTGTCCAAGCGCGACGAGATCAACGCGCGGCTCTTGAGCGTCGTCGACCAGGCGACCGAGGCCTGGGGGGTCAAGATCACCCGCGTCGAGGTGCGCGACATCCGGCCGCCCGCCGACATCGTCAACGCGATGGGCCGGCAGATGAAGGCGGAGCGCGAGAAGCGCGCCTCGATCCTCGAAGCCGAGGGCCTGCGCGCCTCGGCGATCCTCAAGGCCGAGGGCGAGAAGCAGTCGGCGATCCTGTCGGCCGAGGGCACGCGCGAGGCCGCCTTCCGCTCGGCCGAGGCCCGCGAGCGCGCCGCCCAGGCCGAGGCGACCGCGACCAAGCTCGTCTCCGATGCGATCGAGGGGGGCTCGTCGCAGGCGATCAACTATTTCATCGCCCAGCAATATGTCGAGGCGATCGGCATGTTCGCCCGCTCGCCCAACGCCAAGACGATCCTCTTCCCGATCGAGGC
>JAXDPL010000079.1:0-3126 GCA_034668385.1 Sphingomonadales bacterium | reverse complement strand
GGACCGTGACGGCCGGCATCATCCTGATCGCCACGGGCGCCGCGCCGGTGGTGCCGCACATCCCCGGCGCCGAGCTCGGAATCACGTCGAACGAAGCCTTCCACCTGCCCGATCTGCCCAAGCGCGTTGTCATCGCCGGCGCCGGCTACATCGCCAACGAATTCGCCGGAATCTTCCACAATCTCGGCAGCCACGTGACTTTGGTCAATCGCTCCGACGTCATCTTGCGCGGCTATGACGAGACGATCCGCGACCGCCTGCTCACCATCTCGATGATGAAGGGGATCGAGTTCAAGTTCCACGTCGCCTTCGAGCGCGTCGAGAAACAGGCCGACGGCGGACTGCTGGTCCACATGAAGGGCTGCGAGCCGATCCCGTGCGACACCCTGATGTACGCGATGGGGCGCCGGCCGAACACGGAGGACCTCGGACTGGAGGCCGCCGGCGCCCAGGTGGACGACAAGGGCGCGGTGATCGTCGACTCCGACAACAAGTCTAGCTGCGATTCGCTCTACGCGGTCGGCGACGTCACCAACCGGGTCCAGCTCACGCCGGTGGCGATCCGCGAGGGCCAGGCCTTCGCCGACACCATCTTCGGCAACAAGCCGACCCGCGTCGACTATGACAACATCCCTTCGGCCGTGTTCAGCCACCCGCCGCTCGCCGGAGTCGGCCTCACCGAGGGCCAGGCGCGCAACAAGCTGGGCTCGGTCAAGACCTTCACCTCCGATTTCCGGGCGATGAAGAACGTGCTGGCCGGCCGCAACGAGCGCGCCCTCTACAAGCTCGTCGTCGACGGCGAGACCGACGAGGTGGTCGGGCTCCACATGATCGGCCCCGACGCGCCGGAAATCCTCCAGGCGGCCGCGATCGCGGTCAAGGCGAAGCTCAAGAAGGCGGATTTCGACCAGGTGGTGGCGCTGCATCCGACCATGGCGGAAGAGCTTGTGTTGATGCGGTGATCGGGGCGGGGACTGGACATGCCCCGTCATGCCAGCGAAGGCTGGCATCCATGCTGACTCAGGATGGACCCCGGCCTTCGCTGGGGCGACGGGATCAAGATGACGACCGACCCAGCCTATCTCTCCGGCTTCGGCAACCATTTCGCTACCGAGGCCGTGCCGGGCGCCTTGCCCGAGGGGCGCAACTCGCCGCAGAAGCCCGCCTTCGGTCTCTATGCCGAGCAGCTCTCCGGCACCGCCTTCACCGCGCCTCGGCACGAGAACCGGCGCTCCTGGCTCTACCGCATGCGCCCCTCGGCCGAGCACCCGCCCTACCGGCGCTACGAGGGCGCGACGCTGTTGGCGCCCGGCACGGTCGAGGAGCCGCTCGCGCCCAACCGGCTGCGCTGGGACCCGCTCGCCTGGCCCGACCGGCCGCTCGACCTCATCGACAGCCTGACGACGATGGTCGCCAACCGCGATCCGGCCGACCTGAGCGGCGTCGCCGTCCACGTCTACCGCGCGGCGAAGGACATGGAGCGGCGGTTCTTCTTCGACGCGGACGGCGAATTGCTGTTCATCCCGCAGGAAGGGCGGTTGACTCTGCTGACCGAGATGGGGCGGATCGACGTCGCGCCTGGCGAGGTCGCCCTCGTGCCGCGCGGAGTCCGCTTCCGGGCCTTGCTCCCCGACGGGAAAGCGCGCGGCTATGTCGCCGAGAATCACGGCGCCCTGTTCCGCCTTCCCGAACTGGGGCCGATCGGCTCCAATGGCCTCGCCAATCCGCGCGATTTCCTCACTCCCGTCGCCGCCTTCGAGGACGTCGAGGGCGAGGTGGAGCTCGTCCAGAAATATCTCGGCACGCTCTGGACCACCACGCTCGACCATTCGCCGCTCGACGTCGTCGCCTGGCACGGCAGTCTCGCCCCCTGGAAATACGACCTCGCCCGCTTCAACACGATCGGCACGGTGAGCTTCGACCATCCCGATCCCTCGATCTTCACCATGCTGACCAGCCCTTCGGAGACTCCGGGCCGCGCCAATGCCGACTTCGTGATCTTCCCGCCGCGCTGGATGGTCGCCGAGGACACGTTCCGCCCGCCCTGGTTCCACCGTAACGTCATGAGCGAATGCATGGGCCTGATCCACGGCGCCTACGACGCCAAGGCCGAAGGCTTCGCCCCGGGCGGCCTCTCTTTGCACAACCTGATGGCCGGGCACGGGCCGGACGTCGCGAGCTGGAAGGGCGCAAGCGAGGCGGAGCTCGAGCCCCGCAAGATCGAGGGAACGATGGCGTTCATGGTCGAAAGCTGCTGGCCGTTCCGCCCGACCCGGTTCGCCATGGACCGTGCGCAGCCCGATTACGACGCCGCCTGGGGAGGCTTCCCGAAGGCGCGACTGCCGCGCTGAGGCGACTGCCCGCGGCGCGGGAGCGGGCGGGATGCTTCCCGCCGCGGAATCGGTTAGGAGGCGTCATGGAGACAGAACGGCAGAGCTTCGACTTCGTGATGATCAAGCCGTCGCACTATGACGACGACGGCTATCCGATCGTCTGGTGGAAGACGCTCATCCCCTCAAACTCGCTCGCAGCGCTCCACGGCCTCGCTCGCGATTGCGCCCGGCGCGAAGTGCTCGGGCCGGGCGTCGGGATCAATCTTGTCACGATCGACGAAACCAACCGCCACGTGGTCCCCGAACGGATCGTACGCGACCTGCGCCGACGCGGCGCAACGGCCCTGATCGGCCTGGTCGGAGTCCAGTCCAACCAATTCGACCATGCGCTCGATCTGGCCCGCGAGTTCCGCAAGGCCGGGCTGCCGGTGGTCATCGGCGGCTTCCATGTCTCCGGCTGCATGGCGATGCTCAAGGACACACCGCCTGAACTTCGGGAAGCGCTCGACATCGGCTGCTCGCTGTTCGCCGGCGAATGCGAGGAGGGCCGGCTCGATGAGGTGCTCCAGGACGCCTGGAACGGCACTCTGAAGCCCGTCTACAATTATCTCAGCGACCTCCCCAGTCTCGCCGGAGCGCCGATTCCGGTTCTCCCCGTGGATGCCATCCGACGCAATTCCCAAAGTTGGTCCAGCTTCGACCTCGGCCGCGGCTGCCCCTTC
The DNA here is from genome assembly GCA_034668385.1 of Sphingomonadales bacterium. Lineage (GTDB taxonomy): Bacteria > Pseudomonadota > Alphaproteobacteria > Sphingomonadales > Sphingomonadaceae > Allosphingosinicella. The sequence continues at coordinate 71 of JAXDPL010000079.1, read as the reverse complement.
CAGTGCAGCTTCTGCACGATCATCAACGTCCAGGGCAGGAAGAGCCGCTTCCGCACCGCCGACGACCTCGA
>JAXDPL010000078.1:0-12018 GCA_034668385.1 Sphingomonadales bacterium | reverse complement strand
ATCCTGGTCCCCTTGCCGCAAATCCGGCTGAACGAATCGAAGCCGGTCGCCGGCAGGTCGTCGGTGCCGATCGCCGCCATCGCGCGCGACGCCGCGTCATCGTAATTCCTCACCGCCGGATCGTCCTTGCCGGGAAGCTGGCCCTTGGCGGCGGCCATCTGGGCGAGCAGCGCGTCGGCGGCCTTGTCGAAGTCGGCGGCCAGAGCGCTTCCTTTCGCGCTCATCCCGGATCCGTTGCAGCCGGCGACAAGCAAAGCGGCCGCGGCAGCCCCCGCGAGAAAAGGCGATTTCATTCGTATCTCCCCTTGTCTCGAGCGATTGGCTAGCGAGGCGCCGTCGTCGCGTCCAGCCGGATCGGAGGGATCGGCGCGCCGGCTCAGTCGCCGGGGAAATCGCCGGCGCGGATCCCCGCCGCCGCGGCGAGGGCGAACAGGTCGGTCGCCTTCCGCACGCCGAGCCGGCGCATCATCTTCAGCCGGTGCATCTCGACGGTACGGTGGCTGAGGTCGAGCCGCAGCGCCATCTCCTTGTTGGCGAGGCCGGCGAGTATGCCTCGGAAAATCTGACGCTCACGCTTGCTCAGCCCAGCCACCTTCTCCGCCGCGGCGGCGCTCAGCCGATGGTCCGGCTCGCGCTCGAGAAGGTCGAAGGCATGTTCGAGCGCCGTCATCAGAGCGGCGTAGGAAAAGGGCTTCTCGAGAAAGTCGAGCGCGCCCAGCTTCATCGCCGCGACCGCCGTCGGCACTTCCGCATGGCCGGTGACGACGATCGCGGGCCAGCTGACCCCGCGCGCCGCCGCCTCGGAAAGCAGGGCGATTCCGTCGACGTCCGGCATTCTTATGTCGACGATCAGGCAGCCGGGCCGCAAATGCGGGAGCTCGTCCAGGAAATCGCCGGCGGAGGCGAACGGGCGAGCCTCGTAGCCGTTCGCGCCGAGAAGCACGCCGAGCGATACGCGCACATCCCGATCGTCGTCGATTACATAAACTGTCCGGGCTTGGACAGGCTCGCTCCCCACGAGCGAAGCCGCCTCCCCCGATGGCGCACGCGACATGGCTGAGCCTGCTAATCGCGCCGCCGCCCGGGGACCAGCCCAAAAATCGAGCATACGGTATTCTTACGGCGCCGTAGCGATCTCCTGCGCGGTGAATTCGTACATCAGCCGGACCAGCTTCTCGGCGAGGCGATCGGTCGAGTCCGGCTCCGCGGCCGGCGCCAGCAGCGGCTTGATGTGCCGGTCGACGTAGAGCGAGCCCCCCGAATAGGCCATGCTCCAGTGCGGGAACAGCCGCCCCTCGCGCGCGCCGGCCGAGACCACGGTCACATTGTCGTGGCGGCGGTCGCTCCGGATCCGCTCCATCAGCGTCTCGACCGCCTGCTGGTCCCCTTCCAGCACCTGCGCGAAATGGGCGCGGGTAAAGACGAGCGCGCCGGTCACCCCGAGCCGCGCGTTCTCGCGCCGCGCCACGGCGACGATCCGTTCCACTTCCCCGGCCTCGTCGGGAAGCCGCAGCAAGCTCCTGCTGACATAAAGGAGGAAGTAGACGGACATTTGGCCACGCATTTCTTTCGGCGGCGGAATAGCCAGCAATTCCGTGCTTTGGCAAGGAGTTATTGGATTAACTTCAAGCAATGGCGCGTGGCGTTGCCGAGGCTCAGCCCGGCGCGAGCGCGGCGTCCCTCAGGCCGCGCCAGACCCGCAGCGCCTGCACCGTCTCGGGCACGTCGTGGACGCGCAGCAGCTGCGCTCCCTGCTCCGCGCCCTTCAGCGCCAGCGCCAGCGAGCCGGCCAGCCGGCCCTCCGGCGGCGCTTCGCCGGACAGCGCCCCGATCGTGCGCTTGCGGCTCGCGCCCAGCATCACCGGGCAGCCGAGGCCGTGCAGCAAGGCGAGCGCGTTGAGCAGCTGGAGGTTGTGCCGGACCGTCTTGCCGAAGCCGATGCCGGGGTCGACGACGATGCGCTCGCGCGCGATCCCCGCCGCCTCGGCTGCCTCGATCCGGGCCTCGAGCCAGTCGTAGACCGCGAAGGCCACCGGCCGGTCGTAACGCGGTGCCTCCTGCATCGTCTCGGGCGGACCCTGATGGTGCATCAGCACCACCGGGGCGCCGGCGCCGGCGACCACGCCCGCCGCCCGCTCGTCGAAGGTCAGGGCGGAGACGTCGTTGACCATTGCCGCGCCGGCGGCCAGCGCCGCCTCCATCACCGCCGCCTTGCGCGTGTCGACCGAGACCGCGGTGCCCGCGTGTGCGAGCTGCTCGACCACCGGCACGACACGGTCGATCTCGTCGCCCTCCCAGACCGGCTTCGCCCCCGGCCGGGTCGATTCGCCGCCGACGTCGACGATCGCCGCCCCCGCCGAGGCCATGGCGAAGCCGACGTCCACCGCTTCCCCCAGGCCGAGGAACCGGCCGCCGTCGGAGAAGCTGTCGGGGGTGACGTTGAGGATTCCGACCACCTGCGGCTGGTCGAGCCGGACGACCCGCTCGCCGAGCGTGAGCGCGGTGCGCGGGCCGGTGAGGTTGCGCCAGGCCCGCTCTGCGTCGGGCCCGAGGCGCGCGGCCGTCTCCGCCGCCCGCTCGACCGGCACCAGCGCGACTCCGGTGACCCTCTCGCCGGCCAGGGTCGCCACCTCCAGCGCGGAAAACCATCCGAGCCCGCCCGCCAGGCGCGCCACCTTGCCGTCCAGCCCGAACGGAGCGTCGACGAAGGCGACGGGGCGCAGATAATGACGCTCGCTCACGACCTTCGCGCCTAGCCGAAAAACCTGGCTGATGAACCCCCTTCAGGCAAGCTGCGGCGGACCATCAAGAAACTGCGACAGGAATCGCGCGCGGCGCCGACTAAGGCGGGGCGAGAGGTGGCGACCGCCTCTTGCTCAAAGGTCAGCAGGGTAACTGAGGCTTTGAAGACCCGCACCGCCATGTGGGGCATGGCATTGGTGTGGGTCCGCCCGCGTCCAAAGGGGCTCCCGCAAGCCTCCCGTGGTCAAAGGCAAGCAGGCGTTGGACGAGACGGGACGGTCGCCGTCGCCATTACTGCCTTTGTTTCGCCGCCATGTCGAGTGGCGACTTGCAACCTAAGTCAATCGATCGCCAAAATATAACGCTGCCGGAGCGAATCGACCGGGATCAGGCTGCCGCCCTCGTCGAAATGCCAGAAGGTCCAGCCGTTGCAGGCGGGCGCACCCTGTACGGCGGCGCCGATTCGGTGGATCGAGCCCTGCTCGCCGCCCCATTCGAGCGAGCCGTCGGCGCAGACGCGGGCGGTCCAGCGCCGCTTCGAATCGGTGAGGAGTGTCCCGGGTTGGAGCATTCCGGTCTCGACCAGGGCGCCGAACGGCACCCGCGGCTGGCTCCGCCTGGAGGCGACCGTCTTCATCGCGCGCTCGTCGAGGGGCAGGGTCGAATCGATGCGCTCGCGGGCGACTGCGACGTAGCGTTTCTCCCGCTCGATGCCGATCCACTCGCGGCCGAGCCGCCGGGCGACCGCGCCGGTGGTGCCGGTGCCGAAGAACGGGTCGAGGACGACGTCGCCCGGATTGGTGCAGGCGAGCAGCACCCGGTAGAGCAGGGATTCGGGCTTCTGGGTGGGGTGCGCCTTGGCGCCGCGGTCCTTCACGCGTTCGCCGCCCGAGCAGATCGGCAGCAGCCAGTCCGAGCGCATCTGCAGTTCGTCGTTCAGCGCCTTCATGGCGCGGTAGTTGAACGTGTAGCGGCTGTCCTCGCTCCGGCTCGCCCAGATCAGGGTTTCGTGGGCGTTGGTGAAGCGCGTGCCGCGGAAGTTGGGCATCGGGTTGGACTTGCGCCAGACGATGTCGTTGAGGATCCAGAACCCCTCGTCCTGAAGCGCGGCGCCAACCCGGAAGATGTTGTGGTAGGAGCCGATCACCCACAGGGTTCCGTTCGGCTTCAGCACCCGCCGCGCCTCGTGCAGCCAGGCCCTGGTGAACGCGTCGTAGGTCGCGAAGCTGGTGAACTTGTCCCAATCGTCGTTGACCGCATCGACCAGGCCGCCCTCGGGGCGGAACAGATCGCCGCCGAGTTGGAGGTTATAGGGCGGATCGGCGAAGACCATGTCGATCGATGCGGCAGGCAGCCGGCGCATCGCCGCGACGCAATCGTCCTCGATGATCGTTCCGAGCGGCAGTTCGGGCGGCGGCGCCTGCTCCTTGGGCCGCGGCCCGGCCGTCCCCACGCGCGTCAGCAAGGTCATTCGTCACCGCCCCCGGTTCGACATACGGACGGCCAGCCTGAGTCCAAGGGACTCCGCGGTCAAGGCAGGGGTTTAGCGGCTAACCCTCACAAGGCGGTTAACGATGCGGGAACGTAATGAGTCCGCCGCTACCGCTTGCGGGTCTGCCGCCGGTGGGGACTCAACATGCTGTGCTGTGGCCCAAAGGACTCAGCCCGGCCGCATATTCTCAAAGGTCGATGAGCTGCTGGACCGGCACTGGAGGCAGCTCGCCCCGCGCCTCGAGGCAGGCCCTGACCGGAGCGAAGCTGCGCCGGTGCAGCGGCGTCGGCCCCAGCCGGTCCAGCCCCTCATAATGCTCGGGCGTGCCATAGCCCTTGTTGCGCTCCCAGCCGTAGCCTGGATGTTGCCGCGCATGGTCGGCCATGATTCGATCCCGCGTGACCTTGGCGACGATCGAGGCAGCCGCGATCGACCGGCATTTGGCGTCGCCCTCGACGATCGCCACCGATGGCCGCTGCCATTTCGGGCAGCGATTGCCGTCGACCAGGATCATCGCCGGATCGAAGCCCAGGGCGTCGACCGCCCGGCTCATCGCCAGCATCCGCGCCCAGAAGATGTTCAGGCGGTCGATTTCCTCGACGCTGGCGATGCCGACTCCGACCCTGGCCACCTTGTAGAGGCGCGCGCAGATCGCCTCCCTTTCCTTGGCGGGAACGACCTTGGAATCGTCGATGCCGCGCGGAAAGCGGGTGCGGTCGAGCACCACCGCGGCGGCCACCACCGGCCCGGCGAGCGGCGCGCACCCGGCCTCGTCGACCCCAGCCAGCGGCTCCGGATGGATCTTCTCGAGCTTGAAGCAGGGGCGGGCCATGAGGCGCGAGGGTAGAAGCGCCGGGGCACGGCCGCCAGCCCCCCAACGCCAAGAATCTGTGGATTAACCGGCAAGCCGCCAAGGGGGGAAGCGCCGGTTCTCGCCGGCGCGGTAGAGGATCAGCCGGTTCCCCGCCGGATCCCGCAGCCAGGCTTCGCGCCACAGCCACCGCCGGTCCTCGGGCAATTCGTCGAACTCGACGCCCGCGGAGATCAGCCGCTCCACCCAGGCATCGAGTTCCGCGCTTTCGAAGCAGATGGCGGCGTCGCCCGGTCCTTTGCCGACCTCCACATGGATCGAAAGCGTCGCTCCGCCCGGGCATTCAAAGCGGGCGTAGCGGCCGGGAGAGTCGACGATCTGGGTGAGGCCGAGCGTGCGGTAGAATTCGACCGACGCCGCATAATCGGTCGCCGGCAGGGTCACCTGGTTGAGGTTCATCTCGTCGGTGCCGGCTTCGGCATGGCCCATCGGCCCGTGCCCAGCGCCGAACTCCGGCGCTGCCAGCATCGCCCGCCGGACGAAATCCCGCCCCCGCTCCACGGCCTTTTCGAGCGGCAGCCCGCGTCCGAGATGCGTCGCAATGGCGCTGGCGAGCGTGCAGCCGGTGCCGTGCGTGTGGCGCGTCTCTATGCGCCGGCCGGAGAACCAGGAACTTCCGATGGCCCTTCCGTCCTCGATAAGGACGTCGGTGACCTCGTCGCCCGGCAGGTGCCCCCCCTTGGCCAGAACCGCCGTTCCCACCCGCTTGGCCAGCTTGGCCGCCGCCCTGAAGAGGCTCTCGACATCGCCGATCTCGCAACCGGTGAGAAAGGTCAGCTCCGGGATGTTGGGCGTGACCAAAGCCGCTCTCGACATCAGCATCTCGAAGGCCTCGACGGTGTCGCCGTCGGCGAGCGCCGCGCCGGACGAGGCGACCATCACCGGATCGAAGACAACCGGCATGGCCGGCGCCCGCTCGTGTCCCGGCCGGCGCGGGTCCAGCCGATCCGCCAGCGCTCGCGTCGTCTCCGCCGAACCGATCATTCCGATCTTCACCGCATCGACGCCGATGTCGGAAACCACCGCTTCGAGCTGCGCCAGGACCATCCCGGTCGGGACCGGCATCACGTCCGTCACACCGAGCGTGTTCTGCGCCGTTATCGCCGTGACGGCCGTCGCGGCGAAGCCGCCGAGCATCGTCACCGTCTTGATGTCCGCCTGGATCCCGGCGCCGCCGCCGCTGTCCGAGCCGGCGACGACCAGCACCCGCGGCGGTCGCCGCCCGGTCATCGCGGTCCCTTGCGCACCGTCGAAGCCGGATACTGTCCCAGCTTCGCCGCCGGCCGAATCGGTCGCCGCTCGAAATTGCCGCCGCAATTGGGGCACACCCCGCCGAGCGGCCCTTCGACGCAGGCCGCGCAGAAAGTACATTCGAAAGTGCAGATACGAGCGTCCGAGCTCTCCGGCGGCAGGTCGCGGCCGCAGCGCTCGCAGTCCGGCCTCAGCTCCAGCATCAGGCCGCCTTCACCGCCTCGCAGATGCTGTCGACCACTTCGACGACCAGCGCCTCGTCCTCGCCTTCCGCCATCACCCGGATCAGCGGCTCGGTGCCCGACTTGCGGATGACGAGCCGGCCGGTTCCCTCGAGACGTGCCTCGGCGGCCTCGATCGCCCGTTTGACTCCTTCCGCCTCGAGCGGGGCGCCCCCGCCGAAGCGGACGTTCTTGAGGAGCTGCGGCAGCGGCTCGAACTGGTGGAGCACCTCGCTGGCCGCACGGCCGTCCTCGACCAGCGCCGCGAGGATCTGCAGCGCCGCAACGAGGCCGTCTCCGGTGGTCGAATAATCGGTGAGGATGATGTGGCCCGATTGCTCGCCGCCGATATTGTAGCCGCCCTCGCGCATGGCCTCGAGCACGTAGCGGTCGCCGACCTTGGTGCGGATGAGGTCGAGGCCGTTGGTCGAGAGAAAGCGCTCGAGGCCGAGGTTCGACATGACGGTCGCGACGACCCCATTCCCTTCCAGCAGGCCGCGCCGCGCCCAGTTGAGGGCGATCGTCGCCATCAGCTGGTCGCCGTCGACGATCGCGCCTTTCTCGTCGACGATGATCAGCCGGTCGGCGTCCCCGTCCAGGGCGATGCCGATCTGCGCCTGTTCCTCGACGACCCGCGCCTGCAATGCGGCCGGGGCGGTCGAGCCGCAGCCGTCATTGATATTCGTGCCGTCGGGCGAGACTCCGATCGCCACCACCTCGGCGCCGAGCTCCCAAAGCGCTTCGGGGGCGACCTGGTAGGCGGCGCCGTTGGCGCAGTCGATGACGACCTTGAGGCCGTCGAGGCGCAGCTCCTCCGGGAAGGTCGACTTGGCGAAGTGGATGTAGCGGCCGCGCGCATCCTCGATCCGCTTGGAGCGGCCGATCAGGGTGGCGTCGACGAGCTTGGGCGGCGCCTCGATCAGCTTCTCGATCGCCGCCTCGTCGGCGTCCGAAAGCTTGTAGCCGTCCGGCCCGAACAATTTGATGCCGTTGTCGACATAGGGGTTATGGCTCGCCGAGATCATCACGCCGAGGTCGGCGCGCATCGACCTGGCGAGCAAGGCGACCGCCGGCGTCGGCACCGGCCCGACCATCACCACGTCCATTCCGACGCTGGTGAAGCCGGAGATCAGGGCGGTCTCCATCATGTAGCCGGAAAGTCGCGTATCCTTGCCGATGACGACTCGGTGGCGGTGGTCGCCGCGCAGGAAATGGGCGCCCGCCGCCTGGCCGACCCGCTGCGCCATCTCTGCCGTCATCGGCGGCGCGTTGGTCCGCCCGCGAATGCCGTCGGTGCCGAAATATCTGCGTGTCATCGGCGGCTTCATAGCCGTTCCTCCCACTCCCTTCCACTGCGACGGGCCGCCCGCTACACCCCCGTGCATGAGCCAGGCCGCCCGCATTCTCGCCGCCCTCGCCGCAGGGCTGATCCTCGGCATCCTCAGCGCGGGTTACGAATGGGCGCCGCGCGCCGCCGAGCGGGTCGAGCCGATCGGCCAGCTCTGGCTCGCCGGCCTGAAGATGACCATCGTTCCGCTCGTCGTGGGTTTGCTCGTCACCGCCATCGCCGAAGGCGCAGAGGCCGCGCGGGGGAGCCGGATCGCCGGCCGCTCCTTCGCCCTCATGGTCGCGATCCTGTGGTTCTCCGCAATCCTGGGCGCGCTGATGGTGCCGGCATTGCTCCGTCTCTTCCCTATGCCGGGCGACTCCGCCGCCGCGCTCCGTTCGGCGCTCACCACGGCGAAGCCGGTCGACGCCGTGCCGGGCTTCGGCGATTTCCTGAGCTCGATCGTCCCGACCAATCCGATCGCCGCGGCGGCCTCGGACCAGATCCTGCCGCTGGTCGTCTTCGCGACGGTCTTCGCCTTCGCCCTGACCCGAATCCCCGCCGATGGACGGAAGCAGGTGGTTGGCCTTTTCCAAGCCATCGCCGAGGCAATGATCGTGGTGGTGAATTGGGTGTTATGGCTTGGCCCGATCGGAGTCGCCGCGCTCGCCTACGTCGTCGGAGTCCGCGCCGGCGGCGGCGCGTTCGCGGCTTTGGTCCATTATATCGCCATCGTCTCCTCGGTCGGGATCGTCGTCTGGGCTTTGGCCTATCCGCTAGCCGCCCTGGGCGCTCGCCTGCCTCTCGGCCGCTTCACCCGCGCCGTCGCGCCGGCCCAGGCGGTGGCGTTCAGCACCCAATCCTCGCTCGCCACTTTGCCGCAGATGCTGCGCTCGTCCGAGCGGCTGGACGTGCCCGTCGCCGCGTCGGGAATCACCCTGCCCCTCGCCGTCGCTTTGTTCCGCGCCACCGGCCCCGGCATGAACATGGGAGTCATCCTCTACATCGCGCATTGGTACGGGATGAGCCTCAGCCCGGCCACCATCGCGATGGGCGTGGTCGTCGCGGCGGTGACCACCTTCAGCGCGATCAGCCTCCCCGGCCAGGTCAGCTTCGTCACCAACACCGCGCCGATCGCGCTCGCCATGCACGTGCCGCTGGAGCCGCTCGCCTTGCTGATCGCGGTCGAGAACATCCCCGATTTGTTTCGGACCGTGGGCAACGTCACCATGGACGTCGCCGTCGCCGCCACCGTCGCAAGGCGCAGCGGCCTGAAGGAGGCGAAAGCGGAGGAAGACCGACTGCTCGCCGAGAAGCTTTCCTAGCCGAAGCTCCGCCAGGCCCAGACGAGCGGCGAGACGGTCGGCGCGTGGAAGCTCGTCACCGCCAGCCAAAGAGCCAGACCGCCGACCCCCGCGGTCCATCCCGGCTTCGCTTCCCGCCAGCGGATACGGCCGCGGATCAAGGCGGCGAAGGGCACAAGCGAGGTGCGCGCTTCCCAGTCGCGCCATCTCTGGCCCACCGTCGCCCGCTTCTTGCGGTCCTGACCCAGCGACCCGCCGACCGCGAGGACGAGGATCCCGCCCGCCACGATCAGGTTGCGCGGCGTCCCCCACAGCGAGAGGTGGACCAGCGCCCACAAGGCGAAGCTCATGTTCATCGGGTGGCGGGTGACCGCGAACACGCCGGTGGCCGCCCGCGCCTTTCGCGGACCGGCGCCGGGATGGGGCAAGGCCGGGTTGCGGTCGAAGGCGCCGACCAGCAGGATGCAGGCGACGAGCATCAGCGCCGCGGCGACGATCCACCACCAGCGCGGCGCGATCCACCAGGGCACCGCCCCGTCGAGCGGCAGGTAAGCGAGCACCACCCATCCCAAGGTCGCGAAGGCGACGACCGAATAGAATATGGCGAAACGCGCCTCGCCGAGATGGCCGATCACGCTCAGCCTGAGCGGGTGCGACAGAGCGAGGTGGGTGCCGACGAAGGCCAGCGTCGCGAGCGCGAGGCCGGCCGTGGCGATCACCTCTGATACGCCTTGGGCAGGTCGCCCTCGGTCGGCGTCCGGTAGCGGTCGCGAAGCCTGGTCTGGTGATTGTCGAGCGGCTGCTGGACCCCGTCGATCAGCACGAGGACCGCGGCGCTGCTATTCTCGAGCGGATCGCCGTCCCAGACCACCACGTCGGCCCTCCGCCCCGGCTTCAGCGAACCGATCTCGCCGCCGAGCCCGACCGCTTCCGCGGGCGCCGAGGTGATCGCCTCGAGCGCCTGGCCCCAGCTGAGGCCGGTGCCGCCCGGCACCCGGCCGACCGCGACCAGGTTGCCGGCATATTGCCGCTCGAGCCGCACCTGCCGGGCCTCCTCGTCGTCGATCATTCCGATCGAGACGCGCACGCCCGCCGCCCGCATCCGGCCGATATTGGATTCGGTCGAGGCGAGCTGCTCGAACGTGTTCGGAAGGTCGGTCAGCGCCGAGGCGATCACCGGGACTCCCGCCGCGGCGATGTCGTGCGCCACCGTCCAGCCTTCCGCCGCGCCGACCAGCACCAGCCGCAAATTGGGGAATTCCTTCCTCAGGGCCAGCGTCTGGAGGATGTCGGCGGCCCGCTCGACATGGACGAGCAGCAGCTGCCGCCCCTGGAGCACCGGCACCAGCGCCGCCGCGTCGAAGCGGGTGAGGAGCACGTCCTGCGGCCGGTTGACGTTGGCGGCGAGCAGCCCCTGGCTGTTCGGCACCTCCTCGAGCGGCAAATCGCGCTGGTCGTTAGCCCGCGCCTGGCGCGGCGTTCCGCCCCCCGAAGGGATGCCGGCATAGCGGCTGATGTCGCGCGCTTCCCTCAGCGCGTTGCGGAACAAGACGTGCATCGAGGCTCGGCTTCCGCCGGCGCCGCGCGCGCCGGTCTCGCCGAACTCGACGAACTGGAAGGCGCGGGCGCGGGTGATCGGGTTCATGTCGGCGCCGAGGTCGATGACCGCCCCCTGGCCGGCGAAGATGCTGCGCGCCGTGCCCGGAGCGACGATCGCGCGGGTGACTCCGCCGGCGCGGTTGACCGCGATGGGCATCGCCTTGGGGTTGACCGCCGGAGCGACGTCGATCGCCGCGCTGAACGGCGAGTTGTTGGCCTGGATATCGTTGGTCGCATCGACCGCGTCGACCTCGACCAGCCCGATCCGCGAGAAGCCGGCGACGATCCCGGGAGTCACCCACTTGCCCGTCGCGTCGACCACCTGCGCGCCCGCCGGCACGGCGACCCCGCGCCCCGCCGCCACGATCCGGCCGTCGCGCACCACGACGGTGCCGCCCGGGATCGGCTCCGACCCGTCGCCGAGCGCCACCGTGCCGCCGGTGATCGCCACCGTCTGCGCGACCGCGGGGGATGCGAGGAGAGTGGAAACAAGGAGGAAGAAGACCCTCACCCGGCCTCTCCCGCGAGCGGGAGAGGAGAAGCGCAGCACCGTTCTGCCCCCTCTCCCGCCTGCGGGAGAGGGGTGGGGTAAGGGTCTTCTTCCTTTGCCATCGAATACCGTCACTTCACATCCCCTTCGCCCGGCTGGCCGAGCTCGAAATCGCTGACCGGGCGGCGGCTCGGATCGTTCGCGTCGTAGAGAAGCGCGCCGTCGATCCAGATCCGCTCCGGCCGCGTGTAGACGCTCAAGGGATTGCCGTTCCACAGCACCACGTCGGCCATCTTGCCGGGCCTGAGGCTCCCGGTCTTGTCGTCGATGTGGAGCGCCTTGGCCGGGTTCCAGCTCAGCCATTCCCAGACCACCTCGTCGGGTATGTCGATTCCGATCCGCCGCCCGGCCGCCTGCGCCTTGGCGGCTTCCTGGTAGAGGCGCTGGATGCCGTTGGGGTCGTCGGAATGGACGATCGCGCAGGCGCCGGCGTGGTGGACCAGGGCGATATTCTCCTGGATGCCGTCATAGGCCTCCATCTTGAACCCGTACCAGTCGGCCCACATCGCCGCGCAGATATGGTTGTCGCGCAGCAGGTCGGCGATCTTGTAGGCCTCGACCGCGTGGTGGAAGGCGGCGACGTGGTAGCCGAACTCCTTGGCCATATCGATGACGATGGCCATTTCGTCGGCGCGGTAGCAGTGATTCTGGACGAGGATCT
>JAXDPL010000077.1:0-68774 GCA_034668385.1 Sphingomonadales bacterium | reverse complement strand
TGCGGTAGCTCTCCGTGCCTTCGGCGAGCCAGGCGTCGCGGTCCGAGACCGGCGGCAGATGCTTGGGATAGAAGCCGCCCTTCGCGCCGGTCGGAACGATCACGGCGTTCTTGACCAGCTGCGCCTTCATCAGCCCGAGTATCTCGGTGCGGAAGTCGTCGCGCCGGTCCGACCAGCGCAGGCCGCCGCGGGCGATCGGACCGCCGCGCAGGTGGATGCCCTCGATGCGCGGGCTGTAGACCCAGATTTCGCGCCACGGCAAAGGCGCCGGCAGGTTGGGCACCTTCGCGCTCTCGAGCTTGAAGGCGAGCGCCTCGCGTCCCGCGGGAGCGAAGGCGTTGGTCCGCAGCGTCGCGGCGACGACTCCGTGGATCAGGCGAAGAATGCGGTCCTCGTCGATCGCCGCGACCTCGGCCAGGCCCTCGCGGATCGCCCGCTCCGCCGCTTCCACGCCTTCCTTGCGACCGGCGGCGGTAGCGCCGGGCGCATGCATGGCCTCGAACAGGGCGATGATCGCGCGAGTGACCGCCGGCGCCCGGCGCAGCGCCTCGACCACCGTCGCCATCGAGTAAGACAGGCCGCCCTGGCGCAGGTAGCGGAACCAGGCGCGGAACAGGACGACGCTGCGCTGGTCGAGGCCGATGGCGACGAGCAACTGGTTGAACACGTCGTTCTCGGCGCGGCCTTCCAGGACCTCCGCGATCGCCTTCTCGACCGGCTCCGCCCGCTCGAGCACCGGCGCCGCCTCGCCCGACCGGGTCTCGAGCAGGAATTCGTGGATGTAGCCGAGCCTCCCCTCGTCGAGCGCCACGGGCTGCTCCTCGAGCACCCGGAAGCCGAAATTCTCGAACACCGGCACGGCGTCCGACAGCGGAATCAGCTCGCCGAGCCGATAGGTCTTCAGGCGCAGCCGGCGCGGCCCATCCTCGTCGTACCGGAAAAGACGAGCGTCGCGCGAGCCGGCGACATTCAGCTCGCAGACGCGCAGGATGTCGCGCGCCGCCTCGGCCGGGGCGGTACGCAGGCGATAAGCCTCGGGGAAATCGTCGAGATAGGTGATGGCGAGGCGGGTGGCGCGCGACGGGCCGACCTCCTCGCCCAGCGCCTCCTCCACCGCCGGCTCCCAGCCGCGCACCATTTCGTCGAGCCGCCGGTCGAGCTCGGCGGCGTCGGGCGTCGGCGTCTTCGAGTGGACCGACAAAGTGTAGCGGATGAGGGCGAGGTCGCCGTCGCCGAGGTCGACCGACCAACTCGTTGTCCGACCGTCGGCGGCCGCTTCGATCATCTGGCCGATGGCGATCCGGCGGCGGGTGGTGAGCTCGTCGCGCGGCAGCCAGACGAAGGCGAACAAATGGCCCTTGAGGATCGAGCGGACGAGGACGAGAGTCGGCCGCGGCCGGTCGGCGAGCGACATGGCGGTGACGACCAGCTCGCGGATGCCGTCGCGGCCGAGGTTGACGAGCAGGTCCCTCGGCAAAGCGGTGACGGCGTGGCGGAGCGCCTTGCCGCTGTGGCCGCGCGGGTCGAAGCGGAACTCCTCCTCGAGCGCGGCGAGGGTGCGGCGGAGCACCGGCACCTCCTCGACCGGCGCGGTCAGCGCCTCGCTGGTCCACAGACCCGCATGGACCCCGATCCCGGTCACCTTGCCTCCTTGGCGGATCGGCACGACGACGAGGTCGAGCGGCACGCGTCGGTGGATCGTGGAGCGGCGATCGGCCTTGGCGACGAGCGGGGCGGAATGGGCCTCCAGCCAGCGCATCGCGCCGAGCGCGCCGCCTTCGTCGGTCGGCTCGCCCGGCAGCCGGAACAGGCCGAGCGCCTCGGTCGGCTGGCCGGTCGGCCGCTCGACATGGTAGCCGAGCAGGGTCATCGCGCCGTCGGCGAACCAGCGCAGCAGGGCCGCGCCCTCGGGATCGTCGATTCCCTCGGCATCGGAGCGCATCCGCGCCTGCATCGTGCGCCAGTCGGAGACCGCGGCGCGCACGTCGGCGAGGACCCGGTGCAGTTCGGCGACGATCTCGCGCCGGTCGCGGCCGCCGGCGCGGTCGACCTCGAGGTACATCATCGATTCCCGCCGCTTGGGCCCGTCGCAGAGCGGCTCGATGGAGACGAGGCAATCGCCCGCGTCGCGCTCGACGCAGACCACGGGGTGGAGAAGGCGGTGAACGATGAGGCCGCGCGCGGCGAGCGCGTTGGCCACGGAATCGACCAGGAACGGCATGTCGTCGTTGACGATCGCGATCCGCATCCGGCGATGACCGAGCACGCCGCTCGTCGATTCGAGGCGGATGAGGGCGAGACCGGGCGGACGTCGGGATGCGCACGAGGCGAGGAACTGGGCGGCCGCAATGCGGTCTTCGTCGGTAAGGCCCACGATCTCCCCGGGCAGAGCGCCGTCGACCAAAGCGTGGGCGAGGAAATCGACAATCTGCACGTCTGCGGCTTGCTTGTCCGCGACCATGCTGTCCGAACTCATAATTGGCTCCCGAAGGCGCGGCCGCGTGGAGGCCGCCGGCTGTTCGTCGCCGGGCCCTATGCTCCCGCGGGGCGGGAGGGGCAACCCTTTGGGCTGGTGCTAGGCCGCCGCCTTGCGAATGGCGCGTTCGAGCAGGGCCGGGTCGGCGACCCGCGCGAGCACCGCCACGCCGCCCACCTCGTCTCGGCGGCCGACGAGGAGGACGAACTCGTCGTCGCCCGCTTCGACCGCGACGTGGCCGAGCGGACGCATGCCGCGAAGCGAGACGCGGGCGGTTTCGCCACTGTGGGGCCCGGCTTCGGGGCGGCGTGCCCGGCGTTCGGCCGCGACGATCGCCTTGAGGCCCCCTTCGGTCGACTCGAGCCGGCCGGCGAAGCCGCCCATCGGCAGCGCCTCGCGCTTCGCCCAGCTCAGGGCGGCGGCGAATTCGGTGAGCCTGGCCTTGTCGCACCTGGCGCCGAAGACGAGCTTGGCGACCGCGGTCATCGGCGCGCGCGCCTGCGGCTTGATCCCGGCATCCTCGAGCATCTCGGCATAATCGGCCGGCTCCGCCTCGGCGGCGAGCGCGAAATCGTAGGCATGGCCCAGCGCGCGGTAGAGGGCGGCGCGGCTGCGCGCCTCGGCGCCCGTCGCCGCCTCGGCGCATTCGCGCGCGGCGCAGAGACGATCGGCCAGGCCGGCCTCGAAGGGCAGGCCCGGTTCGTCCCAGAGCGGCTCATCGGCCGCCGGGGCGACGTTGGCGGGCTCGGGCGGTTCCGAATTGGGGCCGTCGGCCCAGACCGGGCTGGCTTCCACCGGGGCGGGGGCGGCGGCGAGCGCCGAGCGCGCCTCGCGGGCGATCCCGGCGGTCGTCGCGCTGTCGGCGACCTCCTTCCAGTTGATCACCCCGTAGATGAAGTCGATCGTCTCGCCGGTCGACGAGAAGGGCATCAGGATGCCGCGGTACATGGTGTTCTGGCCGCGCTGGCCGACGAACTCGGCCTCGAAGCCGATCGGCGCCTGGTTGGCGATGATCTGCATATAATGGTCGGTGAGCCGAGACAGGAGCGAGCGCTTGGGAACGTCGCTGATCCGGCGGATGTCGCCCAGGAGGTCGCATTCCTCGCGCAGCGCCCGGCCGAGCCAGGCGACCTTGGCGTCGTCGGCGCCTTCGGTGAAATCGAGCAGCACGCTGTTGGGGCCGAAATCGTCGATGGTCTGCGGGTCGAGGTCGCGGATCGAGGGGAAGGGGCGCCCATCGAGCAGCGACACCCAGTAATTGTAGGCGCGCACGTGCATGCGGCGCTCGTCGACGCCGATCTCGGGCGGCGCCTCGATCGCGTCCTCGACCTCGTCGGAAGGCGCGTAGGCCGGATCCTCGTCGAATGCCCGCAGGCTGTCCATCAGGCGGTCCTTGCCTCTTCTGCCCCAGTGAGTGAGCCGAGGGATGCACCGGTCATGGTTGAAGAAGCGTTAAGACTTGGCCGATCGCCACAGGCTTGATTGACGAGGGCTTAGCGAAAAGCCGTGGTGTCTTCCGGAAAGTTTCGATAAACGCCGGGTGTGGCTCGTGGGGACAAGCTGCTGGAGCGGATGCGCACTAATCCGCGCGACTGGCGGATCGAGGACGTCGCGACCGTCTGCCTTGCCTTCGGGATTGCTTGCACGCCGCCGCGCAAGGGCTCACATTACAAGGTGAAGCATGAGAGCCAGGCCGAAATGCTGACGGTTCCGGCGCACCGGCCGATCAAGCCGTGGTACATTGCGCGCCTTGTAGCGTTCGTCGATGCGGTGGCCGGAGAAGAAGATGAAACCTCAGGATTTTGAAGTTCGGGTCCGGCCCCTCGCGGAGAAGGACGGCGGGGGTTTCCTGGCCGAGGTCCCGGAGCTGCCGGGCTGCGTGTCGGACGGCGAGAGTCCGCAGGAGGCGCTCGAAAACGCCTATGACGCGATCGGCTGCTGGATCGAGGGCGCCAAGGAAATGGGCCGGCCCGTTCCCGAACCGAAGCGCGCAGCCGCCTGACATCCCGCTCCGCGTCGCTTGTCAGCCGCGTCGGCCGCTGTTAGAGCGCCGCCTCCCCCGGGAGCGCCGCTTTAGCTCAGCTGGTAGAGCACATCATTCGTAATGATGGGGTCGTGGGTTCGAGTCCCTCAAGCGGCACCAATGGCTCTCAACAATCTTCCTACCGCACCGTGAAAAGCGTCCGGTCCAAGGTCCGCCCCTCGCCGTCGACAAGCGCCAAACGGTGCGGGCCTCGGGCGGGGTAGACGAGGGGGCTCGCGGCGGCTTCGCCGACGTCGCGGCCGTCGAGCTGGAGGCGCTCGCCCGCGGCGGCGCCGGCGGAGGTCAGGCGGATCAGCTGGTTGCTCATCGGGATGTCCGGGTCGAGCGCGTAGACGGTGCCTGGCACCGGGCTGGTGATGCGCGGGCGGCGGGCGGCGGCTGTCGCCTGCGCGACGACCGGCTGGTCGGTGCCGCGCAGGAAATATTCGGTGCGGGCGGGCTCGATCGCCTCGGCGAAGGTAATGGCGCGAGGCACGATTCCGGCGGGCGGCGGCGGGGCGCGGCCGGGCGCGGCGGCGTGGAGGGCCAGCATCACCTCGCGCCAGACCGGCGCAGCGCCGCTGGTCCCCGAGACGCGAGTCATGCTGTCGCCTTCGGCATTGCCGATCCAGACGGCGACGGTGAAGCGGTCGGTGAAGCCGACGCACCAATTGTCGCGCATGCCCTTCGACGTGCCGGTCTTCGCCGCCGCCCAGAACGGCAGCCGAAGGGCGGAATCGAGCCCGAAGGTGACCGCCCGGGCGTCGGCGTCGGCCATCATGTCGGCGACGATCCAGCTCGAAGCGGCATCGGCCACCGGCCGGGGCGGCTCGCGCGGATCGTCGGCGCGCAGGCGCAGGGGGCGGTAGCGCCCGCCTTCGGCCAGGGCCCGATAGGCGGCGGCCTGCTGGAGCAAAGTGACCTCGGCCGAGCCGAGCGCGAGGCTGTAGCCGTAATAATCGCCGTCCTGGGTGAGCCCGCGATAGCCCATGTCCCAGAGCCGATCGCGGAACTCCTCGACCCCGTCGACCAGCAAGGCGCGCACCGCGGGGACGTTCAGCGACCCGGCGAGGGCGGTGCGGACGCTGACCGGTCCCTTGAACTCGTGGTCGTAATCCTTGGGCACGTAGAGGCCCGACGCGGTGTCGAGCTGGACCGGGCTGTCCTCAAGGATCGAGGCGGGCGTGAGGAAGCCGCGCTCGATCGCCTGGCCGTAGAGGAAGGGCTTCAGGGTCGAGCCGGCCTGGCGGTAGGAATCGGCATTGTCGACCGAGGGGGCGGTCGAGGCGCCGCCGATGCCTCCGACATAAGCGAGCACGTCGCCGCTCGCATTGTCGACGACGACGACGGCGCCGTCCCTCGCTCGCCCTCCGCCGAGGCCGAGCAGCTGGCGGCGGAGCGCGCCCCCGGCGAGCCGCTGCACGCCGGCGTCGATCGTCGAGGTCACCGTTTCGCCGGGCTTGTCGAGCAATTTGTAGGCAAGGTGCGGGGCGAGGCCGGGATCGTCGGCGAGGCGGCGGGCGGGCCCGGTCATCGCCTCCGCCTCGGCGGTCATCGTCGTGCAGTCGGAAAAGCCGCCCAGCCGGCAGGCGCGTCGGGCGACCGCGGTCGGCGGAGCGCCGGGTGCTGGGAGCAAGGCGGCGAGCAGCAGAGCGTCGTCACGGCCGAGCGCGTCGGGGGACCGGCCGAACAGAGCGCGGGCGGCGGCGCCGATCCCCTGGGTCTCGCCGCGGAACGTGGCCAGGTTGAGATAGGCTTCGAGGATCTGGTCCTTGCTCCAGCGCGCCTCGATCGCCCGCGCGGCGCGGAGCTGGCGCAGCTTGTCGCGGGCGCCGCGCGCGCCCGGGCCGCCGAGCTCGGGAGCGAGGAAGCCGGCGAGCTGCATGGTGATCGTGCTGGCGCCGCGCGCGCGCCGGCCGTTCAGCGCCGCCCAGGCCGAGCCGCCGAGCCCGCGCCAGTCGATGCCGCCGTGGCTGGCGAAGCGCCGGTCCTCGGCCGCGACCACCGCGGACCGCACCGCCGGCGAAATGTGCTGAAGCGGCATCCATTCCAGCCGCCGCACGGCGAAATCGATTCTGACCGTCTGGACCAGCCGGCCGTTGCGGTCGCGCAGCCAGGCCTCGCTCGCCCGCCAGCCCTCGCGGGTCTCTGCGTAGGACGACATGGCCGGCGGCCGGCTCCACAGATCGAGCCCGGCGGCGAGCAGCAAAGGCGGGACCAGCCACAGGCTCGGCCGGCGCCGAAGCCAGGCGAGCGCTCCGACGATCATGGCGCGACGTCGAGCGGCCGATTGGGAAGCGCGGCGTGGATTTCGGGCGAATACATCGCCTCGACCCGGGTCGGCGGCAGCAGGAACCGGCCGGCGCTGTTGATCCGGACCGCATATTCGACGCTGGTCTGCCCCTTCGGCAGCCAGGCGAAATAGCCGCGCCAGGCGCCCGAGCCGCGCTCGACATAGCTCGGCCAGCCGTTGCCGCCGCTCGCCTGGGCGGCGAGCAGGGCCGACTGGCCGCCGCCGCTGACCACCGAGGCCCCCGCCGGAAGCGGATCGTCGACCACCACCCAGGTGCGATCGACCGGCGCGTCGATCGTGATCCGGACCTTGATGACGTCGCCGCGGCTGACCCGGCCCGGCGCCTTGCGCTGGAGGAACGTGGCCTCGCGGGTGATCCGGTAGCCGGCGAAGGCGGGCGCGGTCAGCGGCACCGCGGCGCGCACCGAGACGAGCGACCAGCCCGGCGCTCCGCCGCTGTGGCCGAAGACGAGCGGCACCGGCGCGGCGGGAAGCCCGAAATGGAGCGGTGCCGGCGACGGCCAGGTCGCGGACAGGCTCTGGCCGGCGAGCTGGACGGTGGTCACCCCGGTCGGCTTGCCCGGATAGACCGAGGCGAAGCGGTGCACCGCGACACTGCCCCAGGCATTGGCCGGAGTAGTGTCCCAATGGCCGCGCGACTGGCGCAGCGCGAGGCCGATCATCATCTTCGGCGCGTCCTGGTCCCAGCCGGGCCGGCCGACGACGGCTAGCAAAGCCTTCACCGCCATCTCGTCGTCGCTGACCATCATCCACCAGGGCGCGAGGTTGCGGTCGACGAGGTCGAGGCGCGTGCCTTCGTAGACGATCCGCCCGCGCAGCGCCTGCTCGGCCGCGACCTTGGGCCTCGGGCCAACGCCCGGAACATGCTCGAGCGTCGCCAGCCAGTCGGCGAGGGTCGCGGTCGGCATGTCGCGCAGCGGGATCGCCGCCTGGCTCAGCATCGCCGGGGTCGCCTGACCGTTGCGGGCGAGGGCGGCGAGCGCGGACAGGCGCAGCAACCGGGCGTCGGCCGGCCCCTCGCCTTCCTCCTTGAGCCGGCCGTCGACCACCGCGCGGAGCGCGTCGAGCAATTTCGCCTTGCGCTCCTCGGGCCAGGGCAGCCCGGCCTCGGCGGTGATCGACAGAGCGTAAGCGGTGAGCGCGACCGAGCCGGGCATGTCGGAACCGGGCCAGTAACGGAGCAGGCCCGCGTCGGTCATGTAGGCGGGAAGGTCGGCCATCTGCTTGTCCCAGGCGGCGCGGTCCTCGAGCGCGACCGCCTTGGACAGCCGCTGCTCGAAGCAGCCGTAGGGATAGGCCGCCATATAGGCCCTCACGCCGGCGAGGGAGGGCGCCGGCGAGGCGGTCAGCGCCACCTCGATACCGCCGCGGCCCGGCAGCGCCCCGTCAGGCGCCCCTACCGGGAATTGCACCCCGTTCGCGGCGCGGAAGAAGCTCGCCGCCCAGGTTTCCTCGGGCACGGCGGGAACGACCTGCTGGTCGATCTGTACCTTGTCGCCGCTCTTCCCGTCGGCGGAGCGGGCGGCGACGGTCCAGCGCAGCTGGTCGATCCCTTCCGGCACCGTCACCGGCCAGGTGACCGGAACCGCCTTGCCGGCCGGCACGTCGACCGTCACCGGATCGAGCCGCGCCACGCCCGGCGCGAGCTCGGCGGTGGCGGTGACCTTCATCGCCCTGTCGGTGCTGTTGCGCAGGGTGAAGACGGCCGTGAAGGCGTCGCCGGTGCGGACCAGCGGCGGCACGCCGGAATAGAGGCTGAGGTCCTGCACGGTCCGGACGGTCGTGCTGCCCGTGCCGAACAGGTCGTCGCCGGAGGTCGCGATGGCGACCAGCTTGTAGGCCGAGAGCGAATCGGCGAGCGGCACGGTCAGGGTGGCGCGGCCGGCCGAGTCGAGCGGCACCCGGCCCTTCCAGAGCAGCAGCGGCCGGAAGTCGGCGCGGGTCAGCGAGGAGAGGTCGCCGCCGCCCCCGCCGCCGGTGGGCAGCGCCTTGCGGCCATAGTGCCGCTTGCCGACCACCTGCATCTGCGCCGTCGAGGTGAGCACCGAGAGCGGCCGCTCGCCCATCATCGCATCGAGCACGTCCCAGCTGTCGTTGGGCGAAAGGCTCAGCAGGGCCTCATCGACCGCCGCGAACGCGATCTCGGCCGATTGCGGCGGGCGCCCGTCGGGGCCGAGCACCTGCACGGCGACCTGCGCCTGCTCGCGGACATGATAACGCTCGCGGTCCGCCTGGACCTTCACGCTCAAAGTGTGGCTTTCCCAGCCGACCTTCACCTTGGCGATGCCGATCCGGTAGCTCGGCTTGGCGAGGTCGACGAGGGCGGTCGGCTGCGGGTCGCCGAAGAAGGGTATATGCCATTCGGAGGCAAGCTCGGAGAGCCACAGCCGCCAGCCGGCGACCCGGCCGCGCACCGCCATCACCGAGATGAAGGCGTCGGGCGAATAGCCCCCTTCCATCGGCACGTCGACGACCGGGTCCTTGCCCGAGAGGGTCGTGACGAACGAGGAGAGCACCCCTTCCCGCTCGACGGTGACGAGCGCGGTAGCCTCGCGGAACGGCATGCGGACCTGGACGTGGGCGGTCTCGCCGACCTTGTAGGCCTTGGCGTCGGGGACGATGTCCATCCGGTCGCCATTGTCGCCGCCGAACCACCATTGGTCGTCGCCGGCGAGATAGACGGAGCTCACCGCGCGGGCTTCGTTGCCGTCGGCGTCCAAGGTCGTCGCGACCGCGATCACCTCGCCCGAGACTCCCGGATCGATCCGGCACTCGCCGAGGCCGTGCTCGTCGGTGACCGTCGAGCAGGTGCGCTCGAGCTTCGTCGTCCTGGCGCTGTTGTCGAAGGCGTAGAAGCCGCCGATCAGCCGCCGCCGCGCCGACAATATTTCGCGCGTGTAGAGGGCGACCCGAACCTTCTGGCCCTTCAGCACCCGCCCGTCGAGGCCGAGCGCGGCGACCTTGAGGCGCATATCGCCGGCCCGCTGCATCCAGCCGTCGGGCTTGATTCCGAGGCGGACGGCGGAGGCATAGAGCGGGATGTGGGTCGAGGCGGTCAGAGTCTCGCCGTTCGCGTCCTCATAATCCATCTCGACCGTCAGCCGCTCCGAATCCTGCAGTTCGGGCACGTCGAGCTCGGTACGCAGCGCGCCCTCCGGGTCGAGCATCAGCGGAAGCGTGTTGGCGTCCGGCAAGTCGGGCACGGGCGGCTCGTCGGATCCCTCGTCGAGCGGAACGGTGCCTTCCTGCACCGCGGCGCCGCCGAAGGTCCAATCCTCCCAGCCGTCCGGGGAATCGTCGAGCGCCTCATATTCCGTGCGGATCTTGACCGGGGCGCCCGCCGCGCCGCCGCCGGACAAATAGCCGACATAGAGATCGAGCGGCAGCCGCCGCGACCGCGGCGTCGGGATCTTGGGGCCGCTGACGCTGGCCCGCATCGAGGGCAGCCGATATTCGTCGAGGCGGAACGAGCCGCCGGTGTCGTTGGTCTCCTCGCCGATCTTGACCTGGAGGTCGTAGTCGCCGCTCGGCGCGTCCTTGGGCGCGGTCCATTCATTCTCGCCGATCCCGTCGCCGCCGAGCGTCAGCGGCAGCTCGAAGCTGGTGTCCGAGCCCCGGTGCTTGAGGATCAAAGTGCCGGTCACGGCGCCGCCGCTCCTGAAGCCCCGCGGCGTCGGCGCGCGATAGACATGCTTCATGTGCAATGTCTCGCCGGCGCGGAGCAGGGTGCGGTCGAAGATGGTGTGGAAGATCGGCCGCGATTCCTCCCAGCCGTAGGAGAGGTCAAAATCGTAGGGGCGGATGCCGTCGCCCCAATTGGTCAGCACGAAGGAGAAAACGCCGCCGATCCGAGCGGAGACGATCAGAGGCGGCTGCTGGTTCTCATCGCAGCCGTCGTCGGTGCTCGGGGTGGGAAGGCCGCCGGCAACCAGGAAGCGGCCGAAGCGGTCGGTCGTTCCGCTGGCCAGCAGCTTGCCGCTGCAGCTGTCGGTCACCCGCACCGCGGCGCCCGCTACCGGCGTGCCGGAATCGAGCGAGGTCACCCAGGCGAGCGAGGCGGCGCGGCCCCATTTGAAGTGGACGGCGAGATCGGTGACCAGGGCCGCCGCGTTGACGTAGCGGGTCGCCGGCCGGCCGAGCAGCGCCTTGCCGAGGACGGGGCTCGCCAGTTCGACGACGTAGAAACCGGGCCGGGTGAGCGGCACGCCCACCACCTCGAATTCGCGGCCCTTGCCGGGCAAAGCGAGCTGCATGCGCTGGACGCCCGCGGCCCGCGGCCCAAGCAGGGGCCGGTCGCCGGTATGATTGACGGCGTGCTTGTTGCGCCCGCGGCCTTCGTCGCGGATGTCGTCGCGTTGCGCCTTGGTGACTCGGCGCACCCAGTCGGCGATCGCCTTGTCGTCGCCCTCGATCCGCGCCGCGGTGCCGCCGACGCCCTTGACCGCCTGGGCCAGCGACGGCTCGACGCCGCGCACCGTCACCGGCAGCACGCCGCCTTGCTTCGCTTCGAGGATTCCGAACGGCGCGGCGAACTTCACCAGAGGCGGCGCCTCGGCGATGGCGACTTCGAGGGGGAAGCGCCGGGCATTGGCGAGCGGCCGGCCGCTCTCGTCGCGAAGGTCGGCGGGCAGGACGAGGCGCGCGGTGATCGCGGGCGGAAAAGCCGGCTTGAACTTGATCTCGCTGAGCGTCGCGTCGTGCCCTTCGTCGATCGGCGCGACGGCGTGGCCGCCGCCTGTCTCGAGCCGCACCGCCAGCGCCTTGGCCCGCGGCACCGGCGCGGTGAACTCGACCTTGATCGGCTCGACCGGGTCGCAGCCCGATTGCGGGTTGACCCGGCCGCAGGACAGGCGGGCGCGGAACTCCTCGCGGACCTTGAAGTCGAAGCGATGGTCGGCCCCTGCGGTGCGGCCGGAGGGGGAGCGGATCGCGCCGGCCCAGACCAGGGCGACGTCGTGCCCCGGCGGCAACGGACGGCGGCATCTGAGGCCGGTTATGTCTTCGAGGGCGGCCTGCCGCGACGCGCCGGGCGGGGGCAGTTCGTCCTTCTGGTCCGCCGCTGCGAGCAATGTTTGCCGATTGTAACTGTTCATCCCGGCGACGACGGTCTCGACCGTCGAAGCCGGCAGGATTTCGACCGGTATCCGCTCGCCGATTCCGTCGACGGCGCAATAGGCGCTGGCGGCGACCGAGGCGCGATCGACCGGGCCGTTGCTGGCGACGAAGAAAGCCTGGTCTTCCTCGATCCCCTCGTCGCCGTCGTTCGGCAGGACGGTGAGCGCGAACGGGCCGCCGCTGTCGATCGTGAAGGTCCGGGTGCCGGTCACCAGCCGGCCGGCAAGGGTCTTGAGGCTGGGCTTCAGCTCCGCCCGGCAGATCGTGCTTCCGGGAAGCGGCTTGTCATATTCCCATACGTAGGTGGTGGGGTCGGTCCAGCGGCCGGCGCCCTTCTGAGGGCAGGCCATCGCAATCGGATCGGCGCCCTGCTTGCCGAGCGGGATCATCGGATCGGAGAAGCGCAGGGTGAAGCGGGCGATGGCGCGGCCGTCGGTGCCGGGCGTGGCGTCGAGGACGGTCGGCGGAGTCAGCGCCGAGGCGGCGAGCGGCGCCAGAAGAAGCAGGACAATCGCGACTCGACAAAGCCAGCCCCGCATCGGCGCCTCCATTTGACGCATTCATGACGGCAATTGCGAGGTGCGTCCAGCGGTGAAACGAGATTTTTTTACGACGAACCGTTTAACGGTTCGGGACTGAAGCTCCGGCATACGGGTCGTTCTGGATCGGCGGCTTCGCGGGCGCGGAGGGTGGCTCGGCCGGAACCGGAGGCGGCGCCTCGACCGCCGGCTGGTAGGGGGGCGGCAATGGGGCCGACCCGAAATCCGCCGCGGCGACGGCGGACTGGATGCCGCCGGCGATCGAAGAGGCCCCGAACAGGATGAAGCAGCCGAACACCACGCTGGCGCCGCGGCGCAGGTTGATCCGCCCGGTCAGCATCATCATCCCGACGGCGGCGACCGCGATCACCGCCAAGGTCGTCGCCACGGTGCCGAGCAAGGTCCCCTGCAGCCAGCCGATCGCGGCCGCGAGCGGGTGCGATCCCGGCGGGTCGAGCAACGTCTGGGAATAAGGCACGTAGATCACCGGGCAGGGGCCGTCCTTGTTCGTCGGCCCTTGTCCCACAGCCGCCGCGCCAAGTCGATGAGGGGACCTGCGGAGCGCGCCGGGACAGGCACTTTTCCTTTCTTTGTTGGCATTTCGGGCCCACTCGCGCACTATCCTCCCTACGAATCGATCCTGGGCGAGACGATGGGCAAGATGAGGGGTACCAGATTGGGGCCGTACGCGGCCGCCTTTGCCATGGCGCTGCAGTCCGCGGCGGCGATGGCGCAAGACACTTATTCGGACCCCGCCGGCTCCGGCGTGATCGTCTCCGCCGTGCGCTGGCTCGAAGGCACCTTGCTCGGCACGATCGCCACCGTCGTCGCCGTCATCGCCGTCGCCTCGGTCGGCTTCCTGATGCTGACCGGCCGAATCAACTGGCGCTACGGCGCCACCGTCATCCTCGGCTGCTTCATCCTGTTCGGCGCGGCGAGCATCGTCGCGGGGATCCAGTCCACCGCCTCGCTTGGGCAGTGATTGGGTCTGCCCCTACCATCGGAGACGATCGTGACGGATTGGCATTTGTTGACTGGCAAGGAGCTAGGAAGGAGCGATGCTCAACGCATCGTGACTGACGACGCGACGCAGCCCAGGCGGCAAAGGACAATCCGCCGCTCCGCGGTCGGCCGGGGAATGAACAGGTGCGGACATCCCCCGGATGTCCGCAGCCGCGCCGGGGGCGCGGCGGCCTGTTCATGGCTGGCGGCGTCGAGCACCTCGACCGGGCTGCCCGGCCCGGCCTTCGGCCCTCTCCTATCCAGCCGGCTTCCCCGGCCGATCACGACCGCCTCCGATGGTAGGGGCAGACCCCTATGAACGGGCTCGAACGTGATACGCTGTTCGTAGCCCTCACGCGGCCGCAGATGTTCGCGGGCGTCACTTATTCCTACTTCATCGCCAACGCGGTCATCGCCACCGAATTGTTCCTGGTGTTCCGCTCCCCGTGGGTATTGCTGCCGTCGCTGATCATCCACCTGCTCGGCGTGCTGCTCTGCATTCGCGAGCCGCGCTTCTTCGACCTGTGGGTGACCAAGATTTCCCGGACGCCGCGCGTGCGCAACCACAAGGTGTGGGGATGCAACTCCTACCGCCCCTGACCCGCGACCGCGGCGCCGCGTCGAAGGAGCAGCCGGCCGGCAAGCACCTTCCCTACGCGCGCCACGTCGACGCCCATACCATCGAGACCCGCGACGGCCTGCTGATGCAGGTCATCCACCTGCGCGGCCTGCTGTTCGAGACCGCGGACACCGAGGAGATCAATTACCGCAAGCGCCTGCGCGACGCGATGCTGCAGGCGATCGGCTCGTCGCGCTATGCGATCTACCACCATGTCGTCCGGCGCCGGATCGACGCCGGCCGGTCGGGTGGCCACCCGGACCGATTCTCGCGCCAGCTCGATACGGCGTGGCGCCGGCGCCTCTCGGAGAAGAGGCTCTACGTCAACGACCTGTTCCTGACCCTGATCCGCCGCCCCTTGCAGGGCCGGGTCGGACGGCTCGACCGGCTGCGCGAACGGCTCGGGCGAAGCGCCGCGGCGCCGGAGGAGGCGAGCGCGGCCTACGAGCTTCACCAGCTCGACCAGGCGCGCGACGCCCTGATGGCCGCGCTCGGCAGCTACGAGCCGCGCCTGCTCGGGGTCTACGAGACACGCCACGGCCCCTGCTCGGAGCCGCTCGAATTCCTCTCCGTGCTGCTGAACGGCGAGATGCGGCCGGTGATGCTGCCGATGGAGGACCTCGGCGACTATCTCCCCTACCGGCGGATCAGCTTCGGCCAGGAGACGGTCGAGCTCGGCACCGCCGGCGCCTCCCCGCGCAGCTTCCTCGGCCTTGTCTCGATCAAGGATTATCCCGGCCAGACCGTGCCCGGAATGCTCGACGAATTGCTCCGGCTGCCGTTCGAGCTGACCGTCTCGCAATCGTTCGGCTTCGTCGAGCGGCAGGCCGCTCTGTCGCGGATGAACCTGGCGCTGCGTCGGATGCGCTCGGCCGAGGACGAGGCGGTGAGCCTCCGCGCCGATCTCTCCAGCGCCAAGGACGAGGTCGCCGCCGGCCGCGCCGGCTTCGGCGAGCATCATCTCACCATCGGCGTGCGCGCCGACACGCCGGCGCAGGTCGACGAAGGCATCGCCGAGGTCCAGGCCGCGCTCGCCGACCTCGGCATCCTCTCGGTGCGCGAGGAGATCGCCCTCGAGCCCGCCTTCTGGGCGCAGTTCCCAGGCAATTTCAAATACATCGCCCGCCGGGGGCTGGTCTCGACGAGCAATTTCGCCGGCCTTGCCAGCAGCCACAATTTTCCGCTCGGCCGCGCCAAGGGCAATCATTGGGGCGAGGCCGTCACCCTGCTCGAGACCACCGCCGCCGGCCCCTATTATTTCAACTTCCACCAGGGCGATCCCGGCAACTTCACGGTGATCGGCCCGTCCGGCTCGGGCAAGACGGTCGTGCTCAATTTCCTGCTCGCCCAGGCGCGCAAGTTCCGGCCCCGGATCATCTTCTTCGACAAGGATCGCGGCGCGGAGCTGTTCATCCGCGCGATCGGCGGGCGCTACGATTTGCTGAGGCCGGGCACGCCGTCCGGGCTCAACCCGCTCCAGCTCCCCGACAATCCGGTCAACCGCCAGTTCCTGATCGACTGGCTGACCCTGCTCGCCGGCGGCGCCGACATCGACGAGGTCGCGCGCATCAAGGACGCGGTGGACGCCAATTTCGAGCAGCCGCTCGAGCACCGGCGCCTCCGCCACCTCGCCGAACTGTTCCGCGGCGGCCACCGCCCGAGCGGCAGCGATTTCTGGTCGCGCCTGAGGCCCTGGTGGGGCGACGGCGAGCGCGCCTGGCTGTTCGACAACGAGAAGGACCTGACCGATCTCGCCGCCGAGGCGGTCGGCTTCGACATGACCCAGATCCTCGACGATCCGGCGATGCGCAGCCCGGCGATGATGTACCTCTTCCACCGCGTCGAGGAGCGGCTGGACGGAAGCCCGGCGATCATCGTCGTCGACGAAGGCTGGAAGGCGCTCGACGACGACGTGTTCGTGCGCCGGATCAAGGATTGGGAGAAGACGATCCGCAAGCGCAACGGAATCGTCGGCTTCGCCACCCAGAGCGCCCAGGACGCGCTCGAGAGCCGGATCGCCAGCGCGATCATCGAGCAGGCGGCGACCCAGATCTTCATGGCGAATCCGAAGGCGCGGTCGACCGACTATATCGACGGCTTCGGCCTCACCCCGCACGAATATGAGATGGTGCGGACGCTCCCCGACAACGCCCATTGCTTCCTGATCAAGCACGGCGCGGATAGCGTCGTCGCACGCCTCAACCTCACCGGCGAGCAGGACCTCCTCACCATTCTCTCCGGCCGCGAGCGCACCGTGCGCCTGTTGGACGAGATCCGCGCCGAGACCGGCGACGATCCCGCCGAGTGGATCCCGCGCCTGCTGGAGCTCGCCTGATGTCGGCCTGCCCCTTCGTCCCCACCGACCAGACCTTCGTCCCCGCGATGGTCCAGTTCATCGACTGCCAGGCGCAGTCGATCGGCGCCGGCGGCTACCAGGCGCTCGCCGCGCCCGGCTCGACCCTCGCTTTGGTGCTCACCGGCTTCCTTACCCTGGTCGTCGCCCTGTTCGGCTACCGGCTGCTGTTCGGCCACGCGCCGGACCTGCGCTCCGGAATCCTCACTTTCGTCAAGATCGGCTTCGTCGTGACTCTGGCGATGAGCTGGACCGCCTATCGCACGCTCGTCTACGACGTCGCGCTTCGAGGCCCGGCGGAGGTCGCCTCCGACGTCGGAGCGCCGACCGGCCTCCCCGGAGCGGAAGGCGGCCTGGTCGTGCGTCTCGCCGCGGCGGATCAGGGATTGGCGGCGCTGTCCGTGCTCGGCCCGGGGGAGCCGCCGCCCGCCGATCCCAACGTTGCCCACGACCCGTTCGCGACTCCGCCCATGCCGTTCGCCGGCTTCAGCGTGTTCGCGCTCGGCACGGCCCGGATGATCTTCCTGATCGGCGCGATCGGCTCGATCGCCGCGGTGCGGCTGATCGCCGGCCTGATGCTGGCCCTGGGTCCGTTCTTCATCGCCTTCTTGCTGTTCCACAACACGCGCAGCCTGTTCGAAGGTTGGATAAGGGTCCTCGCCGGCGCTTCGCTGGGGGCGGTGGCGACGGCGGTCGGCCTCGGCGTCGAGCTGGCTTTGCTCGAACCCTGGCTGACCGACGTCCTCGCCCGCCGGGTCGCCGGCGAGGCCATGCCGAACCTCCCGGCCGAAGTGCTGATGGTGACGACTCTGTTCGCCCTCGTCCTGCTCGCCATGCTGATCGCCGCCGGGCGGCTCGCTTTCGCTTTCCGGCTCGCCCCAGTGTGGCAAGCCGCGTCATCGCGCATCGCGAGCGTCTTGCGGCCTGCCGAGACCGTCTCGCCGCTCGTCGCGCCGGTCGAGACTCGCGTGCCGGCGTCGGAGACCCGCTCGCGCGCCGCCGCCGTCGCGGACGCCGTCGCCGCCACCCAGCGGCGCGAGACGGTCTCGCCCGCCGTCTTCGCCTGGAGCGGCGCTTCGGGCGGGGGCGGAGCGCCGAGCCGAGCCGTCTCCGTCGGCGGCCGCGGCCTTCCTGACCCCGTGGCGCCGCCGCCGCTCGGGCAGAGCTTCCGCCGCCGCACCCGCGGCCGCGTTTCCGCCAGCGCGGCACGCCGGGACACGAGATCATGAACGAGCAGAGCCGCGAATCGTTGGACGCTTATTACGCCGAGGCGGCGAGCTGGAATCGCGACCGCCAGGAGGCGCTGAGGAACTCGCGGCGCATCGCCTGGTGGGTGGCGACCGGCGCGTCGGTGATCGCCGTCGCCGAAGCGCTCGCCCTCATCCTGCTGACGCCGCTGAAGACGGTGGTGCCCTACACCTTGCTGGTCGACCGCAACACCGGCTTCGTCCAGGCGCTGAAGCCGCTCGATCCCGACAAGGTCGCGCCCGACGCGGCGCTGACGCAATCCTTCCTGGTGCAGTACGTCATCGCGCGCGAGAGCTTCGACATCGACATGATGAACGAGAATTATCGCAAGGTCGGTCTGTGGTCGGCCGAGCAGGCGCGATCGGATTATCTCAACACCGTCCAGGTCTCCAACCCGCAGAGCCCGCTCGTTCTTTATCCGCGCACC
The DNA here is from genome assembly GCA_034668385.1 of Sphingomonadales bacterium. GTDB lineage: Bacteria > Pseudomonadota > Alphaproteobacteria > Sphingomonadales > Sphingomonadaceae > Allosphingosinicella. The sequence goes on along the minus strand of JAXDPL010000077.1, from coordinate 50,658 downwards.
AGCGTAGTCGAGACCCGGGTCAAGAGCGTCTCCCCGGTCGGCCGCAACGTCGCCATGGTCCGCTTCGACACGATCCGGCGCGACGCCGGCGGCCAGGTCCAGCTGCCGCGGCCGTGGGTCGCCGTCATCCGCTACCGTTTCTCGGGTGAGCCGATGAAGCTCGAGGACCGCTTCCTCAATCCGCTCGGCTTCCAGGTCGTCCGCTACCGCCGCGACGCCGAGGCGGTCGTGCCCGAAGCCGCCACCGCTCCCGCCCCGAACCCGGCGACGATCATCGTCCCCGGCGCCGCCCCGCCGGTCACCGTCGTCGCCCCGGGGCAGTCGACGACGACCACCACGGTCACCACCGCCCCCTCGCCGCTCGGCGCCGCGACGGCCGCCGCGCGCGCCGCGGCGGGGCGGCGCCGTGCCAAGCCCGAACCGCAATTGTGAAGCTTGCGTTCCTCCTCCTCGCGGGCCTTGCGTTCGCACAGGCCCCCGCCTCGGCCCAGGTGAAGCCCCAGCCGGGCGCCGGCGATCCGCGCATCCAGGGCATCGACTACGCGCCCGAGCAGGTCGTCACCCTGCAGGGAACGCCGGGCTACGAACTCACCGTCGAGCTCTCGCCCGACGAGCAGGTCGAGAATGTGGCGCTCGGCGACAGCGGCGCCTGGCAGGTGACCGCGAACCGCCGCGGCGACCATCTGTTCATCAAGGCGCTGCAGAGCGGCGTCAGCACCAACATGACGGTGGTGACGAGCGTCCGGCTGTACAATTTCGAGCTGGTGCCGCTCTCCGGCCCGACCGGCGACATGCCCTACACGATCCGCTTCCGCTATCCCGGAACGGCCGACTCCAATGCCGGCGACGAGGATGCCGCCTCGGCTTCCGGCAAGGGACGCTACGTTCTGAGCGGCGACAAGGATTTGCGGCCGAGCGCGATCAGCGACGACGGGCGACACACTTACATCCAGTGGCCTCGCGACCGAGCCTTGCCCGCCGTCTACGCGATCGGCGGCGACGGCCAGGAGGCGCTCGTCAACGGCATGATGCGCGACGACATCTTCGTCATCGACAGCGTTTCGGAGAAGCTCGTCTTCCGGATCGACGACCATGTCGCCCGCGCCGAGCGCCGCGCCGTCAGGGAGACGCGCTGATGGCGACCGTCGACACGCCCGAGGACCCGCGGCGGGTCGCTCGCGCCGAGGCACCGGAGGAAGCGCGCGAGGAGAGCGTGCGCCCGGTCGTCGCCCTGCCTCGCGGCGGCCCATCCGGACTCGTCTTCGCCTTCGTCGCGGTGGCCGCGGGCGCTTTGCTCTTTTCCGTGCTCGAATCCCGGCGCCGGTCCGCCGCCGAACCCGCCGTGCGCGTAAGGGCCGCCGACACGGCCGCGCTTCCCGCCGCGGCACCGCCGCTCTACATCCCGCCCGCGCCCGCGCCGGCACCGGTCACCGTCGTCGCCCAGCCGACCGAGACGGGTCCGCCGCTCCCCACGCCCGCGCCGCCTCCCCCTCCGCCACCCCCGGAGCGAGTCGTCTACATGCCTGCGCCACTGCCGGTGGTGACCCCGCAACCGGTGCCGTCGTCGCCGCGCAACACCGGCGGACCGGCCCTCGTCATCGACAATACCGCACCGGCGGCGGGAGGGGCCGCGCAGAACAACAACGCGCCGCCCGGCGTCGCCGACTTCGGCGCGGTGCAGGCGGGAGGCCGGGTGCGCGCCGGGGTCTTCGCCAACCGCGCCACCACCGTCGTGCAGGGAACCTTGATCCCGGCAGTACTCGAAACGGCGTTCGATTCGACCCGGCCGGGCCTCGCCCGCGCCATCGTCTCGCGCGACGTGCGCGGATTCGACGGCACCAAAATCCTGATCCCGCGCGGCAGCCGCCTGACCGGCGAATATCGCTCCGACGTCGGGAGCGGGCAGAAGCGCGCGTTCGTCAACTGGTCGCGGCTGGTCCGGCCCGACGGAATTACCATCGCGCTCGGCTCGCCCGCCGCCGACACGCTGGGCCGCGGCGGCATCAAGGCCAGCGTCAACAGCCACTTCTTCGAGCGCTTCGCGGGGGCTCTGCTCCAGTCGACGCTCGATCTCGGAGTCAATCTCGCCACCCGCGCGGCCAGCAACAACGTCATCGTCACCCTGCCGAACACCGCCCAGGCGACCATCTCGCCGGTCTTCCAGCAGAACCGGGTCGTGCCGACCTTGCGGGTGCCCGCCGGAACCAGCATCAGCATCTTCGTCGCCCACGACCTCGACTTCACCAACATCGAGCGGGGAAAGTGAGCGCGTCGGCCGCGGCGGTTCCGTTCCAGGGCGGCGGAGTCTATCTGCGCGCCTATCTTGCGCCGCTGACCGGAATGCTGGCGCGGCCCGACGTCACCGACATCTACGTCAACCGTCCCGGCGAGCTGTGGGTCGAGACGACCGGCGGCGCGATCGAGCGGCACGACGCGCCGGGGCTCGACGAAGCGACCCTCGCCCGCCTGGCGCGCCAGATCGCGTCGCTCTCCCACCAGGGGATCAGCCGCGAGCATCCGTTGCTGTCCGCCAAGCTGCCCGACGGGTCGCGAGTCCAGGTGGTCGCCCCTCCGGCAACGCGTGGCAATATCGCGCTCGCCATCCGCAAGCATGTCTCGCCCGATCTGACGCTCGACGATTATATCGCCGGGGGCGCCTTCGCCGAAACGCGGCGCGGCCGTGAGGCAGGGGTCTCCCGTACCGACCGCGAGCTGGCGGCGAAGCTCGATTCGGGCGATATCGCCGGGCTGCTCTCGGCCGCGGTCAAGGCGCGCAGGAACATCCTCGTGTCCGGCGGCACGTCGACCGGCAAGACGACCTTCCTCAATGCGCTGCTGCGCGAGGTGCCGGCGGAGGAGCGCCTGATCCTCATCGAGGACACACCCGAGCTCTCGGTCGCACACCAGAACAGCATCGGGCTGCTCGCGGCGCGGAGCGCGCTCGGCGAGGCGCAGGTCAGCGCCGACGATCTCGTCGCCGCCTCGCTGCGCATGCGGCCCGACCGGATCATCCTCGGCGAGCTGCGCGGCACGGAGGCCTATGCGTTCCTTCGGGCGATCAACACCGGCCATCCCGGCTCGATGACCACGGTGCACGCCGACAGCGCCGAGCGCGCGATCGAGCAGATCGTGCTCCTCGTCCTCCAGGCCGGCACTCAGCTAGGCCGCGACGACGTGCGCCATTATGTCAGCCGCACCGTCGACGTCTTCGTCCAGCTCGCCCGCACCGCCGGCCGGCGCCACGTCGCCGAAGTGGTGCTTCGCCAGCCCTAGTCGCCGGGACTGCGCCTCAGTTGAAGATCGCCACGAAGCGAAGCTTGCCCGGTTCGGGATCGCCCCCGCCGAGGAACAGCGGAAACGTGCCGAGATCGGCATGTTGGACCGCGTAGGAACGGTCGCCCGCCGGCGCAGCGGCCGCGCGAGCCTCGAAGACGGCAGCAAAGGCATGCGGACGAGCGCAGGCGGTGGGCCGTGCGCCTTTCGCAGGAAGCGCCTTTACGGCGACGAGGGAAAGCTGGCACGGGCCGATCTCCGCGGCGACGCGGAAGCTCCGCCCCGTGAGCGCCCGCCATTGCTCGAATTCGCTTTTCGCGCTCGCGCTGGATGGCGCCAGCGCTCGCGCGGGCGCGGCGATAGCGGTCGAGCCCGCGGCGGCGGCGAGGCCGGCCAGGACGGCGCGGCGTGTGGTCGATGGTCTGATGAAATGCGACACCTGGCGCTTCCTTCCGAATGAAGCACCACGAATTGTCCGAGACTGCCCCCCGGTGGTCAGTGACCACATTCGCGCGCCGGACGCAACGGGAGGGCGCCATAATCTTCGCCGTCGCCCGCGACAGCGGCCGACTTATCGGTTATCATACAGGCCAGCGGGTTTCGGCTCGCCCGCAGGGGGACAGAATGAACAAGCTCGCTTTTGCCGCGCTCGCCGGGATGCTGGCCGCTCCGGTCTTTGCCGCCGATGCTCCGACCTCGAAGCCGAAGCAGATCGATCCGAACAAGAAGATCTGCCACGAGGCGCTCGAGACCGGGAGCCGCCTTAGCAGCAAGCGAATCTGTCACACCGCCGCCGAAGAGCAGGAGGCGCGCCAGAACAAGCGCGACATGGTCGACGGCCTGCAACGCGGCTTCTCGCGCTGCACCGGCGAACTGACCCGCTGTTGAGGCGCTAGAGTACGGCGCTGACCAGTCGCGGCGTCTCGGCCGCGACCGGGAGAGTCTCCTCGATCCAGCCGCCGCCGAGCAGCCGCTCGCCCGCGTAGATCGCCGCCGCCTGGCCCGGCGCGACGCCATATTCGGGCGCTTCGAAGCACACCGTCTGGCCATCGAAGTCGGCCGGGGCCGGCTTCGCCATCGAACGGACCTTGACGAGCAGACCCTCGCTCTGCCCCTCGCCCAGCCAGTTGACCGCCGAGAGCCGCGCGCCGGAGACGGCGAGCGCCGCCTTGGGACCGACGACGACCCGCCGCGCTTCCGGCTCCAGCCGAACCACGTAGAGCGGCTCCGCCCGACCGCCGACGTCCAGGCCGCGGCGCTGGCCGACCGTGAAATGGATGAGCCCCGGATGGCGCCCCAGCACCCGCCCGTCGAGATCGACGATCTCGCCCGGCCGCGCCGCCTCGGGGCGGACCTTCCGGACGACCGCCGCATAGTCGCCATTGGGCACGAAGCAGATGTCCTGGCTGTCGGGCTTGTCGGCGACGAGCAGCCCGAGCTCGCGCGCGATCTCGCGGACCGCGGCCTTGGGCATGGCGCCCAGCGGGAAGCGAAGGAATTCGAGCTGATCGCGCGTGGTCGCGAACAGGAAATAGCTCTGGTCGCGCGCCGGATCGGCCGCGCGGTGCAGCTCGGAACCCGCGGCACCGATGATGCGCCGGACATAATGGCCGGTGGCGAGGCAGTCGGCGCCGAGGTCGCGGGCGAGGCCGAGAAGATCGGTGAACTTCACGCTTTGGTTGCACGAGACGCAGGGAATGGGCGTGCGGCCGCGCGCATATTCGTCGGCGAAGCGCTCGATCACGCTGTCGCGGAACCGGCTCTCATAGTCGAAGACATAATGGGCGATGCCGAGCCGGGCCGCGACCGCCTGCGCATCCTGGATGTCGCGGCCGGCGCAGCAAGCCTTCGAGCGGCCGGCCGCCTCGCCATGATCGTAGAGCTGGAGGGTCACTCCGATCACCTCGGCGCCGGTGCGCGCGGCGAGCGCGGCCACGACCGAGCTGTCGACTCCGCCCGACATGGCGACGACGATCCGCGCCTCGGCGGCCGGGCGATCGAGCTGAAAATCGACGTTCATGACGGCGGCTACATAGGCGGCGTTCCGGGTAAAGCCTACCCTAAGGCCGCTTTAACCGCGTCTTAGACCCTCGCCTCTAGGAAGGGGGCGATGGATCTGGGCTTCCTCCGCCGCGCCGAGCAGCGCTTCGCCAGCCGCGCCGCCGCGCGCGTGGATTTCGGCATGCTGATCGCGGCGCTGAAGGCGCAGCAGGCGGCGAGCCCGGCGGCGCGGATCCAGGCGACTCTGGGCGAGCCGCGGACGGTCGCCGATCCGCTCGTCGAGATCCTGCTCGCCGGCCCGGTTTGGCGGCAGGCGGTGGCGGCGCAGGGCGGCTGCTTTCATCGCGCGCTGGCGCGGCAACGGCTCGTCAATTGAGATGAAGGGGCCGTTTACCTTGCGGTTTCAACCTTCCTTCAACGACCGGCGCTACAGGCTCGTCAACGGGGAGCCGAGGACGCACGAATGACACTCATGCTTGAGGCGGGAATGATCGAGAATCAGAAAATAAGGCCGGCCCAGGTCATCGGCCCGCTGGGGGAGCCGCTGACTCTCGAGTCGCTGCCGCCGCCGTCGACGTCGCGCTGGGTGGTGCGCCGCAAGGCGGAAGTGGTGGCCGCCGTGAACGGGGGGCTGCTCTCGGTCGACGAAGCGTGCGACCGCTACAGCCTGACGCTCGAGGAATTCGCCGGCTGGCAGCGCGCGGTCGACCGCTCCGGGATGCCGGGCCTGCGGGTCACCCGCATCCAGCATTACAAGAGCCTCTACGAGCGCCAGCAGAAGTTCTGACCGCGCGGCGCCCCGCGCCGCTTAGTGGAAATCCCGGCTTTTGACGCGGATCGCGGTTTGCGGTTCCGCCAGCGCAGGCTCGCGCCTCCGCTTCCTTTCGCGCGGGTCCGGGGCCGCGCCTTTGGCGCCGTCGCCGGGGCCGTAAAGGTGCGGGAATTGTCGCTCGCCGACCGAGCTTAGCAGCCCGCCCAGATCCTCCAGCCGGTCGGCGATGACGTGGACGACGTCGCCCTCGCGCTGCAAGACGCCTTTGACGCCGAGCATGGCGGCGCCCATTACCACCCGCCTCTGCTCCTCGAAGCGACGCTGCCAGAGGATGACGTTGGCGATTCCGGTCTCGTCCTCGAGGGTGATGAAGGTGACGTTGCCCTTGCCGGGCCGCTGGCGGATGAGGACCAGGCCGGCCATCTCGACCCGCGCCCCGTCCCTGACCCGGGCGAGGTCGGCGCAGGGGCGGACCCCCCGCCGCTCGAGCTCGGGTCTCAGGAAGGCGAGCGGGTGGGCGCGAAGCGACAGGCTGAGGGCGCCATAATCCTCGACCACCTCGCGTCCGTCGGCCATCCTCGCCAGCGCCACCTCCGGCTCGCGCGCCTGGGCTTCCGCCGCCGCGAACAGGGGAAGCGGCGCCTCGCCGAGGCCGCGCACCTGCCACAAGGCCTCCCGCCGCGACAGGCCGAGGCTGGCGAAGGCGTCGGCGTCGGCGAGCTTCTCCAGCGCCGCCGGCGGCACCTCGGCGCGCCGCCACACGTCCTCGACCGACTGGTAAGGCGCCTCCCCCCGCGCCGCCACGATCCGCGCCGCATGCGCGTTGGCGAGGCCCTTCACCATTCGAAGCCCGAGGCGGAGGGGAAGGAGGTCCTTCGATACGCGGCCTTCGGCTCCGCTCAGTCCGCTACTCAGGATGAGCGGGTTCGGTCCAAACCGCTCATCCTGAGTAGGCGTTGAGCCTGTCGAAACGCCGTATCGAAGGACCCCTCCCTCCTCCAGCGTGCAATCCCAGCGGCTCGCGTTGACGCAGACCGGGCGCACCTCGACGCCGTGATCGCGGGCGTCGCGGACGATCTGGGCGGGCTGGTAGAAGCCCATCGGCTGGGCGTTGAGCAGGGCCGCGCAGAAGACGTCCGGGTGGTGGCACTTCATCCAGGACGAGGCGTAGGCGATCTTGGCGAAGCTCGCCGCGTGGCTCTCCGGGAAGCCGTAGCTGCCGAAGCCCTCGATCTGCTTGAAGGTGCGTTCGGCGAAGTCGCGCGTATAGCCGCGCGCGATCATGCCGTTGATCATCTTGTCCTCGAACTTGCCGACTCCGCCGGTCGACTTGAAGGTCGCCATCGAGCGGCGCAGCGCGTCGGCCTCGGCGGGCGTGAAGCCGGCGCCGACGATCGCCACCTTCATCGCCTGCTCCTGGAAGAGCGGCACGCCGAGCGTCTTCTTGAGCACGTCGCGAAGCGCCTCGGACGGATAATCCTCTTTCTCCTTCCCCTCCCGCCGGCGGAGATAGGGGTGGACCATGTCGCCCTGGATCGGGCCGGGCCGGACGATGGCGACCTGGATGACGATGTCGTAGAATTCCCTCGGCCTCAGCCGCGGCAGCATGCTCATCTGCGCCCGGCTCTCGATCTGGAAGGTGCCGATCGTGTCGGCCCGGCAGATCATGTCGAAGGTCGCCTCGTCATCCTCCTGCATCTCGGGCGAGGCGAGGTCGAGGCGCTTGCCCTTGTGCCCGGCGAGCAGCTCGAAGGCGCGGCGCATGCAGCCGAGCATGCCGAGGCCGAGAACATCAACCTTCATGAAGCTCAGCTCCTCGATATCGTCCTTCTCCCATTCGATGATGTAGCGGTCGGTCATCGCCGCGGGCGCGATCGGCACCAGCTCGTCCAGCCGGTCGCGGGTCAGGACGAAGCCGCCGGGATGGGTGCTCAGATGCCGGGGCGTTCCGATCAGCTGGCGGGAGAGCTCCAGGGTCAAGGCGAGCCGTGGGTCGCGGGGATCGAAGCCGAGCTCCTCGACGTGGCGCTCGGGCAGCCCTGCCTCCGACCAGCCCCAGACCTGGCCGGAGAGGGCGCCGACCATATCTTCGCTGAGGCCCAGAGCCTTGCCCACCTCCCGCACCGCGCCGCGGGTGCGGTAGCGGCTGACCACCGCGGTCAGGGCGGCGTGCCGATGGCCGTAGGTGCTGTAGATCCACTGGATCACCTCCTCGCGCCGGTCGTGCTCGAAATCGACGTCGATGTCGGGCGGCTCGGCCCGGTTCTCGGACAGGAAGCGCTCGAACAAGAGGCCGTGCTTGACCGGGTCGATCGAGGTGATGCCCAGCACGTAGCAGACCATCGAATTGGCCGCCGAGCCTCGGCCCTGGCAGAGGATGTTCTGGCTTCGGGCGTAGGCGACGATCGAGTTTACGGTGAGGAAATAGGGGGCGTATTCCCAGCGTGCGATGAGCCGGAGCTCGTGCTCCAGAAGCTCGCGATAATCCGTCTCGCTCTTGCCTTCGGGAAGCGCCCTGGGGATCTTCTCGTCGATCTTGCCCCGGGTCAGCCGCTCCAGCGCCTCCTGCGGGCTTCGGCCGCTCATCACGATCTCGTCCGGATATTGGTAGCTGAGCTCGCGCAGCGAGAAGGTGCAGCGCTCGGCGATGTCGGCGCTGGCTTGGATCGCGTCGGGGAAGGCCGCGAAACGCCGCTCCATTTCGCCCGGCGTCTTCAAATGGCGGTCGGCATGGCGCTCGCGGCGGAAGCCCAGTTCGTCGATCGTGCATTTGTGGCGGATGGCGGTGACGACGTCCTGAAGCATGCGCTTGTCGGGGCCGTCGTAGAGGATGTCGCCGGTGGCGACCGCGCGGACGCCGTGGCGGCGGGCGAGCGCGTCGAGGGCGTGGAGTCGGGCCGAGTCGCCGGGGCGGCGGCGGAGGCTGAGCGCCAGGTGCGCCCGCTCGCCGAAAATGCCCTGCATCTGGGCGAGCGCGGCGGCGGTGACGGCATCGGCCTCGTCCGGCAGCAGGGCGGCGACCAGCCCGTCCGAACAGGCCGCGACGTCCTCCCAATGGAGAAAGCATTGGCCTTTCTCGCCCTTCTGCGGATCGGCGCGGTGGTTGCCCAGCGTGAGCAGGCGGGTGAGGCGCGACCAGCCGGCGCGGTCCTCCGGCCAGACCAGCAGGGCGGCGCCGTCCATCAGGTCGAGCCGGCAGCCCGCGACGAGGCGCACGCCGGTCTCCTGCGACGCCCTCAGCGCCTTGACGAGGCCGCCGACGCTGTTGCGGTCGGTAATTCCCAACGCCTCATAGCCGAGCAATTTGGCGGCCGCGAACAGCTCCTCGGCGCTGGAGACCCCGCGCAGGAAGCTGAAATGGGTGGCGGTATGGAGCTCGGTGTAGGTCACCTATCCTCCCCTGCATTTGCAGGGGAGGGGGACCGCGCGAAGCGCGAGGGGCTCTTCCAAAGGAGGCCCCTCCACCATGCTTCGCATGGTCCCCCTCCCCTCGAAATCGAGGGGAGGATTTTCGCGCTCCCGCTCACCCGAACACGCCGTGCAGATACCAGCTGAGATCGCCGGTGCGCGGATCGACGCCGTCGCCGCGGCGGTAGAGCCAGAAGCGGGCGCCGTCCTCGTCCTCGACCTGGAAATAGTCGCGCACCGCCTCGGCCTCGCTCGTTCGCCGCCACCATTCGCCGTGGATCCGCTCGGGCCCGTCGGCGCGGGCGACCCGATAGGCGCGGCCGCGCCAGGTGAAGCGGCGGGGCGGCAGATCGGGGAGCAAAGCGACGACATTCTCGACCCGCTCGGGCGGCGACAAGAGGCAGACCGGCCGCGGCCAGGCCGGCCAGGGGGCGACCGGATCGAGCGGCCCGGCGCGCGCGACGCTTCGCTCGGGCACGTCGCTCTCGAGCGCGCCGAGGCGGAACAGGCGGCGGCCGCCGAGCCGGGTCGCCAGCCGGTCGACCAGAGGCGCGAGGTCCGGCGCCGGCCGCTCGCCGGCCAGAGCCCCCTCGACCGGCTGCGGGCGGAGCGGCTCGCAGCGGCCGGCGACGAGGCGCATCGCCTCGATCCCGAAGCCCGGCTCGATTCGCTCGATCCGCATCGCCAGCAGGCGGGCGAGGTGGGCGGCATCGCGGGTCGGGCGGGCGGTGCCGATCGATTGCGCTTCGACCCGGCCGTCGACCCGCTCGCACCGCAGGGTGAGGGTGCGGGCGGCAAGGCCGGCCGTGCCGAGCGTGGCGACCAGGCGGCGGACCAATTCGCCGAGCGCCTCCGCGATCGCCTCGGCGGTGACGATCGGCTCGGCGAAGCGGAGGAGGGCGAAGGGCGCGTCGCTCGGAACGACCGGCTCGACCGGTTCGGCGAGACGGCCGAGCGCCTGGTCGAGCCGGTCGAGGAACAGGCGGCCGAGGCGGCGGCCGAGCGGCGCGCGCGGCATCGCCAGCACGTCCCCGACGCGCGCCAGGCCGACCCGGCGGGCGGTGGCGAGGGCGCGGTCGTCGAGGCGGAGGCAGGCGAGCGGCAGCGGCGCCAGCGCCTCCGCCTCGCCGCCCGGCGGGCAGAGGATCAGGGGCCGGGGTCCGTAGCGGACGAGGGCGTGGGCGGCGCCGACGGTGCCGGCGACCGCGATCCGGGCGGTGAGGCCCAGACGGGCGCAGAAGGCGATCAGCCGCCGCGCCATCCTCTCCTCGCCGCCGAACAGATGGGCGACTCCGTCGAGGTCGAGCAGCAGGCCGTCGGGCGCCGAGACGGCGGCGCGCGGAGTCCAGCGGCGGGCGGCGAACAGAGCGAGGCTTTCGAGCAGAACGGAATCGGCCTCCACATCCGCTTCCTCGACCGCCACGTCCGGCACCATCGCGCGCGCCTGGGCGAGCGCCATTCCGGCGCGCAGCCCCAGCGCCCGCGCCTCCGGCGACGCGGCGGCGATGAGGATTCGGTTTCCCACGCGGTGCGAGAGGAGGAGCGCCTGATCCTCCCCTCGATTTCGAGGGGAGGGGGACCGCGCGTAGCGCGGTGGAGGGGCCTCCTTTCCAGAAGAAGCCCCTCCACCATGCTGCGCATGGTCCCCCTCCCCTGCAAATGCAGGGGAGGATCCTTCACGCCGCTTCTCTCTCCTCACCCGCTCGACGCTCAGCTCCGGCAGGTAGAGCGAGGCGACCCGTCTCATCGGCGGCCTCCGTGATCCATTGATGGGGCTCGCCGCCGCGCTGGCGGGCGAGGGCGAGGCGCCAGCGGGCGCGGCCGACGCCCGCCGCCGGCAAAGGCGAGGAAGGCGCCGCGGCGATCCGCCAGCGGGTGACGGCGGCGGAAGGAAGGCCGAGCGGCTCCTCCCCCGCCTGCCGGCGGCGCTTGAGCAGGAGCGCCATCACTCCCCCCTCCTCGGCGGCGAGCTGGAGCCGGCGGGTGGCGGCCATGGTCACCCGCGCCGCCTCGCCCACCACCGCGGCGAGGCCGCCGTGGCGAAGCCCTTCCTCCATCACCGCCAGCACCTCCTCGTCGCGGCCGCATTCGGCGTAGAGCAGCCGCTCCGGGGAGAGCCCCGCCTGCTGGAGGCCGGGGGCGAACAGGTCGCGGCGGGCGAACGCCCAGAGCACAATCCCTTCCCGCCGCGCCGCGAGCGAGGCGAGGAACAGGGTGGCGGCGGCCTCGTCGGGAAGGCCCGGCCGGTCGCCCGCCGCCTCGTGCAGGGCCGCCGCCGCGAGGCCGCCGCCGGCCAGCCGCGAATCGATCGACTCGATCCCGAAGGCGAGGCATTCGCCGCCGCTTGCCCCGCGGCCGGCCGATTCGATCGCCCGCACCTCGGCGCGCAAGGCGGCCAGCCGGTGGTGAAGGGCGGGATTCGGGCTCATCGCGACTCGGACTCATATGTTCGCATTATGTTCCCTCTCCCTTCAGCGAGAGTCAAGGCGGGGAGGCTTGACTTCTCCTCCCCGGAACGCGGAGGGGGACCGCTCGAAGAGCGGTGGAGGGGGCCCACGTCCGGTGCGGCGAGGCGGCGGGCCCCCTCCACCATGCTTCGCATGGTCCCCCTCCCCGTTCCCGGGGAGGAACATTCTTCCCTTCCTTGGACTCACCCCCATGTTCCTTCTCCGCCGCCTCGCCCTCGTCCTGCTCCTCCTCGTCGCCGCGCCGGCCTGGGCGGAGGGAGATTCGCACTGGCTCTATCGCGGCTCCGACATCGCGCCGGACCCGAGCTGGACGTTCGGCACCCTGCCCAACGGCCTGCGCTACGCCGTGCGCCGCAACGCCAACCCGGCCGGGCAGGTGTCGGTGCGGCTTCGGATGGACGTGGGATCGCTGATGGAGGCGCAACCGGAGCGCGGCTGGGCGCATTTCATCGAGCATATGGTGTTCCGCGGCACCGAGCATTTCGGCGACGGCGAGGTGCGCGAGACCTGGCAGCGCCTCGGCGCCAGCTTCGGAAGCGACACCAACGCCACCACCGACGCGACCCAGACCGTGTTCATGCTCGACCTGCCCCACGCCGACCGCGCCTCGCTCGACACCAGCCTCGCCCTCCTCGCCGAGATGACCGACAAGGCGACATTCGATCCCGCCATCGTCGAGGCGGAGCGCGGCGTGGTTCTCTCCGAGCGCGGCCTGCGGCGCGAGCTCGACGTCAAATTGTGGGACACGATACGGCCGCTCTTCTTCGCCGGAACCAAATATGCCGACCGCGAGACGATCGGCACGCCGGAGACGCTCCAGGGGGCCAACGCGGCCGGCCTCAAGGCCTTTTACGAACGCTGGTACCGGCCCGAGCGGGCGACCCTGGTCATGGTCGGCGACGCCGACCCGGCGATGATGGAGGCGCTGATCGCCGCGCATTTCGGCGGCTGGAAGGGAACCGGCCCGGCGCCGCGCGAGCCCGATTATGGTCGCCCCGCCAAGGTCGCCACGCCGGTCGCCGCCATCGCCTATCCCGGCTCGCCCTACCTCGCCACCTTGGGCTGGACCCGGCCCTTTGTCGCGCTTCCGCCGACCGTCGCCCGCGAGCGGACCGACCTCGCCCGGGCGCTCGCCCGCCGGATCCTCAACCGCCGGCTCGAGGCCAAGGCGCGGGGCGGCGACGCCGCCTTCCTCAACGCCGGCGTGGAAAGCGAGCGCTCGGTCCACATCGCCGATTCGACCCGGCTCGAGGTCATGGCCAAGGAGGGCAAGTGGCGCGAGGCGCTCGACCAGGCCTATGCGATCCTCGCCGATGCCCTGAAGGCGCCGCCCGCGCCGGCCGAGATCGAGCGGGAGCTCAGCAATCTGCGCACCGACTGGGTGGCGGCGGTGCAGGGCGAGCCGACCCGGCTCTCGCAGGCAAAGGCGACGAGCCTGGTCACCGCCGTCGATCGCAACGACGTTGTCGCCGCGGCTCCGGCGATGCTTGCCTTGTTTGACCGGCTGGCGCCGCAAATGACTCCGGACGCGGTCGAGGCCGAGATGCGGGCGATGTTCGCCGGCGAGGGCCCGCGGCTCGTCATGCTTTCGCCAGCGCCGCTCCAGGGACTCGGCGAGGCCTTGGCGGCGGCGGAGAAAGCGGCTCCGGCGGCGCGGCAAGGCGAGCGGCGGGTCAGCCTCGACGACCTTCCCGCCCCGGGCGCCCCCGGGCGCGAGGTGTCGCGGCAACGGATCGAGGATCTCGACGCCACCATCGTCCGTTTCGCCAACGGCTCCAGCCTCGTGTTCAAGCATAGCGATTTCGAGAAAGGCAGCGTCAATGTCGAGCTTCGCTTCGGCGCCGGCCGCTCCGGGCTTCCGGCCGACCGCAAGACGCCGGCTTGGGCGGCGCCGGTGCTGGCCTCGACCGGAATCGGGCCGCTCGACCTGGACGGCCTCGAGCGGCTGCTGACCGGGCGGCGGATGACGATCGGCTTCGACATGGCCGACGATGCCTGGGAGCTGACCGGGACGACCAGCGCGACCGAGCTCGGCGACCAGCTTCGGCTGCTCGCCGCCAAGCTGGTGGCGCCGCACTGGGACCCGGCCCTGGTCGAGCGCTTCCAGGCGGGCGCTCTGGAGAATTTCGACCTGAGCTTTTCCTCGGCCTCTTCCCGAATCGGCCGCGAGTTCGGCGGCGTCACCCACCAGGGCGACAAGAGGTGGGCGCCGCTCGAGCGCTCAGACATCGCCGCGCTGACCCCCGCCGCCTTCGAGGCCTTCTTCGCGCCGGTGCTGAAGGAAGGGCAGATCGAGGCCGTGATCGTCGGCGATGTCGACCTCGATACGGCGGTCGCGGCGATGGCGAAGACGGTCGCGGCCTTGCCGTCCTGCCCGCCGATGGCGGGCGTCGCCCTTGGCATCCGGCCGCCGCGGCCGGCGGCGCCGGCGACGTTCGACCATCGCGGCGATGCCAGCCAGGCCTATGCCATGGTCGGCTGGTCGACGCTCGGCGGCCTCGATCATCTGCGCGAGCGGCGGGCGCTGAGCCTCGGCGGCAACCTCGTCGCCGCGCGCCTGCTCGAGAAGCTGCGCGACCAGGCGGGGGCGAGCTACAGCCCGCAGGCCGGCGCCAGCTCGTCCGAGACCTTCCCGGAATGGGGCATCTTCTACGCCGGCTCGGAGCTGACTCCGGACAAGGCCGTCCTTTTCTTCCGCCTGGCGCGCGAGACAGTGGCCGACCTCGCCGCCCACGCGCCGGCGCCGGACGAGTTCGCCCGCGCCCAGAATCCGATCGTCACCGGCCTGGAGCGGCGGATGCGAACGAACGGCTATTGGGTCGGCGCAATGGAGGGCTGGTCCGTGAAGCCGCAATTGATCGAGCAGGTGCGCTCGTTGCTCGCCGACTATCGCAGCCTGACCGCCGAGGAAGTGCGCGCCGCGATCGCCAAATATGTCGCCGACGAGGGCGACTGGTCGATCCTCGTCGTTCCCGCTAAAGCGGCCGGCGGTGTCCACTAACGCGATACAGGCCGCGGCGCCGCCGGCGCGGCGCGGGACGGGGAAAGGCTGGCAGCCCTTCCGGCTCCGCCGCCAGCCTTTCTTCGAGGACAAGAACCGCGCCTTCTGGATCCTCCAGTCGGCGGGCTGGGCCGGCTATTTCGTGCTCCGCACCCTCTCCGGCTTCGCCAACGCGATGGGCTGGAGCCTGATCCTCCACACCGCTTTGCTGACCGCCACCGGTTACTCGGTCACCCTCTTGATGGCCGCGATCTACCGCCGGCTGATCCGGATCCGGCCGATCCTCACCTGGGTCTTCTCGATCGTCATCGTGCTGCTCGCCGCGGCGATCTTCTCGGCGATCGAGACGTGGAGCTGGGCGACCTTCCTCGCCCCCGGCTCGCACCCGCAGGGGGTTCAGTTCTTCGGTTCGATCATCCTGACCTTCTCTTTGCTCGTCGCCTGGTCGGCGCTCTATTATTCGATCAACTATTATCTGCTGCTCGAGGAGCAGAGCGACCGGCTGCTTCGGCTGGAGAGCCAGGCCAGCCACGCCCAGCTCGCCATGCTCCGCTACCAGCTGAACCCTCATTTCCTGTTCAACACCTTGAACTCGATCTCGACCCTCGTCCTCCTGAAGCAGACCGAGCAGGCCAATGCGATGCTGTCGCGGCTCTCCTCGTTCCTGCGCTACACCCTGATCAACGAGCCGACCGCCCAGGTGACGATCGCCCAGGAGGTCGAGACCCTGAAGCTCTATCTCGAGATCGAGAAGATGCGCTTCGAGGAGCGCCTCCGGCCCCGCTTCGACATCGATCCGGCGGCGTCCAAGGCGCGACTTCCCTCGCTTCTGCTTCAGCCCCTGGTCGAGAATGCGATCAAATATGCGGTGACCCCGCAGGAGGAGGGGGCCGACATCGCGGTGGCGGCGCGGCGGGTGGCGGACCGGGTGATCATCACCGTCGAGGACTCGGGGCCCGGCTCGGAGGACGTCTGGGTCAAGGCGCAGCAGTCGACCGGCGTCGGACTGGCGAATATCCGCGACCGTCTGTCGCAAGCCTATGGCGCCGACCATCGTTTCGAGACGGTATCGAACAACCAGGGGGGCTTTAGCGTTACCATCGAGATTCCCTATCAGCTCGAAGCAGCCGAGGAGCCGAAATGACCATCCGCACGATTCTCGTGGATGACGAGCCGCTTGCCATCCAGGGCCTCAAGCTCCGCCTCGACAAGCATGACGACGTCGAGATCGTCGACACCTGCTCGAACGGCCGCGAGGCGATTCGTTCGATCAAGACCCACAAGCCGGACCTCGTCTTCCTCGACATCCAGATGCCGGGCTTCGACGGCTTCTCGGTTATCCAGGGCCTGATGGAGGTCGAGCCGCCCCTCTTCGTGTTCGTCACCGCCTACACCGACCACGCCATCCGCGCCTTCGAGGCGCAGGCCGTCGACTACCTCATGAAGCCGGTGGAGGAAGACCGCCTCGCCGACACCCTCGACCGCGTGCGGCTCCGTCTCTCCGAGAAAAGGAGCGCCGAGGAAGCCGGCAAATTGAAGGAGGTGCTGGCCGAGGTGGCGCCGGACGCCGCCGACCAGGTCGGAGCGCTCGAGGAGGCGCCGACCTCGAACCGCTACGAGAAGCTCATCAACATCAAGGATCGCGGCCAGATCTTCCGGGTCGACGTCGATTCGATCGAGAAGATCGACGCCGCGGGAGACTATATGTGCATCTACACCGGCGACAACACCCTGATCCTCCGCGAGACGATGAAGGACCTCGAGAAGCGCCTCGACCCGCGCCGCTTCCAGCGCGTGCACCGCTCCTGCATCGTCAACCTGGACCAGGTGCGGCAGGTCAAGCCGCACACCAACGGCGAATGCTTCCTGGTCCTGGAGAGCGGCAGCCAGGTGAAGGTGAGCCGGTCGTACCGCGACGTGGTGGCGAGGTTCGTCCACTGATGCTGCCGCTCCTTGCCCTCCTCCAGGCGGCCGCGCCCGCTCCGGCGCCCGACATCGAGCTCAGCGTCCATCTCAAAGCCAAAAGGGTGACGATCGAGCAAAAGGGCGAGGCGAGGCTGGCGGTCCATGCCGAGCCTGACGCCGGCAGCCGCGTCGAGGCCAACGTTCAGCCCAGGCCGGAGGGCCGGCGGGAGCTTCGCAACGTCACCATCGACATCCACGCCCAGGCCTCGCTCGCCCAGCCCGCCCAAAATCGGACGGACTCGGAAACTCCGCCGCCGCGCTGACGTTTCGCTCCCGACCAACAGGGAGTTTCACATGCGTCATCTTGCCTTTGCCGCGGGCGCGGTCGCCGCGCTCGCTTTCGCCTTCGCGCCGGCCGACGCCCAGAGCCGCCGCAACGACAGCCGCGCCGGCCAGTCGACGCCGCTCGCCCAGCAGGTCTCGTCCGGAGGGCAGCAGCCGGACGTCTTGCTCGACATCCCCAATCTGTCGGTCGAATCGATCACCCTCGAGGTCGACAACCTCCAGGCCCATATCGCCCTCGACGCACGGCTCGGCAGCCTGTTGAAGCTCACCGCCGGCGCCGACGTCTCGATCGACAAGGTCAAGCTCGACATCAAGGGCGTGCAGGCGACCGCGACCCTGATCGTGCGCCTCGACAATGTGAAGTCGATCATCGAGCGCACGTTGCAGACCGTGGACTCGAACCCGCAGCTGGTCGCCGGCCTGCTCAACACGGTCGACAATACGGTGAACACGGTCGGCGGAGTCGCCAACAACGCGGTCGGCACGGTCGGCGGCATCGCCACTTCGGCGCTGCGGACCGGCCAGGTGCTCGACCTCGCCAGATCGGGGCTGACGGTCGTCAACCAGAGTGTCAACGGCTCGGGCCAGACCGTGCGCCAGGTCCGCGACAGCGCCGGGCGCCTGCTCGAAGTGGTGACGGACACGGCGGGCCGAATCGTCTCGACGCGACCGGTGACGCGCTAACGCGAAACTGTTACGCCTGCGCCATGACGCAGGGAGACAAGGCCAGGCTCTTCGCCGCCCTTCACCGACCGGGCGAGCCGCTGATCCTCTACAATGCGTGGGACGCGGGCAGCGCCAAGGTCGTCGCGGAGGCGGGCGCGAAGGCGATCGCGACGGGCAGCTACTCGGTGGCGATGGCGCACGGCTGTGACGACCGCGAGGCGCTGCCGCTCGATCTCGCTTTGGCCAATGCCGAGCGGATCGCGAATGCGGTCGAGCTCCCGGTCACCATCGACTTCGAAGGGGCCTATGCGGAGGAACCCAAAGGCGTCGCCGCCAACATCGCCCGGCTGCAGGCGACGGGCGCGGTCGGCTGCAATTTCGAGGACCAGGTCGTCGGCGGCAGCGGGCTCCATTCGGCCGAAGCCCAATCGGAGCGGATCCGGGCGGCGCGCGAGGCGGTTGGTGCCGATTTCTTCATCAACGCCCGAACCGACCTCTTCCTCCAGGCGCCGCGCGAGACGCACGGCGAGGCGCTGGTCGACGCCGCGCTGGAGCGCGGGCGGGCCTATGCGGGCGCGGGCGCCTCGGGGCTGTTCCTGCCGGGTCTCGTCGACGAGCGGCTGATCGCCCGCGCCTGCGCGGCGAGCCCGCTTCCAATCAACATCATGGCGATGATCGGCGCTCCGCCGGCCGATCGGCTGGCCGAGCTCGGCGTCGCCCGGATCAGCCATGCGGGCGGGCCCTGGCGGCTCGCCATGCGGGCACTCAAACAGGCGGCGGAGGAAATCAATGGCTGAAGTGATCGGGCTCGGCGGCATCTTCTACAAGGTGGCGGACCCCGAGCGGACCAAGAAATGGTATGCGGAAACGCTCGGCCTCGGCGGCGAGTGGGGCATCATGCTTCCTTACTCCCGCGCGCCGGACGGATTCGGCCTGCTCTCCGCCTTCAAGCCCGACAGCGACTATTTCGGCCCCAGCGACAAGCCGTTCATGATCAACCTTCGGGTCGACGACCTCGATGGCCTGGTCGCGGCGCTCGAAGCCAAGGGCGTCGAGATACTCGGCCGCCAGGACGACGATTACGGCCGTTTCGCCTGGATCCTCGACTGCGACGGGGTGAAGCTGGAACTGTACCAGCAAGCGGCGGCGGCGGAGTAAAATCCTCCCCTGCATTCGCAGGGGAGGGGGACCGCGCGAAGCGCGGTGGAGGGGCGGATCTACGAAAGGCCCCTCCACCAGCCTTCGGCTGGTCCCCCTCCCCTCGAAAACGAGGGGAGGATTAGAGCCTACCCCCGCCCGAACGCCGCCGCCGCGCTGCCGCCCGACTTCAGCACGTGGCGGCGGAAGAAGGCGGAGGCGAACTGGACGATGATCCACACCCACGCCGCCTGCCACAGCAAGGCGAGGGCGTGGGTCCACAGCTCCGGGGTCGAGGCGGCGCGGGCGATCATCATCATCGGCGACGAAAACGGGAAGATCGCCGCCGAAATGCCCATCAGGCTGTTGAACGCTCCGGCGGCGGCGGTGGCGAAGAAGAAGATGATCACCTGTCCGATCGTCACCGGCATCGAGATCGACTGCACCTCGCGGGCCGAGGAAGCCTGCGAGCCGATGCCGAGGAACAGGGCCCCGAGCAGAAGATAATTCATTCCGAAATAGAGGAAGCCGAGAGCCAGGAAGAGCGGCCAGCCGACCGCCGGCTCGGGCAGCCCCGCGCCGCCGCCGGGCAGGAAATGGACGGCGATCACCGCCGAGCCGACCCAGACCGCGAGCCCGGTCAGCGACACCGCGAGCATCGCCCCGAGCTTGCCGAAGAAGATGGCGTCGACGGGAATCGCCGCGGCGAGCACCTCGATGATCTTGTTCGATTTCTCCTCGACGAGGTTGGAAAGCAGCATGCTGGCGAGCAGCACCGTCACCATGAACAAGAGCCATTGCCCGGCGCGGGCCGTCGTCGCCCGATCGGCGGCAAGCGCGCCGGCCGATTGCTCCGTCTTGACCAGGTCGACCGCGACCGCGGGCAGCGTGACATGGGCCGCCGCCAGCGCGGAATCCTGCCGCGCCTTGGCGATCATCGCCTCGACCTGGTGGACGAGCCGGTCGTCGCGGTCGAGCGCGCCGGTCAGCCGGGGATGGGCGACTCCACCGCTCAGCACGCCGACCAGCCTCTTGTCGGCCGACGAAAGCAAGGTCTTCGCCTGATCGTTGACGTCGTAATCCGGGGTCTCGCGGACCAGCTCGGGAAGGTCGTATTCGCGGAACGCCGGCCGCAGCCGCTCGCGGGCCGCGGCGATCGGCGCGAAATCGGCGTCCGAAGCGATCACGCCGATGCGCGGCCTGTTTTCCTGACGCTCCATCTTGGCGCTCATCGTTCCGAAGCCGACCGAGATCGCGATCATCACCACCGGGAAGAGCAGGAAGATGGCGAAGGTGCGCGAGCGCACCGTCGCGTCGAAGTCGCGGCGGGCGATGACCGACGCCGCCTTGAAGGTCCCCATCATGCCGCTTCCTTTCCGGGGGCCGGCGTACCCATCTCCCGCGCCGCTTCCTCGCCGGCGATGGCGACGAACGCCTCGTGCAGCCCGGGCCGCTCGATCGACAGCTCCTCGATCCCCGCTTCGCCGTCGAGCAGGGCGCGGAGCAAAGGCTCGATCCCGCCCCGCGGCATTTCGAACAGCCACAGGCCGCCGTCGCGCCGTGCCCCTTTCGGCAGAGCGGAGCGCCACGGGCCGTCGTCCGCCCGGGTGCGCAGGCGCACCTGCGGCTCGAGCCGGTCGCGCGCCTCGGCGACGCTGCCCTCGAAGCGGATTCGCCCGCCGGCGATGATCGCGATCCTTTCGCACAGCCGCTCGGCATGGGCGATGACGTGGGTCGAGAAGATGATCGTCGCTCCGGCCGCCGCTTCCTCGCGGATCAACGTCTCGAGCCGGCCCTGGTTGATCGCGTCGAGGCCCGAGAAAGGCTCGTCGAGGACGATCAGCTTGGGCCGGTGGATGATGGTGCCGAACAGCTGTACCGTCTGCGCCATGCCCTTCGACAGGCTCTTGATCGGCTTGTCGGCATAGTCGCCGAGCCCGTTCTCCTTGAGCAGGCCCTCCGCCCGCGCCCGTCCCACCGACAGCGGCAGGCCGCGCAGCGCGCCCATGAAGGCCACCGCCTCCTTCGTCTTCATCGCCGGATAGAGGCCGCGCTCCTCGGGGAGGTAGCCGACCATCCCGGCCGCCTCGAGCGGCCGCTCATGGCCGAGCAGGGTGCGGGTGCCGCGGTCCGGATCGATGATTCCGAGCAGCATCCTGAGCGTGGTCGTCTTGCCGGCGCCGTTCGGGCCGAGGATGCCGTAGATCGTCCCTTCGGGCACGGCGATGTCGACGCCGTCGACCGCCGGCTTGCCGTCGAAGGCCTTGTAGAGGCCCCTCGCCTCGATCGCTAAGGTCACGAAACACCCCTTTTTGCAGGGGGATGTGCTAGGGGGGGCGATGAGCCTTAGCAAGCCCGCCCTGCGCGACAGGCTGGAGGAAAAGGCGCGCGAACTCGGTTTCTGCGCGTTCGGCGTGGCGTCCGCCGACGCGGCGCCCAGGGCCGGCGAGCGTCTGCGCGCATGGCTGGCGGACGGAGCGCACGGCGACATGCTGTGGATGGCCGAGACAGCCGACCGGCGCGCCTCGCCTGTCGGCCTGTGGCCCGAAGTCCGCACGGTGATCTCGCTCGGCATGAGCTACGCGCCCTCGGCCGACCCGATGGCGCTGGCGGGGCAGCCGGATCGCGGGCGGATCTCGGTCTACGCCCAGGGCGCCGACTATCACGACGTGGTCAAGAAGGCGCTGAAGGCCTTGGCGCGCTGGCTGGTCGCCGAGGCGGGAGGCGAGCTCAAGGTGTTCGTCGATACCGCGCCAGTGATGGAGAAGCCGCTCGCCGAGGCGGCGGGGCTCGGCTGGCAGGGCAAGCACACCAACCTGGTCAGCCGCACCGACGGAAGCTGGCTGTTCCTCGGCGCGATTTACACGACTCTCGAACTGGCGACGGAGCCCGCGCCGCACCCGGTCCATTGCGGCAGCTGCACCGCCTGCCTCGACGCCTGTCCGACCAACGCCTTCCCGGCGCCGTTCCGGCTCGATGCGCGCCGCTGCATCTCCTACCTCACCATCGAGCATAAGGGACCGATCCCCGAGGAATTCCGGGAAGCGATCGGCAACCGCGTCTACGGCTGCGACGATTGCCTCGCCGTCTGTCCGTGGAACCGCTTCGCCGACACCGCCCGGCGCCACCAGGCCTTCGTCCCGCGCGCCGAGCTGGCGGCGCCGGCGCTCGGCGACCTCCTCGCGCTCGACGACGCGACCTTCCGCAGGATCTTCGCCGGCTCGCCGATCAAGCGCATCGGGAGGAACCGGATGGTGCGAAACGCCGCCATCGCCGCCGGGAACAGCGGAGAGGCGGCGCTGGTGCCGGTGCTGGAGCGGCTGACGGAGGATGAAGACGCGGTCGTCGCCGAGGCGGCGAGCTGGGCACTGACGCGGCTCAAGGCTCCTCCCCGGAACGGGGAGGGGGACCGCCGCCGACAGGCGGTGGTGGAGGGGCCCCGAGGCTGAGGCGGCGGAGATGCGGACCCCCCTCCACCATGAGCCGGTGGACCGTGCACCGCACTGTCCAGCCATGTCCGGGGGACATGGCGACCTGCTCATTATGGCTGGTTCCCCTCCCCGTTCCGGGGAGGAATCATTCCGCTTTCTTCTGAAGCGCGGCGACGCAGCTGGCGCGGTCGAAGACGGCGCCGTCGAGGCGGCGGGCGTCGACCCAGGTGACGATCGCGTCGCCCCCGCTTTTGGGCGGGTAGAGGTAGAGATCGAGGACGCAGGCGGCGCCCGAATATTGCAGCTTGCGCGCCGGGCCCTCGCGCATGTCGAGGCTCGGCCGCCCGAACTCGCCCTCCAGGAAGCGCGCGGTGCGGCCGATCACGCTCTCGAGGCCCATCGGATTGTAGCGAGGCGCCGGTGCCGCCGAGAGCCGCACCTCCGGCGCCTGACGGACCCCCGAGGCCGCGCAGCCGGCCGCGAGCATCAGGAGGGGTGCCGCCCGCCACGCCCCTGCCGCCATATTCGCTCTCCTCGCCCAACCCGGAACGGAGATCGTCAAAGCCGAGGAAGGTTCGCCATGCAAGCCCGGCCGGCGCACCCGATTGACCGGGACGGAGCGGCCCGGCTAGGGGCGGCGCTTTCCCCGACATGCGAGACCATTCCGTGACCGACACCCGCCTCGACGTCCTGTGTATCGGCAACGCCATCGTCGACGTGATCGCCGCGACCGACGACGCCTTCCTCGCCGCCGAGGGGCTCGACAAAGGGGCCATGCGGCTGATCGACGCGGACGAAGCCACCCGACTCTACGGCCGGATGGGCCCGGGCCGCGAGATCAGCGGCGGCTCGGCCGGCAACACCGCCGCCGGGGTCGCGATGCTCGGCGGCCGCGCCGGCTTCGTCGGTCAGGTCGCCGCCGACCAATTGGGCGAGGTCTACCGCCACGACATCGCCTCGCTCGGAATCGAGTTCACCACGCCGGCGCGCGAAGGCGACATCCCGACGGCGCGCAGCCTCGTGCTCGTCACCCCCGACGCGCAGCGGACGATGAACACCTTCCTCGGCGCCGCCCAGCTTCTCACCCCCGACGCGATCGACGAAGATCAGGTCAAGGCGTCCGGCATGCTCTATCTCGAAGGCTATCTCTGGGACCCGGAGACGCCGCGCGCGGCAATGGAGCGGGCGATCGACCTCGCCCACGGCGCCGGCCGCAAGGTGGCCTTCACCCTCTCGGACGCCTTCTGCGTCGATCGCCACCGCGACGGCTTCAATGCGCTGATCGACAGCGGCCGGCTCGACATCCTGTTCGCCAACGAAGCCGAGATCCTGTCGCTGACCAGCGAGACGGATTTCGACGCCGCAGTCGCGGCCGCCGCGGGCCGAGTGCCTTTGCTGGTCGTCACCCGCAGCGAGAAGGGCGCGGTCGCGGTCGAAGGCGGCGCGCGGGTCGATGTGCCGGCGGAACCGGTCGCCGAGATCGTGGACACGACCGGCGCCGGCGACCTGTTCGCGGCGGGCTTCCTCACCGGCCTCAGCCAGGGCCGCTCCAACCGCGACAGCCTGCGCATGGGCGCGATCGCCGCGGCCGAGGTGATCTCCCACTACGGCGCCCGTCCCGAGGCGGACCTCAAGGCGCTGGTCGCCGAGCGGCTGAAATAGAAAGGGGAGCCGAAGCTCCCCTTCCCTTACGCCCTTTCCTCCGGCGAGCCAGGCTCCGGTGCGCCGGGCAGCGGACCGATGCCGACCGACGGCGGCGCGTCGGGCGACAGCTCCGGCACCTCGACGACGCCGCGCGCCACGTGGCTGTGGCGGTAGCCGTAGAGGAAGTAGAAGAGCAGGCCGATCCCCGTCCACACCGCGAAGATGGTCTTCGATTCGATGTTGAGGCTGAAGAACAGCAGCAGGCAGCCAAGGATCGACAGCGGCGCGACGACGAACAGCAAGGGCGTCCGGAACGGCCGCACGCGGCCCGGGTCCGTGAAGCGCAGCACCATCACCCCGACCGACACCGCCGCGAAGGCGAACAAGGTCCCCGCGTTCGAATAATCGGCGAGCGTTCCGACCGGCAGGAAGGCGGCGGCGATGGCGACGAAGATACCCGTCACGATGGTGACGATCCAGGGCGTCCGGAACCGCGGGTGGACCTCGGAGAGTTTGTTGGGGAGCAGGCCATCGCGCGCCATCACGAAGAAGATGCGGGTCTGGCCGAACATCATCAGAAGCACGACCGACGGCAAAGCGATGGTCGCGGCGAGGCCGATGATGTTGCCGAGCGTCGGGTTGGCGACCTGGCGCATCACGTAGGCCAAAGCTTCCTTGGAGCAGACCAGGGGCGCGTTGGCGGCGTGGCAGGCGGCCGAGGCGTAGAGCTCGGGCGAGCCCTCCTTGAACGGGATGCCGTTCGGGTCGAGTAGCGGCTGGGCGCCGTAGGAGCCGATCACGCCGCCGGCGACGAGCAGGTAGAAGATTGTGCAGATGAGCAGCGAAGCGATGAGCCCGATCGGCACGTTGCGCTGCGGGTTCTTGGTCTCCTCCGCCGCAGTCGAGACCGCGTCGAAGCCGACATAGGCGAAGAAGATCGACGCCGCCGCGCCAAGCACGCCGGTGCCGGTCGAGCTCAGCGGGCTGCCCCAGCCGCGCGGGGTGAACGGGTGGAAATTCTGCGCGTGGCCGCTGATCATCGGGAGGGTGATGGCGACGAACAGGGTGAGCGCCGCGACCTTGATGACCACCAGCACCGCGTTGAACGTCGCGCTTTCCTTCGTCCCGATCACCAGCAGCGAGGTGACGAAGGCGACGATCAGGACGGCGGGAAGGTTGACCAGGCCGCCGATCTCGCCGCCCTGCAGGAAGCCCCATTCGATCTTGGGACCGACGGTCAGGGCATGGGGCAAGGTGATGCCGATGTCGTTCAGGAGGCCGACGATATGGCCCGACCAGCCGACCGCCACCGCGCTCGCGCCGAGCGCATATTCGAGGATCAGCGCCCAGCCGACCAGCCAGGCGACGATCTCTCCCATCACCGCGTAGGAATAAGTATAGGCCGATCCCGCGACGGGGACCATCGAGGCGAGCTCGGCGTAGCAGAGCGCCGCAACCGCGCAGACCGAGCCGGCGATGATGAAGCTGATCATCATGCCCGGCCCCGCCTTCTGGGCGGCGGTAGCGGTCAAAACGAAGATTCCGGTGCCGATGACGGCGCCGATGCCGAGCAGGGTCAGCTGGAAAGCGCCGAGCGAGCGCTTGAGCGATTTCTTCTCCGCCGTCGCGAGAATCGCGTCGAGCGACTTGATCCGTGCGCGGCCGACGCCGCGCGGTGCAAGAGTCGCCATCCTACTCCCCTTGTAACAATTGTCGTGGCGCGAACCTAACGGCTGCTCCACCGGGAGCAAGCGCAAATCGGCGGCATCAACGGCTCAGCATCGGCCCTAGGGGCCGGCCGCCGAACAGGTGGACGTGCAGATGCGCCACTTCCTGGCCGCTGTCCGGGCCGACATTGGCGAGCAGCCGATAGCCCGGCGCGACCAGATCCGCGTCGCGGGCCACCCGCCCGACGGCGCGGACGAAGCCGGCGATCTCGGCGTCGCGCGCCCTGGCCGAGAAATCGTCCCACGAGACGTAAGGGCCTTTCGGAATGACCAGGATATGGACCGGCGCCTGCGGGTGTATGTCGTGAAAGGCGAGCGCGTAATCGTCCTCATAGACCTTCTTGCACTCTATCTCGCCGCGCAGGATCCGGGCGAAGATGTTGGTCTCGTCATAGGGCCGGGTGGCGTCGATCGGCATCGCTCTCTCCGTCCGACGCTCTCACCACGCGGCCGCCCGAATCGCAAGCGGGTTGACCCGCGCCGGCCCCGCGCTACCACAAGGGCGATGCCGACCGACGCGCCAGACAGTTTGATTCCCTATGACGAGATCGTCCAGGAGGCCCTGCGCGCCGTCGTCGGCCGGGTGCTGGGCGAGGTCGAGACCACCGGCCGGCTGCCCGGCGAGCATCATTTCTACATCACGTTCAAGACCGGCGCCGCCGGGGTCGACATCCCCAGGCACCTGATCGAGCGCTTCCCCGACGAGATGACGATCGTCATCCAGAACCGCTTCTGGGACCTCAAGGTGGGCGATGACGGCTTCGAGGTCGGCCTCAGCTTCAACCAGGCGCCGGCGAGGCTGGTCATCCCCTTCTCGGCGATCACCGGCTTCGTCGACCCGGCGGTCAATTTCGCCCTCCAGTTCCAGGCCCAGGCCGAGGAATCGGTCCAGGAGCATGAGGAAGCCGAGAACGACCCGTCCGCCGCCGAGCCGGTCGAGGACGGCTCCAACGTCGTCTCCGTGGATTTCAGCCGGAAGAAATGACCCGTGCTCCCCCCCCTGCACGCAGGGAGGGGTCGGGGGCGGGTGCGTCTCCGCTTGCAACGCCCTTTCCGGATACTTACCCACCCCCCGGCCCCTCCCTGGGTCCAGGAGGGGGGTTCATCACGGAGCATCCATGACCTCGCTCACCACCACCCGCACCGAGAGCGACAGCTTCGGGCCGATCGAAGTGCCGTCCGATTCCTATTGGGGCGCCCAGACCCAGCGGTCGATCCAGAACTTCCCGTTCGGCCCGCGCGAGACGATGCCGGCCGAGATCGTCCACGCTCTCGGCTATGTGAAGCAGGCGGCGGCGCGGGTGAACGCCAAGGGCGGCGGGCTCGACGCCGAGGCGGCCGAGGCGATCCAGCAGGCCGCCGGCGAGGTCGCCCAGGGCATGCACGACGACCAGTTCCCGCTCGTCATCTGGCAGACCGGCTCCGGCACCCAGTCGAACATGAACGCCAACGAGGTGATCGCCGGCCGGGCCAACGAGATCCTGACCGGCAGCCGCGGCGGCAAGAGCCCGGTCCATCCCAACGACCATGTCAACAAGGGCCAGTCGTCGAACGACAGCTTCCCGACCGCGATGCACATCGCCGCGGCGCGCGCCGTCGAGGGACGGCTGATCCCGGCGCTCACCGGTCTCCACCGCCGCCTCGCCGCCCAGGCCTCGGCCTGGGACCGGATCGTCAAGATCGGCCGCACCCACCTCCAGGACGCGACCCCGCTCACCTTAGGCCAGGAATTTTCCGGCTATGCCGCCCAGATCGAGGCCGACCTCGAGCGGGTGAGAGGGGTGATGCCGCGCCTGCTCCAGCTCGCCCAGGGCGGCACCGCGGTCGGCACCGGCCTCAACGCGCCCAGGGGTTTCGCCGCCGCCTTCGCCGAGGAGGTGGCGAGGCTCACCAAGCTGCCGTTCCGGAGCGCGCCCAACAAGTTCGCCGAGCTCGCCGCCCACGATACTCTGGTCGAGCTGTCGGGCGTGCTCAACGTGATCGCGGTCTCGGCGACCAAGATCGCCAACGATATCCGGCTGATGGGCTCGGGCCCGCGCTGCGGCCTGGGCGAGCTGAAGCTGCCCGAGAACGAACCGGGCAGCTCGATCATGCCCGGCAAGGTCAACCCGACCCAGGCCGAGATGCTGACCATGGTCGCCGCCCAGGTGATGGGCAATCATGTCGCGGTCACCGTCGGCGGCCTCCAGGGCCATCTCGAGCTCAACGTGTTCAAGCCGCTGATCGCCGCCAACGTGCTGCGCTCGATCGACCTGCTCTCCGTCGGCCTCGAAAGCTTCTCCGAGCGGGCCCTCGACGGGCTCGAGCCGGACGAGCGCCGAATCTCCGAGCTGATGAACCGCTCGCTGATGCTTGTCACCGCGCTGGCCCCGGAGATCGGCTACGACAATGCCGCCGCCATCGCCAAGCACGCCCACAAGACCGGCCAGACGCTCAAGGAAGCGGGCCTCGAGCTCGGCCTGGTCGACGAGGCCACGTTCGACCGGGTGGTCAAGCCCGAGGCGATGCTGGGGCGGTGACCGGAGTCATCGCAGCGCGTAATTGAGCCGCAGGCCGACCGTGTCGAGGCCGGGATTCTGGTCGCCGAACAATTGGGCGTGGCTCAGATGCACCCAGCTCGCCTCGAGCGAGGCTCGGCGGTCGAGCTGAACGCCGATCCCGATCTCGGGCTCGAACAGGATTCGCGAGCCGAACCAGATGCGGCGACCGGTCGGATCGAGCCGGCCGGGCCCGGTGTGGACGGCCAGGCCGATGCCGGGACGGAGGTAGACCGGATCGCCGATGCCAGCTGAGGCCAACGGCGGCGAAATGGGTCTGGCCGGCGCTGTTCAGGGAGACGAAGGCGTGCGGCCGCGGGCCGCCGAGCGCGCGCAGGATCCGCGCGCCGCGCCAGCCGAGCTCGACGTCCACGCCCTGCTCGATGCCGCTCGCCGTGATCCAGTCGACGTCGTGGGCGTAAAGGCCCCCGAACAGTTGGTCGGCCCGGGCCGGCGCGGCCGCGGAGGCCACCGCCACTGCCAGGAGGAATCGCCTCATCCGCCGGCCTGCCAGGCCCGGATCGCGTCGTTCGGCGCGATCAGCATCAGGACGTTCAGCGTCAGATTGTCGCGGATGACGATAAGGCAGAGCAATTCCAGTCCAAGCGCCAGCGCGATCGTCACCGGGACCGGCAGCCGCCGGGCCAGTGCGAAGCCCACGACCATCCAGCCGATGTCGCAGACCGAATTGAGAACGCTGTCGCCGGTATAGCCCAGAGCCATCGTCTCGTGACGGTAGCGGTCGATGATGAAGGGGCTGTTCTCGAGCAGCTCCCAGGCGCTTTCGATCAGGACGGCGGCGATGAGGCGGTCGCCCGGCGGGTTGCGGCGCAGCGCCCACCAGCCGAGCGCGTAGAAGAGGAAGCCGTGGACGATGTGGCTCGGCGTGTACCAGTCGGCGATGTGCTGGCTGTTGTCCGGGCCGGTTACGGTCCCGACCCAGAGTTTCACCGTACCGCAGGTGCAGATCGGCGGCCGCCCCATGGCGAGCAGTCCCGCCGCCCCGAGCACGACGATGGCGAGCGCGATCCACCAGTAACGGCGGGGAATGACGGGGACGGCGCCCGCTTCGCTCACCCGTCGTGGCTCGCGATCCACTCCTCCACGACGGGCGCGATGCGGTCGCGCCATTTGGAGCCGTTGAAGATGCCGTAATGACCGACGCCTTTGGCCAAATGGTATTTCTTGAGCCTGGCCGGAAGGCGGGTCGAGATGTCGAGCGCGGCCTTGGTCTGGCCGACCCCGGAAATGTCGTCGCGTTCGCCTTCGATGGCGAGAAGGCCGACATCCGCGAGCGCCGCCGGATCGACGCGGCGGCCGCGGTGCATCAGCTCACCCTTGGGCAGGAGGTGGCGCTGGAACACGGCGTCGACCGTCTGCAGGTAAAATTCGGCGGTCATGTCGCAGACCGAGCGATATTCCTCGTAGAAATGCTTGGTCGCGTCGGCGCTCTCCCCGTCGCCTTCGACCAGATGCTTGAACATCTCCCAATGGCTGGTGAGGTGGTCGCCGAGGTTCATCGCCATGAAGCCGGCGAGCTGCAGGAAGCCGGGATAAACCGCGCGGCCGTGGCCCGGGTAGAGATAGGGGACGGTCGCGACGACGTTGCGCTGGAACCAGGCGTAGGGACGCTGGGTCGCGAGCGTGTTGACTGCGGTCGGCGCCTGCCGGGTGTCGATCGGGCCGCCCATCATGGTGAGCGTGCGCGGACGGCAGGGGTGCTTGTCTTCGCTCATCAAAGCGGCGGCGGCGTAGCACGGCACCGACGGCTGGCAGACCGCGAGCATGTGGGCCCCGGGCCCGATATGCTCGAGAAAATCGGTCAGATAGTCGATATAATCGTCGAGGTCGAAGCGGCCGGCGTCAGCGGGGACCAGCTTCGCGTCGCGCCAGTCGGTGATGTACACGTCGTGGCCGGGCAACATCCGTTCGACCGTTCCCCGCAGCAGGGTCGCGTAATGGCCCGACATCGGCGCGACGATGAGCAATTTCGACCCCCCTTCGACCCCTTGGCGGACGAAATGCTTGAGCTGCCCGAAGGGCTTGCGGAGCGCGATCTCCTCGCGGACGCGAACCGTCCTGCCTTCGACCTGCGTGGTGTCGAGCCCGAATTCCGGCTTGCCGCGCGGCGCCGAGGCATGGGCGAAGACGTCCAGCGCTGAGGCGACGATCGGGCCCATCGAGCTGTAGGCCATCGGGTTGGCCGGGTTCTGAAGCCAGCCGGCGCCGAAATTGGCGAGGGAGCTGGCGCCGGCGAGCAGCGAGCGCTGCATTTCGTACGCGTCGTAGAGCATGAGCTCTCCAGATTGGAGGCCGCGCGAATTTTCGTCAACGGCCGCAGGGACTTGGGAAGGTGAACGGCCGTCGGGGCGGAAGGCTCCGCGCCGCGGCATTGAGCCTCATCTCATGCGCTGCTACGCCCCCTTGATGGCCCGATCCAGTCCCGCCGCCCCCGCCCCGGGGAAGATCGCGAACCTACGCATCATCTGGGGTTTCGTGGCGCGATACAAGGGCCATGTCGCGGGCGCCCTCGTGTCTTTGCTGGTCGCCCTCGCCGCCACTCTCGCCATTCCCAACGCTTTCCGGCTGATCATCGACAAGGGCTTCGCCGCGTCCGGCGGCGACATCGCGCGCTGGTTCCAGTATCTACTCGTCGTCGTATTGGTGTTGGCGATCGCCACGGCATTCCGCTTCTATTTCGTCTCCTGGCTCGGCGAGCGGGTCGTCGCCGACGTGCGCGAGGCCGTGCAGACGAACCTGCTCCGCCTCGCCCCGTCCTACTTCGAGGAGAATCGTCCCTCGGAGATCGCCTCGCGGCTTACGGCGGATACGACGATCATCGAGCAGGTGGTCGGCACCACGATGTCGGTGGCATTGAGGAACGTGTTGATGGGGATCGGGGGGGTCGCCTACCTCTTCGCCCTGGCGCCGAAGCTCGCGGCGATGCTCCTGATCGGCATTCCGGTGGTCGTCCTGCCGATCACCGTGTTCGGGCGTCGGGTCCGCGCCATCTCCCGTCAGAGCCAGGACCGGGTCGCGGATGTCGGCGCCATGGTCGACGAGGTGCTCGGCGCGATGAAGATCGTCCAGGCGTTCGGCCAGCAGGGCCGCGAGGCGATCCGCTTCGAGGCGGCGGTCGAAGGCGTTTTCCAGACGGCAAGGCGCCGCATCACCATCCGCGCCTTGCTCACCGCATCGATCATCGGCCTTATCTTCGGCGCGATCACGATGGTGATGTGGCAGGGCGCGGTCGACGTCCAGCACGGCCATATCAGCGGCGGCACGATCTTCGCCTTCGTCCTGGCCGGGGGCTTCGTCGCCGGCGCGTTCGGAGCGCTGACCGAAGTCTATGGCGACTTGCTGCGCGGCGCCGGGGCGGCGGGAAGGCTCGCCGAATTGCTCTCCGAAGAGCCGGAAATCCGCGCGCCTGCGGCACCGGTACCTCTGCCCGAGCCGGCGCGAGGCGAGCTCGAATTCCGCGCCGTAACCTTCCGCTACCCGACCCGGCGCGAGATTTCGGCGCTGCACGATTTCTCGCTGAAGGTGCGCGCCGGCGAGACGCTGGCGGTGGTTGGGCCCTCGGGCGCCGGCAAGTCGACCCTGTTCCAGCTCGCGTTGCGCTTCTACGATCCGGAAACGGGCGCGGTGCTGCTCGACGGCGTGGCCCTGCCGGACGCCGATCCTGACGACGTGCGGGAGCGGATGGCGATCGTGCCGCAGGAGACGGTGATCTTCGCCGCGTCGGCGCGCGACAACCTGCGCTACGGCCGCTGGGAGGCCTCGGACCAGGAGCTGTGGCGCGCCGCCGAGGCGGCCAATGCCGCCGATTTCCTCGGCGCCCTGCCGCAGGGCCTCGACACATTCATGGGCGAGGGCGGCGCCCGCCTCTCCGGCGGCCAGCGGCAGCGCATCGCCATCGCCCGCGCCGTGCTCCGCGACGCGCCGCTGCTGCTCCTCGACGAGGCCACTTCCGCCCTCGACGCGGAGAGCGAGCGGCTGGTCCAGGCGTCGCTCGAGCGGCTGATGGCGGACCGGACGACGATCGTCATCGCCCACCGCCTCGCCACCGTCCGCGCCGCCGACCGGATCGTGGTGATGGACCAGGGGCGAATCGTCGAGGAAGGCAATCACGACAGCCTCAGCGCGGCCGGCGGTCTCTACGCGAAGCTCGCGCGCCTTCAGTTCGAAGGGCTGGCGGCGTAAAGCTCCTGCCCGGAACGGGGAGGAGCAAAAAGGGCGGCCCGAAAGCCGCCCCTTCACGCTCGAGAGGAAACCGCCGCCGTCAGAAGTTGGCGTAGGCCTCGTTGCCGACGAAGCCCATCTTCTCGACATGGGCGCGCTTGGTGACCGCGAGCACCTCGTCGACCAGCACGTAGCGGGCCTGGGGGTCCGGCTGCAGGTGAAGCTCCGGGATCGGGTTCATCTGCTGCGTCTGGTCCAGATATTGCCGGAGGGTGAGGAGATCGATGGGGTTGCCGTTCCACAGCACCTTGCCGTCCGGGGTGATGACGACCTTGTTCTTCACCGGGTCGATCGGCGGCGGCTGCTGGTTCGGCTGATCCTGCGGCAGATCGAGCTTCACGGCGTGGGTCTGGATCGGGATGGTGATGATGAACATGATGAGCAGCACGAGCATGACGTCGATGAGCGGCGTCGTGTTGATGTCCATCATGGGCTCGCCTTCGGCGGCCGCCATTGCCATTGCCATGCGTACTTACTCCTGAAACCTTGGCGAGCTCACAGCCGGGTCGTCGTCTCGCCCGGCGGGGGCTCGGAAATGAAGCCGACACGGGCGAAGCCGGCCATCTGCATGGTGAAGACCGTGCCGCCGATGCAGCGATAGGGTGTGTTGATGTCGCCGCGGATATGCGCCTCGGGCATATTCTCCTCGGTGACGTTCTGAGCCCCGCCGAGCTTCTTCACCTCGTCCTGAAGCTTCTTCACCGCCCGGTCGAGCAGCTCCTTCGAGTTCACTCGCGTGAGGCCCCAATAGACCTCGCACTCGCCGCCCGGCCCGGCGCGCACGGAGAGCGACACGTTCTCCGGCTTGGTGGTGGTCGGCTCGTAGCGGACCTTGGGCAGAGTCATCGGGATGGTCTGGACCACGACCGGGACGGTGATGAGGAAGATGATCAGCAGCACCAGCATGACGTCGACGAGCGGCGTCGTGTTGATGTCGGACATCGGGCTGTCTTCGCCGCCGTCGCCTGGGCCGACACTCATGGCCATATTCGGGTTCCTATCCTGACGTCTGTCTCAGCCGGATCCGGGGGTCGGCGGGGCGGACACGAACGCCCGCCCCGCCGGAACCGGATCAGACCTTCTTGGGGCCGGCATTGGGGCCGGTGGCGCTGCCGGTGGCGGTGGTGCCGCTCGGAGTCGCCGTGGTGGTGGCGCGGGCCGGGCCGCCCTTCGGGCCGGCGACGACGACCTGCGGCTTCACCGCGCCGCCCGAGACCATGTAGCCGTGGAGGTCGTTGGCGAACTTGGCCAGCTCCTCGACGATCGCCTTGTTGCGCCGCATCAGCCAGTTGTACGCCAGCACCGCCGGCACCGCCACGGCGAGGCCGAGCGCGGTCATGATCAGCGATTCGCCGACCGGGCCGGCGACGGTGTCGATCGACGCCTGACCCGCGGCGCCGATCTTGATCAGCGCGCGGTAGATGCCGACCACGGTGCCGAACAGGCCGACGAACGGAGCGGTCGAGCCGACCGTCGCGAGCAGCGCCAGGCCCGAGGACAGGCGCGAGGTGATCGCGCCCTGGCTGCGCGCCAGCGAGTTCAGCATCCAGTCGTGCTGGTCGATCGGATCGGTCAGCTTGTCGTGCTGCTCGAGGGCGAGGATGCCGTCGTCGACGATCTGACGGTAGGCGCCGTTCTTCTCGAGCTTCTGGGCGCCGTCGCGCAGCGTTCCGGCCTGCCAGAAGGCGGTGCGGGCGCGGCGGCCCTCGCGGACGATCTTCTGCTGCTCGAACAGCTTGACGAAGAGGACGTACCAGGAGGCGGCCGACATGATGACGAGGATGCCGAACGTCGTCTGGGCAATGAGGCCGCCCTGCTGGAGGGCCGCGATAAGCCCGTAGGGGTTACCGCCGTGCGGCGCTGCTGCTGCGGTGTTCATTTCTCTAACTTTCCTCTCGATGAAAAGACGATCCGATAATCGGTCGGCCGATGATGGTCCCGGTCCACCTCAATCGGCGGGGATTCGCCAGACGATCCGGCTGGACACCGTGTCGCTGGTCGGTTGGCCGCTGCTGTCGTGGGCCGGGGTGAAGCGGGCGCGCGAGGTGAGCAGCCGGCAGGTCGCCGAATCGAGCGCCGACGAGCCACTCGACGAAGTGACCTGGCAGCCGGTGACCCGGCCGTTCGGTCCCACTTCGAGTCGGAAGCCCGTGGTGCCCGATTCGTTGTTGCGCAGCGCCGAGGCCGGATAGTCCTCGTCCGAGAAGAGCGAGGCGAGGTTGGCCTTGGCCTTGGCGGGCTGGACCTTGACCGGCGCGGGCGGCGGCGGCGGCGGCGCAGGCGGCATGGGCGGAGCCGGCGGCGCGGTCGGAGTGATCTGCGGCGGCGGCGCGTTCTGCACCACCGAGATCGGCGGCGGCATCGTGTTGGTGCGAACGATCGGCGGGGGAGCGACGATCGGCGGCGGCGTCTGCGGCTGGTTCTCGGGCGGCGGGGGCGGCGGCTTCTCGTCCGGCGGCGGCGGTTCGTCGACGTTGAACGTCTTCAGGTCTGCGGCGACCTTCTTGACGACATTGTAGGCGAGGCCGGTGACGAACGCGTAGCCGAGAATTGCGTGGAGTATGGCGACGATGACGATCGCCGTAATCCGGCCCGTGCTCATCTTGTTGTCAGCATATGCCATTAATCAGCCACGCTCCCTCTGGTATGACGTGCCGGGATTGGCGCCGAGCAACAACGCAGCGAAACCCCAACGGCTCCATCGATGTGTCAACATATCATCGACAGCGGCGGGACCCTCTATCGCGTCGCGTGACCCCGCGCAATCCTCCTGTAGGATGCCGGGATTCCCCGGTGCCGGGGTCGTCATCTCCCATAAATGTCCCTAACCCCATGTTTAACCGCAATTAACTTTCACTCCCGGAACGATCCCCGCCATGCGAAGAATTTCCCTGCTTATTCTCGTCCTGCTCGCCGCGGCCGCTTCGCCCCCGCCGGGCGATTCGCGGAACGTCGCGCCGGGCCTCACCTATGCGGACGCCGCCGACCTCGCTTTGGCGGCGCCGGTCGCCGCCCAGGTCAGGATCGCGGAGGCGGAAGCGCTCAAGGACGAGCAGGCGGCCGGAGTTCCGCCCGGTCTCGCCCGATTCTACGTCGCGGCCGACGTGGTGAGCCTGATCCGGGCTCCGGCGCCGCTTCCGGCGCGCGTCGCCTATCTCGTCGACCTGCCCCGCGACGCGCGAGGCAAGGCGCCCAAACTCAGGAAAGGCACGGGTTTCCTCATCCTCGCAGGGCCGGTGCCGGGGCGGCCGGGCGAGCTCCGCCTCGTCGCTCCGGACGCGCAGATCCCGTTCACGGCGGCGGAGGCGGAGCGGTTACGGGCCATCGTCCGCGAGGCTGCAGCGCCCTCCGCGCCCCCGCGCATCACCGGCATCGGCAAGGCCTTCCATGTGCCCGGCGCCATTCCCGGCGAGAGCGAGACCCAGATCTTCCTCCAGACCGCCGACGGAAGGCCGGTGTCGCTGAGCGTGCTTCGCCGTCCCGGCCAGACCCCGCAGTGGGCGGTGGCGCTGTCCGAGATCGTCGACGAGGCGGCCGCGCCGCCCGCGCCCGGCACCCTGCTCTGGTACCGACTCGCCTGCACCTTGCCCGCGCGCCTGCCGGTTCAGAGCCTAAGCGAAACGGACGCCGACGGCGCCGCAGCGATCCAGGCCGACTATAGGCTGGTGCTCGACAGGCTGGGCCCGTGCCTTCGCAACCGGCGGAGCCGCTAGAAGGACGAGAGCTCGACTCCGACTCCGGCGCAATCGGGATAGACGTCGGGCTTGCGGGAGGCGACTCGCAGCCCGGTGACCCCGCGTCGCGCCGCGACCAGGTCGTAGATCGCGCGGACCAGAGTCTCCTGGAGATTGTAGCGGCGCGCGGCGGCGAGGGCGCCGATCTCGGTCCTCAGGAAATCGTAATCCCACGCGTCCCCGACCTCGTCCGACTCGGCGAAGGCGCGTTCGTCGACCCAGACCTCCACGGTGACGAGCAGGCGCTGCGGCGCGCCGACCTCGTAATCGTGGAAGCCGATATCGGCGGACAGGCAATAATCCTCGAGCACGATCTTGCGCGTCTTGGGGCGAAGCGACTCGGGGACGAGGCCGTCGAGGCGGGGCTGCTCGGTCATGAAGGCTCCAGGAATTGCACGTCGCGCGCGAGCGAAAGGAAGCGCTGCCCCCCGTCGAGGACGATCGTCTGGCCGGTCAGCGTGGGAGTGGCAAGGATGAAGCGGAGCGCGCCGACGATCTCTTCGACCCGCACGCCGCGGCCCAGCGCGTTGAGATCGTGGACGGCGTCGAAATTGTCGCGGCTCTGCGGACCGGAGACGAGGGTGACCGACGGCGCGATGCCGCAGACCCGGATCCCCCGGGCGGCCCAGGCGCGGGCGTGGAGCTCGGTCAAGGCGGCGAGGCCGAACTTGGAGACGGTGTAGCTGAAGAAATCCGGGTTGGGCTGGGCGAGCTTGGCGTCGAGCAGGTTGACGATGACGGCGGGCGCCTTGGCGACTCCTGCGAAGGCGCGGGAGAGCAAGGCCGGCGCGCGCAGGTTCGCCGCCATGTGCGCGTCCCAGCTTTCCGGCGTGAAGTCGTCGGCGCCGTCATAGGCGAAGAGCGAGGCGTTGTTGACCAGCAGCCGCGCGGGCGGAAGCGGCTCCAGCGCCGCCATAATCGTCACCGCCGCGGCGGGGTCCGCAAGGTCGGCCGAGACGACGGCGGCGTTGCCGAGCTCGGCGGCGAGCGCTTCGGCTTCGGCGACCGACCGTCGGCAGTGGATGAGCAGGTGCCAGCCGTCCTCGGCGAGCGCGCGGGCGAGAGCGGCGCCGATGCGGCGCGCCCCGCCGGTGACGATCGCGGTCCTCGCTCCTTCGAATGTGGCGGCCATGGCCGCGCGATAAGGGCGCGGCGCGGAGGCGGCAAGGGTTGCGGCGTGGCCTTCGCCTCGCCTAACTCCCTTCATGCCCATGGCGCCCGCTCCCGAGGATCTCGCCGGCCTGTCCCTCGCCGACATCGCCCGCTTCGCGGCGGAGAAGAAGTTGCCCCCGGTCGAGAAGTGGAATCCGGACCATTGCGGACCCTCGGACATGCGGATCGCGCGCGACGGCACCTGGTTCCACCAGGGCAGCCCGATCGGCCGGCCGGCGATGGTGCGGCTGTTCTCGACCATCCTAAGGCGCGAGCCCGACGGGCGGCACGTGCTCGTGACTCCGGTCGAAAAGCTCGACATCGCGGTGGAGGATGCCCCGTTCGTCGCCGTCGAGCTGAAGAGCGAGGGCGAAGGGCCGGGCCGCCGGCTCGCCTTCCGGCTCAACACCGGCGAGATGGTCGTGGCGGGGCCGGATCATCCGCTTCGCTTCGAGGCCGGGGAGGATGGGCCGCATCCCTATCTGCGCGTCCGCGGCGGATTGGAGGCGCTGGTTGCTAGGCCGGTCTATTACGAGCTGGCCGAGCTGGCGCTTGCCGAGAGCGCGAACCCGCCCGGCCTGTGGAGTGACGGCGCCTTCTTCGCGATGGCGGCGGCATGAGCCTCGCCGAGATCTTGCGCGAGGCGCTCGAGCGCGGCCGGCGGCGCACGCCCGAATTGCTGCCCGGCGACGCGTTCGACGAGGAGACGGCCGACCCGACTCCGGCGGCGGTGCTGGTGGGAGTCGTCGACCGCCCCCAGCCGACGGTGATCCTCACCGAGCGTCCGAAGACGATGCGCAAGCATCCGGGCCAGATCAGCTTTCCCGGCGGGAGGATTGACCCCGGCGACGCCGGACCGGCCGCCGCCGCCCTTCGGGAAGCGGACGAGGAGATCGGCCTCTCGCCCTCGTTCGTCGAGGTGGTCGGGACGACCGACCGCTACCGAACGATCACCGGCTTCGAGGTCACGCCCGTGGTCGCGGTCGTCCGCCCCGGCTTCACGTTGCGCTGGGAGCCGAGCGAGGTTGCCGACGCGTTCGAGGCGCCGCTCGACTATCTGCTCGATCCGGCGCGGCAACAGGTTCGCGCCGTGGAGTGGCGGGGGCGGGAGCGGACCTATTACGAGATATTGTGGGAGGGCCGCCGCATCTGGGGCGCGACGGCGGCGATGCTGGTCAACCTGTCTCGGCGGCTGGAGCTGGCGCTGTGAAGCTGCCGCGCGCGCCCTGGCAGAGCCGCAAGGGCATGGCCGCCTTGCTTCGCGCGCTCGGCGCCGGCGATGGGCAAACGCGCTACGTCGGCGGCTGCGTGCGCGATACGCTGCTCGGCCTGCCGGTGAGCGACGTCGACTTCGCCACCCGCCTCGCGCCCGAGGAGGTGATGCGCCGGCTCAAGGCCGCGCGGATCAAGGCGGTTCCGACCGGCCTCGCCCACGGCACCGTCACCGCGATCGTCGAAGGCGTGCCGTTCGAGGTCACCACCTTGCGGCGCGACGTCGCTACCGACGGCCGCCGGGCGACGGTGGCCTACACCGAGGATTGGCGCGAGGACGCGGCGCGGCGCGACTTCACGATCAACGCCTTGTCGGCCGACCCCGCGCGCTTGGACGTGTTCGACTATTTCGGCGGCGAGGCCGATCTCGCCGCGCGACGGGTCCGCTTCATCGGCGACCCGCTGACCCGAATCGCCGAGGACCATCTGCGCATCCTGCGCTTCTTCCGCTTCCACGCCCGCTTCGGCGCGGGCGAGCCCGATCCGGCCGGCCTGCAAGCCTGTGCGGCGCGCGCCAACGAC
Organism: Sphingomonadales bacterium; assembly: GCA_034668385.1. Classification (GTDB taxonomy): domain Bacteria; phylum Pseudomonadota; class Alphaproteobacteria; order Sphingomonadales; family Sphingomonadaceae; genus Allosphingosinicella. The sequence continues at coordinate 11,421 of JAXDPL010000077.1, read as the reverse complement.
CTCATGGCGCTGTCGCGGGAGCGGATCGCCGACGAGCTGACCAAGCTGCTCGCCCTGCCCGAGCCGGCGGCGACGGTACGGCTGATGGTCGAGCGGGATATCTTGCGGCCGGTGCTGCCCGAGATCGACGCGGCGGCGGCGGCGCGCCTCGAGCGGCTGGTCGAGCGCGAGAAAGCGGCGGGAACGTCGCCCGATCCGCTTCGCCGGCTTGCGGCCCTGCTGCCGGCGGACCCGGAGGTCGCGGGCGCGGTGGCGGCGCGGCTGCGGCTGTCGAACAAGGCGCAGCGGCGATTGACGACGGCCGCGCGGCGAGACGATTCGCCGGCCGCGCCTGAGGTGCTCGCCTACCGGCTCGGGCGCGACGAGGCGGCGGACCGGATCCTGCTCGGCGATGCCGATCCGGCGGCCTTGGGGGGCCTCGACGGCTGGAAAAGGCCGAGGCTCGCCGTGGGCGGCGGGGACCTCATCGCCATGGGCCTCGCCGCGGGGCCGGTCGTCGCCCGGACGCTGCAGGCGGTGGAGCGCGAATGGGCGGAGAGCGGCTTTGCCGGCGAGGCGGAGCAGCGGGCGATCGCCCGCCGTCAGGTCGATCGGGCGCTGGCGGAGCGCCAGTAATCGAAAGCCGCGGCGGCGGCGAGCGGGCGCGCGAAATGGAAGCCCTGGCCGTGGGTGCAGCCGAGTTCGCGCAGCGCCGCCGCGAGGCCGGGCGAATCGATCCCCTCCGCGGTCGTCTCCATGCCGAGCGCCGCGGCGAGCGAGAGGATGGCGCGAACGATCGCGACCGAATCCGAATCGGCCAGCATGCCGCTGACGAAGCTGCGGTCGATCTTGAGGACGTCGATCGGCAGGCGCTGGAGGTAGGCGAGCGAAGTGTAGCCGGTGCCGAAATCGTCCATCGCCACCCGCACCCTCAGCCCCTGCAGAGCCTCGAGCACCGCCGTCGCGCGGGCGGGATCGTTGACGATCGCGCTCTCGGTCAGCTCGAGGGTGAGACGCTCGCCGCCGAGGCCGTGACGGGCGAGCGCCTCCTCGACCAGGCGCGGCACTTCGTCGCGGGTGATCTGGATCGCCGACAAATTGACGCTGACCGGAAACGGGAGAGGCGCCCCGGCCTGCTCGTCCCAGGCCTTGAGGGTCGCCAGCGCCCGCTCGATCGCCCAGCGGCCGAGCGGCACGATCAGGCCCGATTCCTCCGCGACCGGAATGAATTCGGTGGGCGAGATCGGTCCTCGGCTGGGGTGGCTCCAGCGGGCGAGCGCCTCGAAGCCGCAGACGGTGCCGGTGCGAAGGTCGACGAGCGGCTGGAAGGCAAGGTCGAGCGCTTCCGCCTCGATCGAGCGGCGCAGCTCGGTCTCGATCGAGAAGCGCCGGCGGGCCGCTCGGGCTTGGTTCGGCTCGTAGATCTGGATGTCGCCGCCCGACTTGGCCCGCTTCAGGGCGAACTGGGCGTTGCGAAGTACCTCCTCGGGCAGCTCCTCATGACCGCTCAGCAGCGCGCAGCCGATCGCGCAGTCGACGCGTATCTCGAGCTCCGAGAGCCGGAACGGCGAGGCAAGCGCGGCGCGGATTCGCTCGGCGGCCTGGAGCGCATCCTCGAGCCCGCGCTCGAGACGCAGAAGGATGCCGAACTCGTCGCCGCCGGTTCTGGCGAGGAGGTCGTGCGCGCGCAAAGCCGAGAAGAGGCGGCGGGCGAAGGCGATCAGCAGCTCGTCGCCGGCCAGCGCACCGACGCACTCGTTGACCCGGCTGAATCGGCGCATGTCGACGACGAGGACGGCGTGGCTGCCGGGGAGGAAGCCCGGGTCCTCTAACGCCGCCTCGACCCGTTCGTTGAAGGCGGTGCGGTTGGGAAGGCCGGTGAGGCTGTCGCGAAGCATCTCCGCCCTCAGGCTCCGCTCCGTTTCCACCTCGGCGGTGCGGTCGATCAAGGTGGCGAGGCAGCGGCGGCCGAGCGCGGGGAGGATGCCGAGACGGGTCAGACGGACGGCGAAATGGCGGCCGCCGACCTCGGAGCCGACGAGGCTATCGAATTCCAGAATCGTGTCGGCGGCGGGCAGGAAGACCTCGGCCCGGGCGGCGACGCCGCTCGCCTGGAGAAAGGGGAGATCGCCGGCCTTGCGGTCCACGCAGGGGCCGCCGACGAGGTCGGCGAACCGGGCGTTGGCAAGGTCGATCGCGACGCCCCCGTCCTCGCCCTGGCGAAGCAGGGCGGCGGCGATGGGCAGGGCTTCGAGAAAGGCCTGGCGCCCGGCGCGGACGATATGCTCGGCGACGGCGAGGTTGGCGGCGGACGGCTCCCGCTTTTCCCTCTTCGATCGCGCGCGAGTGGCTGCCGCCTCCATCCCGGCGGCTTAGCCGAACAGGGTTAACGCGGCGTTTAGAAGCGGTTGGCGCGGGGGAAGCCGAGCGGCGGCATCCGCCCCGCGGCTCCGCGGGCCGCGCGCCACGGATTGAGGTCGGTTTCGCTGCGCCGCCGGCCGCTCTCGCCGCCCATGTCCCAGCTCAGCCCGTCGGCGAAGACCAGGGTGGTGGCGTCGGCGAGACCGCCGTCGCGGTAGCGCTGGAGCTGGACGCCCTGGCCCCGGCCCATCTCCGGCAGCTCGGCCAAAGGGAAGAAGACCATCTTCCGGTTCTCGCCGATCACCCCGACATAATCGTCGCCCGGGCCGATCTGCTTCACGACCGCGAGGCGGGCGCCGGGGCGCAGGTTCACCACCTGCTTGCCCTTGCGGGTCTCGGCCAGCGCCTGGTCGACCGGGGTGACGAATCCGCGTCCGTCCGACGACGCGACCAGCAGTTTGGTGTCCGGGACGGCGGCGAACAAGGCCGCGATCTCCCCCTCCCCCTCGATGTCGACCATCAGCCGCACCGGCTCGCCGAAGCCGCGGCCGCCGGGCAGCTTGTCCGCGGCGAGCGTGTAGAAGCGGCCGTTCGAGGCGGCGAGGAGCAGCCGGTCGGTGGTCAGGGCGTGGAAGAAGAAGCGCGGGCCGTCGCCTTCCTTGAACTTCAGCGCCTCGGGGTTGGACAGCTCGACATGCCCCTTCATCGCCCTAATCCAGCCGCGTTGCGACATGATGACCGTAATCGGTTCGCGCTCTATCATTGCGGCGAGCGGGATCTCGCGGGCCGGCGCGGCTTCCTCGATCAGGGTGCGGCGGCGGCCGAGGTCGGTCTCCGGGCCGTAGCGCTCGCGAAGCGCCGCGAGGTCCTTCTTGAGCCGGGTGCGCTGGCGGGCGTTCGAATCGACCAGCTTCGCCAGCTCCTCGCGTTCCTTGATCAGCGAATCCCGCTCGCGCCTCAGCTCCATCTCCTCGAGCTTGCGCAGCGAGCGCAGCCGCATGTTGAGGATCGCCTCGGCCTGTCGGTCGGTGAGGCTGAACTCGGCGATCAGCACCGGCTTGGGCTCGTCCTCGGTGCGGATGATCGCGATCACCCGGTCGAGGTTCAAAAAGGCGACGAGATAGCCTTCGAGCAGCTCCAGCCGGTCGTCGATTTTGGCGATGCGGTGGGTGGCGCGACGGACCAGCACCTCGAACTGGTGGGCGAGCCAGGCCTGGAGCACCTCCTTGAGGCCCATCACCTTGGGCGTGTGGCGGGCGTCGAGGACGTTCATGTTGAGCGGCACCCGGACCTCGAGGTCGGTGAGGCGGAACAGGCTCTCCATCAGCATGTCGGCGTCGACCGTGCGGCTTCGCGGCTCGAGCACGATGCGGATCTCGGAGTCCGATTCGTCGCGTATGTCGGCGAGGATCGGCAGCTTCCTGTCGGCGATCAGGGCGGCGATCTGCTCGATCAGCTTGCCCTTGGGTACCTGATAGGGAATCTCGGAGACCACCGCGACCCAGGTGCCGCGGCCCTGGTCCTCGACCGTCCAGCGGGCGCGGACCCGGAACGACCCTCGGCCGGTCATGTAGGCGGCGGCGATCGCCTGCTCCGGGTCGACCAGCACGCCGCCGGTCGGGAAATCGGGGCCGCGCACGAACTGCATCAGCTCGGCGGTGGTCGCTTTCTCACGGTCGATGAGGTGGATGGCGGCGTCGACGATCTCGGCGAGGTTGTGGGGCGGGATCGAGGTCGCCATGCCGACGGCGATTCCGCTGGCGCCATTGGCCAGAAGGTTGGGGAACAGGCCGGGGAAGACCTCCGGCTCCTCCTCCTCGCCATTGTAGGTGGGGCGGAACTCGACGGTTCCTTCGTCGAGCCCTTCCATCAGGTCGTTGGCGGCGCGCGTGAGGCGGGCCTCGGTGTAGCGCATGGCCGCGGCGTTATCGCCGTCGACATTGCCGAAATTGCCCTGCCCGTCGACGAGCGGGTAGCGCAGCGAGAAGGTCTGGGCGAGGCGGACCATCGCGTCGTAGACCGACTGGTCGCCGTGCGGATGGTATTTGCCGATGACGTCGCCGACCACCCGGGCGCATTTCTTGTAGCCCGCCGCCGGATCGAGGCGGAGCAGGCGCATCGCCCACAAGAGGCGCCGGTGGACCGGCTTCAGTCCGTCGCGCACGTCGGGCAGCGAGCGGGCGGTGATCGTCGAGAGGGCGTAGACCAGGTAGCGCTGCGACAGCGCGAAATCGAAGGGCTGGTCCTGGATCGGATCGATGTCGTTCAAGCTGCTGGCCATCGCCCGCGATTAGCAGGCCGATTCCGCGGAAGCGAGCGTCGCGAAAGTCGCGCATGCAAAAGCCTTGCGCTTCTCTACTGATTTGGTAGAGTATGGCCACCACAGAAGGAGGACGGCGATGCGCAAGGCGTTCGGACTGGGTCTCATTCTTCTCGCGGCGGGGTGCGGACAGGCGCCGAATCGGGGCGGCGAAAGCGCCTCCTCGGACCGGTCGGCGGGCAACGCAGCCGCCTCGGACGATCTCGCCGCTCCGGGTATCGCGCCGACCGCCGCGCCGGGAGTCGCGTTCAACTACAAATATGCGTTCCGGCTGCCGGCCGAGCGGATCTCAGCGGTCCAGGAGCAGCACGCTCAGGCCTGTGAGAAACTGGGCCTCGCGCGGTGCCGGATCACCGGCATGTATTATCATCTGACCGGCGACCGCGACATCGAGGCGCGGCTCGACTTCAAGCTCGACCCGGCGATCGCCCGCGCCTTCGGCAAGCAGGGGATCGACTCGGTCAACCATGCCGACGGCCTGCTGGTCGAGAGCGAGATCACCGGCGAGGAGGAGCAGAGCGCGATCGACGCCGCGCGCCGGGGCGAGACCGACGCCGGCGAGCGGCTGAAGCAGATCGAGGCGCAGCTCGCCCGCACGGACCTGCGCTCGCCCGAGCGCGCCGAGCTGCAGAGCCAGGCGCAGCAGCTTCGCGACGCCATGGCCTCCAACCGGGCGGAGCGGACCGAGAAGCAGGCCTTGCTCGCCACCACGCCGATGAGCTTCAGCTACCAGTCGGGCGACATGGCCCCCGGGGTGCGGCGCTCGCTGAGCCAGGGCTTCGACAACCTCGTCGGCGCTCTGGAATGGATGCTGCTGGCGCTGATCACTTTGGCGCCGTGGCTGGTCGCGGGGCTGCTCGCCTGGCTCGGCTGGCGCCGGTTCCGGCCGCGGCCGAGGCCGGAGGCGGCGTAGGAAATTGGGGACAGCTACCGATTTCCGAGGCGAAATCGAGGCGAAATCGGTGACAGCTACCGATTTTTAACGCGACCCCGCTCTCGAGAACCCATCCGGAAATGAGTAGCTGGCACCGATTTCGAAATCGGTAGCTGTCACCGATTTTACCCGATTTTACGGGGTCAGTCCGCCCGCTCGGTGAACACTTCGGCCGGGCCCTGTTTGGCCATTTCCGCGACTTCGGCGAGGAGCCAGTCGCGGAAGTGGCGGACCTTGGCGCGGCCCCTTTTGTGCTCGGGGTAGACAAGCCAGGTCGCGCGCTTCTCGCAGACCTGGAGGTCGAACGGGCGGACCAGCCGGCCCGCGGCGATCTCGGCCTGCCAGTAGATCGGAGTCAGCATCGAAAGGCCGTGGCCGGCGAGCGCCATCTGCCCTTCGGAGACCTGCGAATCGAGGCGGATGCCGCCCGCGCCGGGCTCGTCGCGCGGCGCCACTCCGGCCTTCTCCAGCCACAATTTCCACCAATCGTCGTCCGGAGTCAGCCAGGGGACACGCAGCACATCCTCGGGCACCTCGAGCCGGTACCGATCCCGGAACTCGGGCGAGCAGAAGGGCGCAGCGTGAAGGTGCCAGAGAAAATGGTGGCGCAGGCCCGGCCAGGGCCCGAGCCCCATCCGAACCCCGACGTCGACCTCGCCGCGGCCGAAGTCGATCAGCGCATTCTCCGCCTGAAGGCGGACGGCGAGGTCCGGCCGAGCCACCTGGAAGCCGCCGAGCCGCGGCGCGAGCCAGTTCGAGCCGAACGTCTGCGTGGTGCTGATCGTGAGAACGCTCTCGTCCTCGTCGACCAGGCCGGCAAAGGCGTCGGAAAGATCGTCGAAGGCGCTCGAGACGAGCGGCATGATCCGACGGCCCGCCTCGCTGAGCGTCACCCGCCGCTTCGAGCGGACGAACAAAGGCAGGCCGAGCCGCTCCTCGAGCAGGCGGATCTGGTAGCTGACCGCCGCCTGGGTAAGGCCGAGCTCGGCCGCGGCGAGGGTGAAATTCTCGTGCCGGGCGGCGGCCTCGAAGGCCCGGACGGCGGCGAGGGGCGGCAAGCGGCGCATCGCCGAACTTGATAAGCCTGACTTGTTACCTGTGTCGAGCGTTTAGTTGGACGCTCCAGCCCCTCCGCTCCTATTTCGGCCTCAGCGACCGGCGCCGTGCCGGCCACGAAACGAAGGAGTAATAAAATGCGCGATGGAATGGAAGCGCGGATCTGGGCCGAGCACGGCCACGATTTCGCAACCCAGGTCGCCGGCCTCTTCGCCGCGGCCGGCCAAGCGCTGAAGCGCCTCAACCAGATCCAGTTCGACGCCCCGTGGGAGCGGGACGCCGGCCGGACCGGGCCCCGCTGCGGCTGAGCCCACCCACAACCGAAACACCAGGGAGAATGGACATGAACATGCTGAACATCAAATTCGCCGCCTTGGGCGCGATCGCCGCGCTCGGAGTGACCGGCGGAACGCTCGCCGCCACCAGCGCCCCGCTCCACGCCGCGGAGCTGGTCGTCACCGCCAAGGCGCCCGTCGCCCGAGTCGCCTATGACGACCTCAACCTGCGCGGGGCCGCCGGCAAGGCGCGACTCCAGCTCCGGGTCCGCCACGCCGCCGAGACTTTGTGCGTCGGCACCGGCGTCGAGACCCTGAAGGACCGGCTGGCCGGCGCCAAGTGCCGCGACGCCGCGATCCAGGCGGCGGCCCCGCAGGTCGCCAACGCGATCGACAAGGCCGGGCGCTTCGCCTCCGCCGGCAGCGTGATCGTCCGGGGACGGTGACTCGAATCCTCCCCTCGATTTCGAGGGGAGGGGGACCGCGCGAAGTGCGGTGGAGAGGCCTTCTTCCGCAACAGGAAGTCCCTCCACCGCCTTCGGCGGTCCCCCTCCCCTGCAAAGGCAGGGGAGGATAGGCCTCTCTTTTTGCGCGGCGGAGGCCCAGCCTCTATCACCGCCGAGTGCCAAAGCTTTCCATCCGACTTGCCCTGACCCTCGCCGCGGCGCTAGCCGCTTGCACGGTGCCCGAGCCCCCCGCCCCGTCCGCAACGGCGCAAGCCGCCCAGCCTCAGGCCCTGCTGACCTGGCCGGACCTTCTGAAGCGGCCGCGGCCCGAGCCCGATGCAACGATCCGCTACGGCGACAAGCCGCTCCAGCTCGTCGACGTCTGGGTGCCGGCCGGCAAGGGCCGGCATCCGACCGTGCTGATGGTCCATGGCGGCTGCTGGCAGAGCGACGTCGCCGACCGGCGCATCATGAACTGGATCGCCGACGATCTGAGGAAGCGCGGCATCGCGGTCTGGAACATCGAATATCGCGGCGTCGACCGCGAGGGTGGCGGCTATCCGGGGACGTTCCAGGACGTGGCGGCTGCGGCGGATGCGCTGAAAAACCACGCCGCCGAATATAGGCTCGACCTCACCCGCCTCGTCGCCGTCGGCCATTCGGCGGGCGGGCACCTGGCCTTGTGGCTCGCGGGGCGGCGCAAGCTGCCGGCCGGCAGCCCCCTGCGCACCGGCACCCCCATCCGCATCCACAAGGTGGTGAGCCTCGGCGGGCTGCCGGACCTCGAAGAGCAGGCCCGGCCGCCCGGGAGCGGCTGCGGCATCGAAATCGTCGCGCAGATATCGGCCGGCCGCTACGAGGAGACTTCGGTGCCCCGGCTGGCACCGCTCGGCGTGCCGCAGGCGCTGGTCAACGGCCTCCAGGACGGCATCATCCCCGCCCATTATGCGAGCGACTACCGGGCGGCGATGCGGGCGAAGGGGGACCAAGTGAGCGTGCGCATGGTCGACCGCACCGGCCACGTCGAGCTGATCGCCCCGGAGAGCGCGGCGTGGAAGGTCGCGGTGAGGGAGATAAAGAGTGGGCTGGACCGCTAAGCTCCTCCCCGGAACGGGGAGGGGGACCATGCGAAGCATGGTGGAGGGGTCGAAGAGCGCCCGCCGGCCCCACCACCGTCTGGCTTCGCCAGCCGGTCCCCCTCCCCGTTCCGGGGAGGATTTATGACCTCCCTCGACACCGTCCGCGCCCTCGATGCGCGGGATCCGCTACAGGCTTTCCGCGAGCGCTTCCACCTGCCCGAGGGCGTGATCTACCTCGACGGCAACTCGCTTGGGGCGATGCCCAAGGCGGCGGCGGCGCGGGTGCGCGAGACGGTGGAAGGCGAATGGGCCGACGAGCTGATCCGAAGCTGGAACACGCGCGGCTGGATCGAGGCGCCGCAGCGGGTCGGGGCGAGGATCGCGGCGCTGATTGGGGCGCGGCCCCATGAGGTGATCGTCGCCGATTCGACCTCGGTCAACCTCTACAAGCTGATCGTCGCGGCCGCCGCGCTGGCGCCGGAGCGGCGGGGGCTGCTGACCGAGGCGGGCAACTTCCCGACCGACCTCCACATCGCCGGCGGCGCGGCCGAGCTGGCCGGGCTGACGCTGGAGGTTGCCGGGCGAGACTCGATCGAGTCGCGGCTCGGCGCCGGCACCAATCTGCTGCTTCTGACCCACGTCCACTACAGAGGCGGCGAGCGGTTCGACATGGCGGCGGTGACGGCCAGGGCCAAGGCGGCCGGCGCTCGGACGATCTGGGACCTCAGCCACAGCGCCGGCGCGGTGCGGCTCGACCTCGCTGGCGCGGGGGCCGAGCTGGCCGTCGGTTGCGGCTACAAATATCTGAACGGCGGGCCGGGGGCGCCAGCCTTCCTCTACGTAGCCGAGGCGCTGCAGGAGCGGCTCGTCAGCCCGCTCAGGGGCTGGATGGGCCATGCCGCGCCTTTCGCGTTCACCGACGATTATGCCCCCGCCCCCGGGATCACCCGCTTCCTCGCGGGCACGCCGCCGATCCTCGGCCTCGCCGCGCTCGAGGCCGGGGTGGAGAGCTTCGCAGGGGCCGACATGGCGGCGATCTGGGCGAAGTCGGTCAAGCTGTTCGACCTGTTCGCCGAGCTGATGGCCGGGCGCTGTCCCGAGCTCAGCTGCATCTCGCCGCGAGAGCCGGAGCGGCGCGGCAGCCATATCAGCTTCGCCCATCCCCATGCCTTCGAGATCTGCCAGGCGCTGATCGCCGACGGGGTGATCGGCGACTTCCGCGCGCCCGACGTGGTCCGCTTCGGCCTCACGCCGCTCTATCTCGGTTATGAGGACGTCTGGACCGCGGTCGACCGCCTGCACGCGATCCTCGACACCGGCCGCTGGCGCGACCCGCAATTCGCCGTGCGCGGCATGGTGACATAGGCTCCTCACGCGCGTTTAGTTATGATATATTATTTCCTCAACTTGAGGAGATGATACGATGCGCCGCCTCGTTCTTGCCGCCCTGCTGCTCGTCACCGCCGCCTGCGGGAAGAAAGAGGAGGCCGCGGCGCCGATGGCGTTGCGGACCTTCGAAGTTAACGAGCCGCCCCCGGCGCCGGGCCTTCCGGAAGATGCCGCCCGGCAGCCGCGGGTCGACGAGGCGGCGCCCGCGGCGGGGCCGCGGATCGCCTACACCTACAGCCTCGGCTACCGGCTCGGCGCGGGCCGGGTCGCCGAGGTCCAGCGCAGCCATGTCTCGCTTTGCGACCGCCTCGGGCCGGCGCGCTGCAGGATCCTGTCGATGAGCCGGGACAGCGGCGACGACTCGGCGACCGAGGCCGCCCTCTCCCTCCTGGTCGACGCGCGCATCGCCCGTCCGTTCCAGGACCGGCTCGACGCGGCGGCGAGCGGCGCCGGCGGCACCGTCTCAAACCGCGGCATCCAGGCCGAGGACCTCTCCAAGCAGATGATCGACACCGAAGCCAAGCTGCGCGGCAAGGAGGCGCTGAGCCAGAGGCTGCTCGCCCTCCTGCAGACCCACCGCGGCAATGTCGGCGAACTGGTCCAGGCGGAACGGGCCTATGCCCAGACCCAGGAGGAACTCGAGGCCGCCCGCGCCTGGCTCGCGGAAATGCGGGGCCGGGTCACCATGTCGAAGATCGACATCGCCTATGCGGGGGTCGCGCCGGTCAGCCACAGCGCCTGGCGCCCGGTCCGCGACAGCCTGGCCGCCGCCGGCGACGTGGTCGGCGCCAGCCTCGCGCGGCTGGTCACTCTGCTGCTCGGCGCCGCCCCCTGGCTCCTCTTCCTGCTCGTCGCGTGGCGGCTGGCGCGGCGGCTCGGCTTCCGCGGGGTGCGGCTGCCCTGGCGGCGTGCCGTCGCCAAGGCGTGATCCCGGCGGCGGACGAGATCCGCTGCGGTGTAGTGTGCGCAGGGTCTCGCCGAGGCGATGAAGTAAATCCTTCCGGCGGCGGGAGGATGTTTGCGCCTCCCCCGCCGCTCCGCTATAGGCCCGCACGACGAGCCCCGGCCCGCGCCGCCTTCGCGGCCGCCGCCGGGGCGCCGCGTTTTGGAAGGCGAAAAAACATGTCCCGCCGCCGCCAGGTCTACGAGGGCAAGGCCAAGATCCTCTACGAAGGCCCGGAGCCGGGCACGCTCATCCAGTATTTCAAGGACGACGCGACCGCCTTCAACGCCCAGAAGCGCGGAACGATCAGCGGCAAGGGCGTGCTCAACAACCGCATCTCCGAGCATATCTTCACCCTCCTGGGCACGATCGGCGTTCCGACCCACTTCATCCGCCGGCTGAACATGCGCGAGCAGCTGATCCGCCAGGTCGAGATCATCCCGATCGAGGTGGTGGTCAGGAACGTCGCCGCCGGCACCCTCTCGCAGCGGCTCGGGATCGAGGAGGGGACTCCGCTGCCCCGCGCGATCATCGAATATTATTACAAGGACGACGCGCTCGGCGACCCGATGATCGCCGACGAGCATATCGCCTGCTTCGGCTGGGCGAGCCAGGAGGAGATGAACGACATCGCCGACA
>JAXDPL010000076.1:0-5495 GCA_034668385.1 Sphingomonadales bacterium | reverse complement strand
AGAGAGCCGGGATGTCGTCCAGCCCCGCCGTCAGCGGCAAGAGTGCCTGTTCAAGGGTGCGGCCCTTAGCGAGATCGGCCAGCTTGTCCAGCGAAATCGCCTGTTCGAGGCCGAACGGGCCGGCCTTGAGCCGCCTCAACATGGTGACGTGGCCCACCGTTTCCAAGGCCCGAGCGATGTCGCGCGCGAGGGAGCGGATGTAGGTGCCCTTGGAGACCCGGGCGGTTAGAGTGATTTCCGGAACCGTTCGGCCCCGGACCTGATCCGGGGTTGTCGAAGCCCTCTCCTTTTCTTCTGCGGCACGGGGCAAAGGGAGGGCTTCGACAGGCTCAGCCCGAACGGAGAGAGAGTGAACCCGCACGGTGCGGCCGTTCATCTCCATCTCGAGCCCTCGGCGCGCCAGCTCGTAGGCCCTCCGGCCCTCAACTTTCAGCGCTGAATAGGCCGGCGGCACCTGCTCGATCTCTCCCCTGAATCGCCCCAGCACCGCCTCGACCTGCGCCAGCGTCGGCCGCGCGTCCGATCGCGCTATCACCTCCCCTTCCGCATCCAGCGTGTCCGTCTCCTCGCCGAAGCGGATCGTGAAGTCGTAGACCTTGTCGGCGCCGAGCATCCGGCCGGCGAGCTTTGTCGCCTCGCCCAGCGCCACCGGCAGGACGCCGCTCGCCAGCGGATCGAGCGTTCCGCCGTGGCCGACCTTGACCTTGGCATAGCCGCCCTCGCGGAGCGCCCGCTTGACCGCCGAGACGATCTGCGTCGAGCCGGGGCCGGCCGGCTTGTCGATCACCAGCCAGCCGTGCATCAGCGCTTCGCCGCGACGGCGTCCGCCAGCCCGAGCGAAAGCTGCCGCGCCTCGGCCTCCTTCATCCGCTCCATGAAATGGCGGCGGCAGAGCGCGATGTAGCGGTCGTTGCCGCCGATCTCGGTCTGCTCGCCGGCGCGCACCGCATGGCCTTCCGCATCGACGCGCAGGTTCATCGTCGCCTTGCGCCCGCACTCGCAGATCGCCTTCAGCTCAACCAATTTGTCGGCGAGCGCGAGCAGGGCCGCGCTGCCCTCGAACAGGTTGCCCTGGAAGTCGGTCCTGAGCCCGTAGCAGAGCACCGGCACGCCCAATTCGTCGCAGACCGAGGCGAGCTGGAACACCTGGCCGCGGCTCAGGAACTGCGCTTCGTCGATCAGTACCACGTGAAGGGGTCGCGCCTTCAGCTCCGCCTCGATCGCCGCGCGGAGGTCCAGGCCGGGACCGAACGTGTTTCCCAGGGCCTTGATGCCGATCCGGCTGTCGATCACGCCGAAGCCCGAACGGTCGTGGATCCCTGCGGTCCACAGCATCGTCCCCATGCCCCGCTCGCGATAGTTGAAATCGGTCTGCAGCAGCACGGTCGACTTACCGGCATTCATCGAGGCGTAGTAGAAATAGAGCTTGGCCATCAGGAGATCGTTTCGACCGGGATGGGCGATTCAGGTCCGGCGGCGCGTGCGACCCCGCGGTCGAATGTCGCGAACGCCTCGAATGACCGGCTGGCGACGAGATGGACCATATCGGCGAAATCCGCTCCCGCTTCGAACCGGCCCACCGCCCAGCGCAGGGCCTCCAGATCCTCGACGGCGACAGAAGGCAGGTCGATGAACCCAACGAGGAGCTGGGCAACCTCGGCGCGTTCGAAACCATAACGCGAGCTGAGTACCCAAGCTGTCTCCAGCAGCACCGTGAGCGAGGCGAAGCAGGGCGTCGCCACCAGCCGGCAGGCTTGCTCTCCCTGGACGGCATCGTCTCCGATGAGGAAGCGGAGAATGACGTTGGCGTCGAGCGCCCTCACCAGTCGCCGCGCTGCCCGCTTTTCGACCATTGCTCGGCGATCGTCTCGTTCATCTCCTCGATCGACACCGGCGGGCCGTTGTAGCGCGACGCGATCTCGCGCAGCCTCCTGGTGATTTCGCCGAACGAGCGCCCGCTCTTGTGGGCCGCTGGGCGCAGCAGCACGCCCCCCGCCACGGTCGTGACGTCGAGCGCCTGACCCGCCTCCAGGCCCAGCGCATCGCGAACCGGCTTCGGGATCACGACTTGGCCTTTAGCCGACAAGCGAGTCAGATGGATCATGCTTAGTAAGATAGGTCTTACCGCGTAATCAGTCAACGCTGTGGCGGCCATTCGCGGGCGAGTATGGAATACAGCACGGTATCGCGCACATGGCCGGTCCAGGTGATCCGCTCGGCCCGGATCACCCCCTCGCGCACCGCCCCCAATTTCGCCATCGCCGCCTGGCTGCGGGTGTTGCGCGCGTCGACCCGGAACTCGATCCGCCGGAATCCGCACCCGATCGCCCGCCCGATCATCAGGTTCTTGACCCGCCGGTTGAGACCCGTGCCGCGAAGGCTGGGCACGTAATAGGTGTTACCGATCTCGAGCACACCGCGCTCGGTCTCGATGCCGAGATAGGCGCTCATGCCGACCAGCGCGCCGCCGAGGAGGATCGCGAAGGCGCAGCCCTTCGGCCGCGACAGCAGTGCGTCGAAGCTCGAGTCGAAATGGTCCGGGTCGTAGGAAAGCGCGTAGATCGGCCAGATGTCCGTATCGAGCGCGCAGGCGGCCTTTAGTCCCTCCCGATGCTTCTCGGTGAGCGGTTCGAGGCGTAAATCGGCCTCGGCCAAAAGCGGCGACTGGAGATCGCGGATCAGCGATCGACCCTCACCTTGACGAGGCGCAGCCGGCCCGTCCACGGATCCCCCGCCATTTCGAGAGCGATGTTGCCATCTTCCGGCTGGAGGCAGCCCTCACTGTGCAAGCCCTCCTGGACTACCGCCTTCACCTCACCCGCGCGGGTCCAGCCCATGCCGGAAACGTTCGCATAGGCCCCCGGCCGGCATCGCTGGCGCCGCAGGAAGAAGCGTACGGCCGCGGCGTCGAATCGCTTCGATTCGCGCCAGGTGCCGCCGGAGCGATGGAAATACCGGAAGCGGCTGGTCTGTCCCGATCCTTCGCCGTCATTGAGAAAGAATCCGTCGGAACTCGGACGCCACATCATCATCACGGGCTGGCTCACAGCCGTGACGGCCCTGGAAAGGACTCTCCCGCTGGAGCGCTCCACGACATCGATCTCGATTCCCTCTCCCTCCCGGGTTCGAAGCTCGAACTCGCCGTCAGGGGAAGGAATGCGTTCCCGGCAGTCCGAGAAGATCGGCACAAGGAGGGTCGCGAGCCTTCGCTGGCCCTGCAACATTCGGCAGTCTCCGGTTGCGAGAGCGGGGAACTGGCCGTCGGGGAGCGAACCCGCATAGCCTTTCGAACGCTCGGTGTGAGGCGGGTCGGCGACGGTCGTCGCGAACAGCGCCGTCAAGACTGCCACCAGCCTCACTGCTGATCTCCGCCCAAATCCCGGGCGACCTTCGGTTCACGAAGCAGGGCGTCGATATGGCTGCCTTCGTCGAAGCTCTCGTCGGCGAGGAATTTGAGCTTCGCCGCATATTTGGTGTTCACCCGGCTGGCGACGGCGCGCTGCAGGTAGGCGGTGTGGGTGCGCAGAGCCTTCAGCACCGTCTCCTCGTCCTGGCCGAGCAAAGGCTTCACGAAGGCGGTGGCGTGGCGCAGGTCGGGCGACATCCGGACCTCGGTCACCGAGACGAGGTGGCTCGCCAGCACCTCGTCGTGCACCTCGCCCCGCATCAATATGTCGGACAAGGCATGGCGCACCTGCTCGCCGACGCGGAGCAGTCGGACCGACTTGCCTTCGGGAATTTCGTTACGGCGCATCAGCCCTCGTCTGGAGTGAAGAAGGTGAGGCGGTTGCCCGCCGGATCGGCGATGGTGATCTCCCAGGCGCCCCATTCCTGCAACTGGGGCTCGCCGGGCCGCGAATTCTCGAAATTCTTCTCGCGAAGGGATTTGGCGAAGGCGCGCACGTCGTCGACCGGGATGCGCAGACCGGAGCCGGGCGTGCCGTCGCCATAATGCTCGGACAGATGCAGGCGGCAATCGCCGTGCCTCAGGCCCATGTAGAGCGGCGCCCAAGGCTCGAAGCGGTGCTCGAACTCGACCTCGAAGCCGAGAAAATCGACATAGAAGCGGCGCGCCCGCCGCTCGTCGAAGCTGCGCAATATTGGCGTCGGCACACCCAGCATAAATATCCCCGCCGCTAGAGCGTCCGCTGGCGCTCCTCGACTTCGAACACTTCGAGGTGGTCGCCCGGCTTGATGTCGTTGGTGTCGGCCAGAAGCACGCCGCATTCGAGGCCGGCGCGGACCTCGGCGACGTCGTCCTTGAAGCGCCTGAGCGACGAGATGGTCGTCTTGGAGACGATCACGTCCTCGCGGGTCAGGCGGGCGTGGAGGCCCTTCCTGATGACGCCTTCGAGCACCAGCAGGCCGGCCGCCTTGTCGCGCTTGCCGGCCGGGAAGACCTCCTTGACCTCGGCGCGGCCGAGCACCGTCTCGATGATCTCCGGCCCGAGCTGGCCGCCCATCGCTTCACGCACCCAGTCGGTGAGGTGGTAGATGACGTCGTAATAGCGGAACTCGACCTTGCTGCGCTCCGCCACTTCGCGCGCCTTGGCGTTGGGGCGGACGTTGAAGCCGATGATCGGGGCGCCCGAGGCGGCGGCGAGGACCACGTCGCTCTCGGTGATCGCGCCGACTCCGGCGTGGAGGATCCGCGCCTTGATGTCTTCGGTCGAGATGCGGTTGACGGCGCTGACGATGGCTTCGACCGAGCCCTGGACGTCGGCCTTGACGACGAGGGGGAATTCCTTGGTGGTCGAAGCGCGCGAGGCGAACATGTTCTCGACGCTGAGCGGCGCGGTGGTGGTGCGCTTGCGGTCGAGCAGGCCCTGCCGGTAGGCGGCGACCTCCCGCGCGCGGGCCTCATTCTCGACGACGGTCAGCGTGTCGCCGGCCGACGGGACGCCCGAAAGGCCGAGTACTTCAACCGGAACCGACGGGCCGGCTTCCTTCACCGGCTTGCCCTTGTCGTCGATCATCGCGCGGACCTTGCCCGGGACGGCGCCGACCACGAACACATCGCCGACCTTCAGCGTGCCGCGCTGGACCAGCACCGTGGCGAGCGGGCCGCGGCCCTTGTCGAGCTTGGCCTCGACCACCGCGCCCTCGGCGGCACGGTCCGGATTGGCCTTGAGCTCGAGCAGCTCGGCCTGGAGCGCGATCGCTTCGAGCAATTTGTCGAGGTTGGTCTTCTTGAGCGCCGAGACCTCGACGTCCTGCACCTCGCCGCCGAGGTCCTCGACGACGATCTCGTGCTGGAGCAATTCCTCGCGGACGCGCTGCGGCCGCGCCCCGTCCTTGTCGATCTTGTTGATCGCGACGATCATCGGCACGCCGGCCGCCTTGGTGTGGTTGATCGCCTCGACGGTCTGCGGCTTCAGGCCGTCGTCCGCCGCCACTACCAGAACGACGATATCGGTGACGTTGGCGCCGCGCGCGCGCATCTCGGTGAAGGCCTCGTGGCCGGGCGTGTCGAGGAAGGTGATCTTCGACTTGTC
>JAXDPL010000075.1:0-2863 GCA_034668385.1 Sphingomonadales bacterium | reverse complement strand
GGAAAGGCGCTGCGCGGAGCCGATATTGCCGACGCAGCAGGGCCCGGCGTAGAGGCCGATGCCGATCTCGACCCGGCCGGGCCAGGAGCTCCCCTTCCGTCCGGGCAGATCGCGGTTCAGCCGGTCGAGCCGTTCCAGCATCTCGAGCGCAGCGCGGGCGGCATGGTCGTGTTGCTCCGGGTCGTCGAGCGGCGCGTTCCAGAAAGCGAGGATGGCGTCGCCGATATATTTGTCGATCGTGGCCCGGCGGGCGAGCAGCAGGTCGGTCATCGGGGTCAGGAAATCGACGAGGAAGCGGATGACCTCCTGCGGCCCCATCTTCTCCGAATGGCGGGTGAAGCCGCGTATGTCGCAGAACAGGACGGTCATGTCGCGCACCTCGCCGCCCAGCTCGAGCCGGCCCGGATCGTCGGCGATGCGCTTCACGAGTTCGGGCGAGAGATAGCGGTCGAACGCGCCGTGGATGAACCGCCTCTGCCTCTCCTCGCGGACGTAGGTGAAGAGGGTGGCGACGATGTAGCAGGCGATCAGCGCCAGCATCGGCGCCGACGGATCGACCAGCAGGCTCCGATCGCGGAAGGCATACCAGCTGCCGCCGCCCACCGCGCCGAGCATGCCCGCGCCGAGCAGCGCGCCGCGGAACGCCCCCATCCACGGCAGCAGCAAGGCGAGCAGGCCGCCGGCGCCGAGCAGCATTGCCATCTCCAGCCCTTCCGTCCAGTCCGGCCGGTAGAGGAAGTCCTTGAGCACCATCTGCTCGATCGCCTGGGCGTGGACGACGACCCCCAGCTCGCGCTCGGCCACCGGCGTGGCCACCAGGTCCCTGAGGCCGATCGCGCCCGCGCCGATCAGAACGATTCGGCCGGAGAAGAGCCGCTGCATCTCGGCGGGTGGAAGGCCCTGCATCACCCGCCAGGCCGGCACGGTCCGCTCCGGCGCGGCGGCCGTATAATGCATCCAGAGCTCGCCGCGCTCGGTGACCGGCACCTCCGCCTCGCCGATCTTGAGCGCCACCGCCTCGGGGCGGCCGGCATTGACCTCCCCGCTGGCGTCGCTGCTCCTCACCACCATCCCGCCCGCGCCCTGGGCGACGCGCAACGCCTCGGCCGAGAGCGAGGGCACCAGCGCGTCCCCGGCCCTGGCGATCAGCGGAGCCCTGCGGACGATCCCGTCGGCGTCGCCGCGGTTGGAGACGAAGCCGAGGCCGGCCGCCGCCTCGCGGAAGGCCGGCAGCGGCAGGATCGCGCCCGAATAACGGGTGAGGCTGGCGCCGGGGTCGGTCCCGGCGACGGCGAATCCCGCCTTGGGCTCGACCGCCTCGCCTCTGTCGTTGGTGAGGAAGAAGCCGAGCACCGTCGGAGTCGCGGCCAGGGCCTGGGCAAAGCTTGCGTCGTGGTCGGGCAGCGCCTTCAGCGCGGCGAGCGCCGCGGGCGGCGCCCCCTGCCCCGCTTCCCGCGCCGCGATCAGCGCCGGCGAGGTGCGGTCGGCTTCCGAAAAGACGATGTCGTAGGCGATCGCCGCGGCGCCCGCGTCGCCGATCGCGCGGCTGAGCCTGGCGAGCTCGGTGCGCGGCCACGGCCACTGGCCCAGCCGGCGGATGCTCTCGTCGTCGATGTCGACGACCCGCACGCCGGCGTCGCGGTACGGCCGGGGAGCGAGACGCTGATAGGAATCGAAAACCAGCCCCCGCGCCTCCGCCAGGATCGGCAGGTCGATGAACTTGGCGGACGCGACGAGCAGCACCGGGATCAGGCCGGCGAGGACGATGATCGACCGCCGCGTCGCCATCGGTCCCCTGCCGCGCCGTCTGCCGAGCATGTCCGCCACCCCTCCAGGCCCCCCGCACATTTGCGCCGGAGCTGAAATGAAGTTGCTAAGGAAGGTGCGCGAATGATAGCCCTTGGTCAAATGGCCGCCGTGATGGAGGACCAAGGGTGACCGGCAAGTTCTTGCCTTTGCTGCTTGCGCTCGCCGCCGCCCTTCCCGCGGCCGCGGCCGCGCAGGACAGCCCCGACGCCTTGATCGACGCCTCCCGGCAGGTCGACAGCGGCCTCGCGCTGGCCAACCGCCAGATCGCGGCGAACGACCTGCTCGGAGCGCTCGGCACGCTCGAGCGGGTGCAGTTCGCCCACCCGGAAGCGGTGCCGCCCCGCCTCGCCTACCTTTCCCTGCTCTGCCGGCTCGACGACCGCGAAGGCGCGGAGGTCGAGCTCGGTCTGCTCGCCGGCCAATCCATCGCCGATCCGGACTGGGCCGGAGTGGTTGCCGCCTGCGGGCCGCTGACCCGGCCGGCGGCTCCGAGAAAGGGCCGGCGATGAGCCGCTGGGCCTTCCGTCCGGCCGGCCGCGCCGCCGCCGCGCTCGCCTGCACGAGCCTCGTCGCCTCGCCGGTGCTGGCCCAGGCGAATGCGGTCGGAATCGAGGCCGCGATCCGCAACAAGGTCGAGATCCGGGCCGCCGCGACGAAGAAGGTGAAGCCGGCGGTGCTTCACGACCGGGTGTTCCTCGGCGATCAGGTGCAGACCGACAAGGCCAGCCAGCTCCAGATCCTGCTGCTCGACCGCTCGACCTTCACCGTCGGCGCCAGCGCCCGGGTGACGATCGACCGCTTCGTCTACGATCCGGCCGCGAACAGCCGCTCGGTCGGGATCAGCGTCGCCCGCGGCGCCTTCCGCTTCATGTCCGGCCGAAGCCTCGGCAAGCCCTCGGGCCCCGTCTCGGTGCGCACGCCGGTGGCGACGATCGGCATTCGCGGCACGATCTTCGAAGGTGTGGTCGGCGAGGAAGCGGAGAAGATCGCCGAGCGCGAGCCGGGGGTGGGCAAGGTCAAGTCCGACAGCGACGAGGCCTCGCTCATCGTCCTG
>JAXDPL010000074.1:0-13947 GCA_034668385.1 Sphingomonadales bacterium | reverse complement strand
TTGTTGTAGGCGTTGACCGTCTGCGGGGTCATCGCCCACTCCTCGCGGTCGATCGCCTTGCCGAGCCGGTTATACTGATAGTCGACGGCGAAGGCCGAGGCGCGCTTGACGTTGCCGTAGAGGTCGGTCGGGTCGATGGTCAGCGACGTATAATCGCGCCACTTGCTCGGATAGCCGACCTTGACCTGCTGCAGCGCGAGCTTGCGCAGCGCCGCCGCCCTGGTCTCGGGCGACATCCACGCCGCCGCCTCGATCCGACCGCGCATCGCGGTCTGCAAATTGGCGACCAGAGCCTCCATCATCTTCTTCGACGAGGCCGGGAAGTAGCGGGCGACATATTCCTGGCCGAGCGCCTCGCCGAGGCTGCCGTCGACCAGGCTGATGCCCCGCTTCCAGCGCGGCAAGTTCTGCGGCTGGCCGGACAAAGCGCTGGCGAAGGCGAACTTGTTGTCGACGAAGCGCTTGGAAAGGTACGAGCTCGCGTCGTTCGCCATGTGGAAGGCTTCCCAGGCCTTGAGCGTGTCGAGCGGGGTCTCGGCGAGGATCTTCGCGACCTTCGGCACCGCGGTGTCCTGGGTCACGATCAGCCGGTTGAAGGCCGGGACCCGGGCGCCGGCGATCAGAGCGTTGAAATCGAAGCCCGGCGCGTAGGCGATCAGCTCGCTGAGCGCCATCGGGTGGTAGATCTTGTTGGGGTCCCGGCGATCGACCCGGGTCCAGGTCGCCCCGGCGACCTTCGTCTCGAGGTCGAGGACGGCCTGGGCCGAGGCGTCGGCGTTCGGCCAGTCGATCAGCTTCAGGGTCCGGCCGATATAGTCGAGATAGGCGTCGCGCTTCGCCTTGAACTGGTCGGTGAGGTAATAATCGCGGTCGGGCAGGCCCATGCCGCCGATGCCGAGGCCGGGCGTGTAGAGCTTCGGCCCCTTGAGGTCGGGCGTGACTCCGATCGAGAAGAAGGAGGAGCCGAAGTCGCGGGCGGTGGTGCCCATGAACCGCGCCATCTCCTCCTTGGTGGAGACCGCCTTCAGCCGGGCCAGATCGGCGAGCAGGGGCTTGTCGTCGAGCTGCTCGACCCGCGCCTCGTCCATGAAGCTCTGGTAGAGGCCGCGGACCTTGCGGCCGGCGGGTGTCGAGGCGGCGGCGGCCGGGCCCTCGACGATGGCGCGGAGCTGCGCCTGGGTGCGGTTGTAGAGGTCCATTCCGACCCCGGCCATCGGCTGGTCGGACGGGATGGCGGCGCTCTTGTACCAGACGCCGTTGGCGTAGTCGAAGAAGCTGTCGCCCGGCTTGACCGCCATGTCGCGGGTCGAGAGGTCGACGCCCCAGGCGCCGTATTTGGCGGGAGCGGCCGGAGCGGGTGTCGGGGCGGCATGGGCCGGGACGAGGGCGATCGCCGCGGCGGAGGCGCCGAGGAGGTAGAGGCATTTCATCGGTTTGGGTCCTTGCAGTCTGAGTTGGAAGAGGATCAGCCCTCCGCGCGGCTCCGCCGCTCGAGGATCGAGAAGGTCATCAGGCCGGTGCCGATGGCGGCGGACATGATGATGTGGATGGCGTCGCGGGCCGAGAGCGGCTCGAACATGCCGATTCCGTAGAGGATGATCGCGCTCGCCATCGCCGCCCAGAAGCCGAGCACATAGGCGCGGGCGCGGTGGCTTCGGGTGAGCTCGTCGTTGAGCAGCCCCCTCACCTTGCGGCCGCGGATCAGCATCCCGCCGCTCGCCAGCAGGAAGAGGAGGAGGATGGCGGTGACCAGCCAGGCCGAGATCTTGACCTGCTGGACGGTGCGCACGCGGTCGGCGGCGTGGCCGCCGAAATAGAGGCCCTGCCAGGACAGGAACAAAACCGCCTGGACAGCGAAGATCCGGGCGCGGCTGCGGCCCAGCCGCTCGGCTTTCTCGACGTCGGCGATGTCGACCATGGCTGTTCCTAGAGGTGGACGGCCGAAAGCAGCAGCTTCGGCGCCGGAAGGGTTTCGCCGGCGGCGAGGCCGTCGAGGCTGATGTGGCGGACGCCCCAAGCGGGGACCACGGCGAGGGTAAGGAGCGCAACGGCCGCGACCACGGCGATCAGCCTGCCGGCCGGGCGGGAGGGGGCCTCAGGCCTCATGGCCGCCCTCCCCGTCGTCGAAAATCTGCTCGATCGGCCGCTCGAACAGGCGGGCGAGGCGGAAGGCGAGCGGCAGCGACGGATCGTATTTGCCGGTCTCGATCGCGTTCACCGCCTGGCGCGAGACTCCGAGCCGGCCGCCAAGCTCCGCCTGGCTCCAGTCGCGCTCGGCCCTCAGCACTTTGAGACGGTTCTTCACGTCTTCCCCGACGGCCATCGCGGCGCCCTCCCCGCGCCCGGCGCGGATCGCCGGACACGGAAACGGACTTAGAAGCCGATTCGCGCTTTGTCAAGTATACCTGACATTATGTATCGTATCCGTTACAAAATGTCATTGACCCAAGACTGGGCTATCGGCTCCGGATGAAGGCGCGGACGTCGCGGGCGAGCTTCGCCCTGCTCTCGTCGTGGACGTACATCATGTGCCCCGCTTCGTAATAATGGAACTGGATGCGGTCCTGCGGGAAGCCGGTGCGGCTCAGCGCATATTCGGCGCCGAACAAAGGCGTGGCGAAATCGTAATAGCCGGCGCCGACGAACACCCTGAGGCCCGAATTCTCGCGCATAGCCTTCGAAAGATAGGGCGCGACGCTCTTGTAATATTTGGCCTCGCCGCCCTGGTCCGAAAGGTCCCAGTCCCAGTTCCCGACCGGGCCGATGGTCACGTAGGAGCGGTCTGACCTGAAGCCGAGCCCGTCGCGGACCCAGGCATTGACCGCCGCCGTGTAGCCGGCGTCGATCCCGTAGAAGCTCGGATCGTTGTCGGGAGTCTCGCCGGCATTGTCGTAATCCTTGCCGGTGTAGCGCGCGTCGAGCCGTCCGATGGCGAGGCCGCGGTCGCGCAGCAGCTCCTTGTAGAAACGCTGGTCGGTGACCCTCAAATCGGCGCGCTCGAGATAGTCCTCGGAGAGGCCGGTGAAGCGGGCGAGGCGGCGGCGGATCGCGGCGCGCGCCTCGCCCTGCAGCCTCTGCCCCTTGAGCAGGGCCGCCGCATAATCGCCCTCGGCGAACTCCCGCGCCTCCTGGACGAAGGCGTCGACGGTGGCGGGCGGGTTGGCGACCTTGTGGTGGTACCAGGCCGCCGCCGCCATCGAGGGCAGGAAGAGGACGTAGGGCATCTCGTTGCCCTGGACGTTGGCCTGCGCGCCGAAATCGAGGATCGTCGACATCAGGATGATGCCGTCCAGGCCGACGTCGTTATAGGCCCCCTCGAGCTGGTTCACGACCGCCGCCGAGCGCGTCGTTCCGTAGCTCTCGCCGCCCATATATTTGGGGCTGTTCCAGCGGCCGTTGTCGTTCAGCCAGAGGCGGATGAACTGGCTGACCGACTTGGCGTCCTGGGTGACTCCCCAATAGTCCTTGCCCTCGGTCTTGCCGAGCGTGTGCGAAAAGCCGGTGCCGACCGGGTCGATGAAGACGATGTCGGTGACGTCGAGCAGCGAATCGGGATTGTCGAGGATCGGGTAGGGCGGCGCCCCGTCGTCCCGCGCGTCGGACGGGATTCCGACCCGCTTGGGCCCGAACGCCCCCATCTGCAGCCACACCGAGCCCGAGCCCGGCCCGCCGTTGAACAGGAAGGTCACCGGCCGCGACGGATCGCGCGGCTCCTTCACATAGGCGACCGAGAAGAGGCTCGCCTTGGGAGTCCCGTCATCGCCCTTGAGGTAGGTCTCGGACGCGGTCGCGGTGTAGGCGACCGGCACCCCCCCGAACACGCCGCGATGGTGGGTGACGGAGATTGTCGGCTCCGGGATCGGCCGGTCGGGCTGGTCCTGCCTGGCCGGGGGCGCGGGGGCTGGCTGGGCGAGGGCCGGGGCGGCGAGGACAAGAGCGGCTGCGAGCAGGATAACTTTCATGGCCGAAGCTATGGCAGCCTTGCAACGACGGTGGAAGTGCTGGGGAACGAAGGATGGTTCCGCTCCGCAATTCAGAATTGCGCTTGTGATTACAGTCACGTAAATTCGAGATAGGGGGGCAGGAGTGAACACCAATCTTAATGAAAACGGCTTCGCCACTGAAGGGGATACTGCCGTCGAGCTGTTGGCCTCTGAACTAGCCGCTCATCGGGCAAGACCTACAACATTTTTAGCCGCGCTGTTCCATCAAGCCGGGCGGATTCCCTTGGTAAAGGATTTACGCTGGATCAGCACGGAGCGGATACTCTTTGCTACACGGCCGATCGCGGAGCGCATGCCGGGAACGACTATTGCAACGTCGGCGGAGGGACGTGCCATCCGGGCTGTCGCAAAGCTGCTGCAACAAGCGCCCGAAAAATTCGATCTCCTGTTTGCGGATCCGGTCGAATCAGCGGATTCCGAGGATCGGGGAGAGTCCGCTGAAACTCCTGTCCGATTGAGCGATCATGTCGCGGATTCCCTGCGCCAAGCTGTGAAGTTTTCGATGAGAAGCTCATCGTCATCTCACGGCGAAGTGAGCGCCATCGATTTTCTAAGGTCCTTCCCTCCGCCCGGAAGCAAGGGTGCCCACCTTCTCGAGGGGTTGGGCATCACGTGGGAGGATTTTCAAGCATCGATCGCTCGGGCCCTCAGGGATCCCGACATCAAACCGGCGACCAAGCGAAAGGCACCGAAAAGGGATGCACCGGCTCGGCGTGAGCCTAAAGAGGAGGGCGAGGATGCGCTTCCCGGCGCGACCCTAACCCCTGCCCCCGATTCGGCGCCCAACGAGAGGGTTTCAACGCACGCCGACGAGCCGGCGACGCTTGATGAGCTTGGCCGCGCCGCCTTCGCCGACATTCTCGCCGATCGAATACGCGAAGCGCGGAAAAGCGGACAGACCGCCGAGCCGAGCGCCTTCATCGTTCACCTCCATGGACCTTGGGGTTCCGGCAAATCGTCGGTCCTGAATTTCCTCGAGGATAACCTAAGCTCGGGCAAAGCCCCTTGGATCGTCGTGAGATTCAACGCTTGGCGAGACCAGCGACTGCAACCGCCTTGGTGGCGCTTGATCACGACGATCTACTACGGAGCGCGCGCGAAGCTCGGGTTGCGCGCTCCCTGGCTCTGGCTGCGCTGGCTAATTTGGCGTGTCCGGGCCGATTACATGCCACTACTTTCCGTCCTGATAGTGGCTTCGATTGCGACCTTCGTGCTCTGGCGGCTTCACTGGCTGACAAACGCGGCAGGTGCCGGCCCCCCGGACTGGATGGACGCCGCAAAGTGGCTGATTCCCTTGATCATCACTCTACTCACGGCGATATATGTGAACAGCCGATCATTGGCCTTGGGATCGCGGCGCGCAGCCCAAACCTATGCCGACCTGAAGGACGATCCGTTCAAGCCCATTGCTCGGCTCTTCAATCAACTGGTTGCGGCAATCCACCGACCTCTAGTGGTGTTTATCGACGATCTCGACCGCTGCGACAGCAAATATGTCGTCGAGCTGCTCGAAGGTATTCAGACCCTGATGCGCGGTGCCGCGGTGACTTATGTCGTGGCGGCGGACAGAAAATGGATCTGTTCGAGCTTCGAGCAGCGTTATGCCGGCTTTTCGCCGCCGATCGGGGAGAGCGGACGCCCGCTCGGCTATCTCTTTCTCGACAAACTCTTCCAGGTATCGGCCGCGATTCCCCAGATTCCGCCCGACGTTCAGAGTTCATACTGGGCGCGGCTGCTCAGTTCGGACACGCCGAATCCGCAGACGGGTGCCGAAGCAAGGGCTGAGGCGACCAAACAAGCGGAGCTGGAGGCAGCTAAGCTATCCCGCCATGAAGATCTGCAAGCGCTCGTGCAGGAGGCGAGCGAAACCGGCGACAGCGTCCGCATTCAGGCGGTCCGCGCGGCCTGTGCGAAGCGAGTTTCGAGCCCCGATGCAATCGTCAAGACCGAGCACCGGTTGCAGGCCTTCGCCCACCTTCTCGAGCCAAATCCGAGGGCGATGAAGCGCCTCGTCAATGCCTATGCCATGCACCAGGCGACGTTGCTTCTTGCTGGCCGGGACACAGGGGCAGGAGCGCTCGCCAGGTGGACCATTTTGGAATTGCGGTGGCCGCTGCTCGCCGATTTTCTGGCGATTCGATCCGAATGCGTGGATGCCCTGCGTCACCGGCTCGGGGATGACGAGCTTCCTCAGGTTCCGCAAACCTTGCGGTGCCTGTTTGGGGATGAGCTCGTTGTCGAAGTGATCGGTAGCGAGAAGGACCAAGACAGGCTGACCAACGAAGTGGTCAAGACCGTGCTCGGTGCCGTCCAGGGGGACCGCTAAGTCTGCCGTCTTCCCCTCTACCGGCGCCTCGCCTAGAGCAGATTCATGGACCTCACCCATCTCGGCCGGAGCTCGACGATTCCCGCCTCGCCCGAAGAGGCGGTGCTCGATTACGTGCCGAACCCGCGGCCCGGCAGCCTCTATCTGGTGCGCTTCGCGGCGCCGGAATTCACTTCGCTCTGCCCGGTCACCGGGCAGCCGGATTTCGCCCATCTCGTCATCGACTATGCGCCCGATGCGACGATCGTCGAATCCAAGTCGCTCAAGCTGTTCCTCGCCGCGTTCCGCAATCACGGCGGCTTCCACGAAGACGTCACCGTCGGCATCGGCCAGCGCCTCGCCGGGGAGTTGAAGCCCCTCTGGCTGCGCATCGGCGGCTATTGGTACCCGCGCGGCGGAATCCCGATCGACGTCTTCTGGCAGACCGGCGAGCCGCCGGCGGGCCTGTGGGTGCCGGACCAGGGCGTCCCGCCGTATCGGGGGCGGGGGTGATGCCTTCGATCGTCTCGGCTTCGCTCGACAGGACCCCTCGACTTCGCTCGGGGCGAACGGAAAGGGACAAGGACTCTCCAACCGTTCGTGTCGAGCGTAGTCGAGACACTCCGTCGAGCGGAGCCGAGACTTCATTCCCCTGTCGAGACCGATGAAGATCGTCGTTCACGGCGCGGGGTCGATCGGGTGCTTCGTCGGGGGCGCCTGGTCCGCGGCCGGGCTCGACCTATCGTTCGTAGGGCGGGAGCGAATCCGCGACGCGGTGGCGAGGGAAGGGCTGACGCTCACCGATTATTCCGGATGGCGGGTGCGGCTGGCGCCGGAGGGGGTCGAGTTCGGCACGAAGCCCGCGGCCCTCGCAAAGGCCGACGTGATCCTGCTGGCCGTCAAGAGCACGGGAACCGCCGAGGCAGCCAAGGAGATCGCCCGCAACGCGCGGAAGGGCGCGGTCGTGCTCAGCCTCCAGAACGGCGTCAGCAATGCCGAGACCCTGCGCACTTTGCTCAAGGGCCGGTTCGAGGTCGTGCAGGGGATGGTGCCCTTCAACGTCGCCTATCTGGGCGACGGCCGCTTCCACAAGGGCGTGGCGGGAGAGCTGGTCGCCGAGGACACGCCCGTCACCCGCGCCATCGCGGCGAAGGCCGACTCTGGCCCGGCGGCGCTCAGGCTGTCGAAGGACATGCCGGCGATCGCGTGGGGCAAGCTCCTGATCAACCTCAACAATGCGGTCAACGCTTTGTCCGGGCGGACCCTGCTCGAGCAGCTTCGGGAACGCGACTATCGCCGGGTCGTCGCCGCCTCCATGCTCGAGGCGCTGGAAGTGCTCAAGGCCGCCCGGATCGAGCCGGCCAAGATCGGCCCGGTGCCGCCGCGGCTTCTTCCGCACGTCATCGCCTCGCCCGATTTCATCTTCAACAACCTGTTCCTCAGGATCCAGAAGATCGACGCCCGCGCCCGCTCGTCGATGGCCGACGACCTCGCCGCCGGCCGCGAGACCGAGGTCGATTATCTGAACGGAGAGGTGGTGAAGCTCGGCGAGAAGGTCGGCCGCCCGACGCCGATCAACGCGATGATCGTGTCGCTGATCAAGCAGCGCGAGGCGGGGGTCGAGCATCTCTGGAGCCCGACCCTCCTGCTCGATCACGTGCTCGAGGGGACCAGGGTCGCGCCGCTGTTCGGCTACTGATTTGACAAGCCCTCGAGGCCGCGCGCAGGGGGGCCGCGCCCCCTGCCGGAGTGATCCATGCGCCTCAAGTCCGCCGCCTCCCTCGCCGCTCTCGCTCTCTCGCTCGCCGCCTGCGCCGCCGCCGGCACCGACCGCCCCGCCGCCGCTCCGGCCCCGCTCGCCGGCCGCCAGATCCCGACCCAGCTCCCGGCCAACGTCCGGCCTCTCCAATATGCGCTGTGGATCACCCCGGACGCGCCCAACCTCGTCTTCTCCGCCTCCGCCCTGATCGACATCGAAGTGAAGTCGCCGAGCCGCGAGATCACGCTCAACGCGGCCGACCTCAGCTTCCGCAAGGTCTCGCTCGCGCCGCTCGCCGGCGGGCAATCGGTCGCGGCGAGCGACGTCTCGACCGACGCCGCCGAGCAGACCGCGACCTTCCGCTTCCCCTCTCCGATCGCGCCGGGCCGCTATCGCCTCTCGATCGACTATGCGGGCAAGATCTACACCCAGGCCGCGGGCTTCTTCGCGCTCGACTATGACAGCCCCGCCGGCCGCAAGCGGGCCCTGTTCACCCAGTTCGAGAATTCGGACGCGCGCCGCCTGTTCCCGAGCTGGGACGAGCCGCAATTCCGCACCCCCTACAACCTCACCGTCACCGTCCCCGCCGACCGCGACCTCGTCGCCAACATGCCGCAGGCCGGCGTGCAGCAGCAGCCGGGCGGGCTCAAGACGGTGACCTTCCAGCGTACCCCGCCGATGTCGTCCTACCTCCTCTTCCTCGGAATCGGCGAGTTCGACCGGATCACGACCACCGCGGCCGGCACCGAGATCGGGGTCGTCGCCAAGCGCGGCAGCGGCCAGAACGGCCGCTGGGCGATGGAGAGCGCGGCCCGCATCCTCCCCTTCTACAACTCCTATTTCGGAACCCCCTTCCCGCTCCCCAAGCTCGACAACGTCGCCGGCCCGGGCAGCAGCCAGTTCTTCGGCGCGATGGAGAATTGGGGGGCGATCTTCAGCTTCGAGAGCGCCCTCCTGCTCGACCCGGCGATCACCTCGGAGGCCAGCCGCCAGCGCATCTTCGAGGTCGCCGCCCACGAAATGGCCCACCAATGGTTCGGCGACCTCGTCACCATGGCCTGGTGGGACGACCTCTGGCTGAACGAGGGCTTTGCCTCGTGGATGGCGACCAAGGCGACCGAGGCGCTGCACCCCGAATGGGAGCCGGGACTCGGCATCGTCGACGCGCGCGAGTCCGCCATGCGGCTCGATTCGGTCGCCACCACCCATCCGATCGTCCAGCATCTGACCACCGTCGACCAGATCAGCCAGGCCTTCGATTCGATCACTTACTCCAAGGGCGAGGCGGTGATCACCATGCTGGAGGGCTATGTCGGCTCCGATGCGTGGCGGCGCGGCGTGCAGGACTATATCCGCGCCCACAAATATTCGAACACCCAGACCGACGACCTTTGGCAAGCGGTCGAGCATGCTGCCGGCAAGCCGGTCACCGCCATCGCCCACGATTTCACCCTCCAGCCGGGCGTTCCGATGATCCGGGTCGAGGACGCCGCCTGCCGCCGCGGCAAGACATTGCTGACCCTTCGCCAGGCCGAGTTCAGCCGCGACCGGCCGGACAGGCCGCCGCTCGCGTGGCGTGTGCCGGTGATCGCCTCGACGATCGGCGGCGGCGAGGCGCGCACCGTCGTGACCGGCGGAAGCGGCACGATCGCCGTCCCCGGCTGCGGCGCGGCCCTGCTCAACGCCGGCCAGAGCGGTTACTATCGCACCCTCTACGCCCCCGCTCTGCTCGACCGGCTGGCCGCCGGCTTCGGCCGGCTGGCGACGGTCGACCAACTCGGCCTGCTCGCCGACAATTGGGGCCTCGGCCTCGCCGGCTACCAGTCGGCCGCCCGCGCGCTCGATCTGGTCGACCGCGCGTCGCCCGACGCCAACACCCGGCTCTCGACCCGCATCGCCGCGATCCTCGAGCAGATCCACGGCATGTACGAGGACGATCCCGCCCGCCAGGCGATGGTCGCCCGCTATGCCGCGCGCAAGCTCGGCGCGGTGATGGCGCGGGTCGGCTGGACGGCGAAGCCCGGCGAGCCGGCGACGGTCGCGGTGCTTCGCGCCAATTTGATCGGAGCGCTCGGCGGCATGGGCGATCCGGCGATCGTCGCCGAGGCCAACCGGCTCTACGTCGCCAACGACCCGCTGGCCGCCGCCGGGCCGCTGCGCTCGACCCTCCTCGCCGTCGTCGCCCGCAACGTCGATTCGGCCGGCTGGGAGCGGCTTCACGCGCAGGCGCGGGCCGAGACCAATCCGCTCGTCAAGGCGCAGCTCTACCGGCTGCTCGGCGCCGCCCACGATCCGGCGCTCGCCCAGCGCGCGCTCGACCTCGCTTTGACCGACGAGCCGGGCGCGACGACCAGCTCGGCGATGATCGCCGCGGTCGCCGCGGCCCATCCCGACCTCGCCTTCGACTTCGCCATCCGCAACCGCGAGCGGGTCGAGCCTCTGGTCGACAGCTCGTCGCGCTCGCGCTTCCTGCCCAGCCTGGCGAATGGCTCGTCGGATCCGGCGATGGTCGCCAAGGTCCAGGATTATGCGGCGCGCTACATGACGCCCCAGTCGCGCCGCCCGGCCGACCAGGCGATCGCCTCGATCCAGGACCGGGTCCGCGTCCGCCAGACCCGCCTCCCGGACATCAGCCGCTGGTTCGAGGCGAAGGGGGCCTAGACCGGCGGAACCACCATCGCCCGCTGCTCCGGCGGCAGCTCGTCGAGGTGCTTCGCCTTCCACTCCATCGACCGGTGCACCCGGGTGCGGCCGGAGGGATGGTCGTAGAACAAAGCCTCCTCGATCGGCGAGGGCTCGATCTTGCGATATTCGGAGAGCTTCATCGCCACAGAGGCGAAGCCGTCCGGCTCGCGCGCCGCGTCGAGGCCGAAGGCGTCGGCCTCCGCCTCCTGCGTTCGCACGATGGTGTTGAACGCCGGCGTCGTCACCAGCATGAACAGGGTGAAGATGAGGGCGAAGACCGGCATCACCGCCGGGTCGGCGACGCTCTCGACGCCCCACCGCGCTCCCCAGCGGGCGAGGATTCGCGGAGTCGCCCACCACAAGAGCAGCATCACGAGGAAGGTCATCGCGCCGAGGGCCAGCACCAGCCGCCAGATATGGCCGAGCACGTAATGGCCCATCTCGTGCCCCATCACCGCCTTTACCTCGGCCGGAGTGGCGCGATTGAGCAGATTATCGTTGAGGGAGAGGCGGATGGTCGGCCCGAGCCCGGAGACGTTGGCCGAGATTCGCTTCGACTGCTTCGAGGCGTCGAACACATAGACGTTGTCGGCCGGGATATGGTTAGCCGCCGCCATCGCCAGGATCTGGGTGCGTAGCGGCCCAGGCGGCATGGGCGTATATTTGTTGAACAGGGGCGCGACGAACACCGGCGCGATCGCGATCCCGAAGGCGATCATCGCCGTCGTCGCCGCCGTCCCCCACAGCCACCAGGTCCGCGGCGCCTTGCGGATCACCGCGAAGATGACGAGCAGCATCATGACTGTGGTGACGATCGTGACGCAGAGCGCGATCGCCTGCTCCCCGGCCCAGGCGCCGAACCCTTGGTTCATCAGGCCATATTGTCGCTCGCGCAAGAAGCCCGTGTAGATCGTCCAGGGCAGGACGATGAGGCTTCCGAGCAGCACGTAGAAGATGCCGTAGAGCCCCGGCTGCAGCCAGCGCCGTTTCGTCGCCCGCTCGGCCCAGCGCCGCCACGCCGCCGACCAGCGGTAGTGCAGCATCAGCCAGTGCGAGGCGACGCCGATCAGGGCCCCCCAGAGGAGCAGCCAGTATCCGCCCTCGAAATAGGCGTCGGATTTCGCCCGCGCCGCGCCCTCCAGCGTGCCGAGATAGGCGCGCGTCGCCGCCTCGACATCGAACGCCCCCGGCGCCGCGCCCGCGGCGGCCATGATGTGGATGAGCATCGCGTTGCTCCTCCATGCAAGGTTAGACACGACGAGAGCCGCAAGGAACCCCCCGTCCCTGCGCGCGCGGAGGGGAAGGCAATTGCGCCCCCTCCCCCACGCGCCTAATCCCCGCCTCATGCTCGACGTCCAGACCGCTCCCGCCGCGCCGCCCGCCGCCATCCGCCGCGAGGATTACCGGCCGCCCGACTGGCTGGTCCCCGAGATCGCCCTCGACTTCGCGCTCGACGCGGAGCGCACCCGGGTCCGCGCCCGGCTCGAGGTCACCCGGAACGGCGCGCACGACCGCCCGCTGAAGCTCGACGCCCAGGCGCTCACCCTCGTCGAAGTGAAGGTGGACGGAAAGCCCGCCGAGCACAGCTATGCGGACTGCGTCCTTACCGTCCCGCTCGCCGGCGAGTCCGCCACGATCGAGACGATCGTCGAGATCGCCCCCCGCGCCAACACCCAGCTGATGGGCCTCTACGAATCCGGCGGGATTTTGTGCACCCAGTGCGAGGCGGAGGGCTTCCGCCGCATCACCCCGTTCGTCGATCGGCCGGATGTTCTGACCCGCTACAGGGTTCGCATGGCCGCCGACAAAGCCGCCTATCCGGTCCTGCTCTCCAACGGCGACCCGGTCGGCTCGGGCGAGGCCGCGAATGGCCGCCACTGGGCCGAGTGGCGCGATCCCTTCCCCAAGCCGAGCTACCTGTTCGCGCTCGTCGCCGGAGACCTCGTCGCCAACCGCGACTCCTTCACCACCCGCTCGGGCCGCGAGGTCGCGCTCGGCATCTGGGTGCGCGAGTCGGACCTGCCGCGCACCGCCCACGCCATGGCCAGCCTCAAGGCGGCGATGAAGTGGGACGAGGAGGTCTACGGCCGCGAATACGATCTCGACGTGTTCAACATCGTCGCCGTCTCCGATTTCAACTTCGGCGCGATGGAGAATAAGGGCCTCAACATCTTCAACTCGCGCTACGTGCTCGCCGACGCCGAGACCGCGACCGACGCCGATTTCGACGCCATCGCCGGAGTCGTCGCCCACGAATATTTCCACAATTGGTCGGGCGACCGGGTCACCTGCCGCGACTGGTTCCAGCTGAGCCTGAAAGAAGGCTTCACCGTGTTCCGCGACCAGAGCTTCTCGGCCGATATGGGAAGCCCGGCGGTCAAGCGGATCGAGGACGTGCGCATGCTGCGCACCGCCCAATTCCCCGAGGATGCCGGCCCGCTCGCCCACCCGGTGCGGCCCGAACGCAACATGGAGAACGCCAATTTCTACACGGCGACCGTCTACAAAACGGGCGCCGAGCTGATCCGGATGATGGCGGCCGTGCTCGGACCGGACAAATTCCGCGCCGGCACCGACCTCTATTTTTCGCGCCACGACGGCGAGGCCGCGACCTGCGACGATTTCGTGAAAGCCCTCGAAGATGCGACCGGAGTCGATCTTACCGCCTTCAAGATCTGGTACAGTCAGGCCGGCACCCCCAGGGTGAAGGCGCGTCTCGAGCATGACGCCGCGGCAAAGACCGCAACCCTTCACCTTGAGCAGCATGTCGACCCAACCCCCGGCCAGCCGGTCAAGAAGGCGATGCCAATTCCATTGAAGACCGCGCTGATCGGCGATCAAAGCGGGCACGAAATCTGTGCGGAGCAGCTGATCGCCCTCGACCAGCCCCGACAAAGCGTCACCTTCGACAATGTCGTCGAGCCGCCGCTCCTGTCGCTCAATCGCGGCTTCTCCGCGCCGATCATTGCCGACATCGAGCGTCAGCCGAACGAGCTCGAGCGGCTCGCGCTGACCGACACGGACCCATTCGCTCGCTACGAGGCGATGCAGGAATTGATGATGCGCGCGCTCATCGCGGGTGCGTTGGGCCGGCAGATGGACGCCCAACCGGTAATTCGCGCGGTTGCGGCGACGCTCCAATCCAATTCGCTCGACCCAGCGTTCAAGGCCGAGGCGATCCTGCTGCCGAGCGA
>JAXDPL010000073.1:0-10320 GCA_034668385.1 Sphingomonadales bacterium | reverse complement strand
TTCCCCTTGTCGGCGAGCCGGTGCAGCAGTGGCTTCTGGGCGGCTACGCGCCCGACCAGGCGACGCTGAACCGCTTCTTCTCGCTCCATTATCTGCTGCCGTTCGTGATCGCCGGGGTGGTCATCCTGCACATCTGGGCGCTGCACATTCCGGGCTCGTCCAACCCGACCGGGGTCGACGTTCAGGGGCCGCAGGACACCTTGCCCTTCCATCCCTATTACACGGCCAAGGACGGGTTCGGCGCGGGCGTGTTCCTGATCGTCTTCGCGCTGCTCACCTTCTACGCGCCCAATTATCTCGGCCACGCCGACAATTACATCCCGTCGAACCCGCTCTCGACGCCGGCCCATATCGTCCCCGAATGGTATTTCTGGCCCTTCTACGCGATCCTCCGCGCCTTCACCGCCAACTTCATCCTGCCGGCGAAGCTATGGGGCGTGCTGGCCATGTTCGGCTCGATCCTGCTGCTCTTCTTCCTGCCCTGGCTGGACAAGTCGCCGGTCCGTTCGGGCAATTACCGGCCGCTGTTCAGGATCTTCTTCTTCATCCTGATCGTCGACGTGCTGGTTCTCGGCTTCTGCGGCGGCCGGCCGGCGGAGGAGCCCTATGTGATGATCAGCCAGGTGGCGACCATGTATTATTTCGCCCACTTCCTGATCATCCTGCCCGCCCTCTCCGCCTTCGAGAGGCCGTTGCCGCTGCCGCGGTCGATCTCGGAATCGGTGCTGCACGGCGAAGAGCGCGAGGCGCGGCCGGCGGATCTCCGCGGGATCCGTCCCGCCGCGGCGGAATAAGGGGAAAGACGCGTCATGGTTCGAATCCTCGGCTTCCTCGCCGGTCTCGTCATGGTCTCCGTCGCCGCCTGGTCGTTCGGCTGGGGCGCCTGGACCTACATCACCCAGCCGCCCGAGCCGAACCTGGCGAAGGAGTTCCACGCCGAGCCGCGCGACCTTCACCTCGCCTCGGACGGGCCGTTCGGCAAATTCGACGTCCGGCAGGTGCAGCGCGGCTTCCAGGTCTACAAGGAGGTCTGCTCCAACTGCCACTCGCTGAACTTCGTCGCGTTCAGGAACCTCGAGGAGCTCGGCTATACCCCTGCCGAGGTGCAGAAGCTCGCCAGCGAGGCGAAGATCCCGGATATCGATCCCAAGTCCGGCGATCCCACCCAGCGGCCCGGCATCCCGGCCGACCATTTCCCCGCCCCGTTCGCGAACGAGACCGCGGCTCGGGCCAGCAACGGCAACGCGCTGCCGCCCGATCTGTCGCTGATCACCAAGGCGCGCGAGGGCGGCGGGGCCTATGTCTACTCGCTGCTCACCGGCTATCGCGACCCGAACACCTACCGGAACGAGCACGGCAAGCCGCTTCCGGCGGACCTCAAGCCGACCGCGAACCTCCACTTCAATCCGTGGTTCGCGAACCTCAACATCGCCATGCCGCCGCCGCTCCGGAGCGACGGGCAGGTCAGCTACGAGGACGGCACCAAGCCCACCGTCGACCAGATGGCCCAGGACGTCGCGGCTTTTCTCACCTGGACGGCCGAGCCGAGGCTCGCCAACCGCCACCGCGCCGGCCTCGCCAGCCTGATCTTCCTGATCTTCGCGACCGCGCTCGCCTACATGGCCTACCAGAATATCTGGCACGGCGGGGCGAGCCGGCGGGTGCGCGAGACCGGGCCGCTGGATCCCGAGAACATGGCGAGGCGCGAGGCCGCCAGCGACGAGGCGGGGGTCGCCGGCTAGGCGCTCCTGTCCCGTTCCGGAACGCGCGGTGAAATCCCGCCTTTCCAGCACCTTGGCCGGTTCATTTCCGGTTCACCGGCCGGGGCGGAGCCTGCCGCCTCTCATCGGCTCATCGGGAGAGTGGCTATGGGACTTCCTCTTCGCGCCGCGTTGATCGCCGCCGGAACGCTCGGCCTCGCCGGCTGCGCCAGCGATTATGGCTACGGCTATGGCGGCGTCTCGGTCGGCTACGGCACCAACGGCTATTGCGACCCCTATTACGGCTGCGATTACGGCCCCTACGGCTACGGCTATGGCGATCCGTATTACGGCTGGTACGGCGATTATTATTATCCGGGCATCGGCATCTACGTCTTCGACAGCTATGGCCGCCGGCATCGCTGGAACGACGACCAGCGCCGCTATTGGGAAGGCCGGCGTCACAATTACCAGGGCCGCGACTGGAACGACCGGCGCTGGCAGCGCTGGGACGGCTATCGCGGCCGGCAGGACGGCACGCCCGACCGCGGCAATTGGAACGACAGCCGCGGCCGCTCGCAATATCGCGACGACCGTTCCTCGGCCCAGCCGTGGAACGAGCATCGCGGCGATCGCTGGCAGGGGCAGCAGGGGACGCGCAGCTGGCAGCGCAGCGAAAGCAGCGGGACGACGACCACCACGACAACGCAAAGCGGGGGCACCTGGACCCGCGGCTCCCGCGGCGGCGACGGCGGTTCGCGCGGCGGCGACGGCGGCGGCCACCGGCGGCACGGGGGGTAGCGGGGCAGACCTGGGAAGCCGTTCGGGCTGAGCCTGTCGAAGCCCTACTCTTCGGTTTTTCGAGGGCTGAAGAAGAGGCCTTCGACAAGCTCAGGCCGAACGGATCAGATGTTTCTTCCCGTCCAACCGGTCGGAGGGACACTTTCCTCTTACTCCGGCCGCCGCCTGATCAGCACGATCGAAGTGAAGCGCATCACCGGGACGCCGTCCTGGTTGCTGACCGTCGTCTCGGTTCGGAACGAGCCCAGATCGGGGCGGCTGCGCGACGGGGTCTTGTCGATCACCCGGCCGCGGACGTGGAGAATGTCGCCCGGATAGACCGGCTTCAGCCAGCGGAGCTCGTCGATCCCGGGCGAGCCCAAGCCGGCCTGCTCCTCCTTGACGACGTGGCGGGCGATCACCGCCATGGTCATCGCGCAGGTATGCCAGCCCGACGCGGCGAGGCGGCCGAAATGAGTCTTCGCCGCCGCCTCGTCGGAGAGGTGGAAGGGCTGGGGATCGTATTTGCGGGCGAAGTCGAGGACTTCCTCGCGAGTCACCTTGTAGCTTCCGAAGTCGGTCTCCTTGCCGATCTCCACGTCCTCGAACCAGATCACCGCCGGCGCTCCAGGCCGGTGCCGAGGGCCAGAGCGGGCCGCCCGCGCTCGACCGTCGCGCTGGCGCGCCGGCTCAGCGCGCCGCCGGGCGTCGAGACCCGGTCGAGCACCATGAAATCGGTCCGCCACGTCTCCGGAGACACGTCGCAGACCACGTAGCCGCGCTGGTCGTTGATGAACTTGAGTTGCGGGTTCTCGGCGAGGATCCGGTCGCTGCCGCGCCTCCGGTCGGAGCCGTCGCCGCCGCTCGAGATCGAGGTGGCGACGAACTCGACGGCGACCGGCGTGTCGCCGTCGGCGAGGATCCCGGCGAAATTCTGATGCTCGTCGCCGGTCAGGACGATGACGTTGTCGAGGCCGCGCATGCGGGCGAGCAGGCGGCGGCGCGGCGCCTCGTAGCCCGCCCAGCTGTCGAGGTTGAGGATCGGCTGCGGCTCGTTCTCGATTCGGCGGTCGAGCGCCATCATCATCACCTGCTGGGCGACGCAGTTCCACCGCGCCTCGGGACGGGCGAGGTTGCGTGCGAGCCAGGCTTCCTCCTGAGCACTCAGCACCGCCGCTTTCGGGTCGGTCAGCGCCGGGCAGGCCGGCCCGAAATCGTCGCCGCAGGGATGGCCGGTTCGGTATTGGCGAGTGTCGAGGAAGTCGAAGGCGACGAGGTCGCCGTAGCGGGCGCCGCGCCAGGCGTCGACGTCGGCGCCGCGCGGCATCTGGGCGCGGCGAACCGGCATATGCTCGTACCAGGCCTGGAAGGCGGCGGCGCGGCGCATGCGGAAGACTTCGGGCGGCGTATCGGTCGAATCGGTGTCGCCGGCCCAATTGTCGCGAACCTCGTGGTCGTCGAATGTCGCGAACCAGGCGTGGGCGAGATGGGCGCGCTGCAGGTCCGAGTCCGACTTGTACTGGGCGTAGCGGCGCCGATAGTCGGTGAGATCGTAGCAGCGCTGGCCGGCATGATGGCGCGCCGGCACGACCAATTCGCCGCTGTGGGCGGTGTGGAGGCCGCTCGACCAGCCTTCGTAGATATAGTCGCCATAATGGTAGACGAAGGCGAGATCCTCGTCGGCGAGGTGGCGGTAGGCGGTGAACAGGCCGTCCTCGTAATTCTGGCAGCCGGCGACCCCGAAGCGCAGCGATTTCGGGTTCGCGCCCGGGGCGGGGAGGGTGCGGGCCCGGCCGACCGCGCTCTTCTCGCCGGCGGCGCGGAAGCGGTACCAATAAGGGCGGTCGGGCAGCAGTCCGGCCACTTCGACGTGGACGGAATGGGCGAGCTCGGGCCGGGCCGGCTCCTCGCCCTTGGCGACGATCGTGTGGAAGCCTTCGTCCGAGGCTACCTCCCAGCGCACCGGAAATGGCGCCATCGCCATTCCGCCATGGTCGTCGAGCGGATCGGGGGCGAGCCGGGTCCAGATCACGAAACCGTCCGGCGCCGGGTCGCCGGCCGCCACTCCGAGGCTGAACGGGAAGGCGGAGAAGCCGCCGCTCTGCGCCTTGAGGATGGCGGGCCCGGCGGCGAAGGCCGCGGCGCCGGCGGCGACGAACTGGCGGCGGGTGATCATGGCGGGCGGCCTGGCTCCCTTGCGGTGTCGGCAGGCGCTAAAGCACAGCCTCCGCCCGCGGGCCAGAGCCGAACGCCCACGCCGTCTTGGTCACTGCGACTGGACGAGGATCCTTTCGTGGGCGTCCCTCACCAGCCGGTAGGCGCCGTCGGGCTGGATGCGCTGCCAGTTGGAGAACATGCCTTCGCACTTCACCCGCCTGTCCTTGGCGCTCGAATAGCTCTTGGTCCACACCTCGCCGGCCTTGATGGTGATTCCCTCGATCGCCGCGCTGCCGTCGCGCTTGATCCCGCAATCGACGGTCTGGCCGGTGTCGTTCCTGAGCGAGAAGCTGTGCTCGCCCTGGTTTCCGGCCAGCGCCGGCGACGCGGCGAGCAGCCCCGCCCCAAGCGCGATCATGCCCAGCCGATAAATGTTCATCGCGATCCCTCCACCCACTGGGGGGCCGAGCCGCCGAGGCGGAGGCTCCGCGCCGCCCGCCATCGTTATGGGCCGGTCGAGCGCACAACGCCAGCCGTTGATTTTCTTTGGATAAAGCGAGTTCAGACGTTGAAGCGGAACAGCATCACGTCGCCGTCCTGGACGACATAATCCTTGCCTTCCGAGCGCATCTTGCCCGCCTCCTTCGCGCCGGCCTCGCCGTCATATTTGACGAAATCCTCGTAGGCGATGGTCTCGGCGCGGATGAAGCCGCGCTCGAAGTCGGAGTGGATGACGCCCGCCGCCTGCGGGGCGCGGGCGCCCTTCTCGACCGTCCAGGCCCGCGCTTCCTTGGGCCCGGCCGTGAAGAAAGTGATCAGGTGAAGGAGGTCGTAGCCGGCTCGGATGACCCGGGCGAGGCCGGTTTCGGTGAGGCCGAGATCGGCGAGGAATTCGCCGCGGTCCTCAGGGGCCATGGTGACGATCTCGGCTTCGATCGCGGCCGAGACGATGACCGCGCGGGCATCCTCGGCGGCGGCCTTGGCGAAGATTCGGGCGCTGTGGGAATTCCCCTCGGCGGCATCGGCCTCGTCGACGTTGCAGACGTAGAGGACCGGCTTGGCGGTGAGCAACTGGGCGCGGTCGAGGGCGAGCTTCTCCTCGGAATCCCTCGGCACGGTGATCCGGGCCGGCTTCGAATCGCGCAGCAGGTCCAGCGCCTGGCCGAGCACCGAGGCCTGGACCCTCGCCTCCTTGTCGCCCTGTTGCGCCTTCTTGACGAGGTTCGGCACGCGCTTCTCCAGGCTGTCGAGGTCGGCGAGCATCAGCTCGGTCTCGACCGTCTCGGCGTCGGCGATCGGGTCTATCCGGCCCTCGACATGGGTCACGTCTCCGCCCTCGAAGCATCTGAGGACGTGCACGACCGCGTCGACCTCGCGGATGTTGCCGAGGAACTGGTTGCCGAGCCCCTCGCCCTTCGAGGCGCCGCGGACCAGCCCGGCGATGTCGACGAACTCGAGCTGGGTCTCGATCTCCTGCGCCGACCTGGCGATCCGCGCGATCGCGTCGAGCCGCGGATCCGGCACGGCGACCCGGCCGACATTGGGCTCGATCGTGCAGAAGGGATAGTTCGCCGCCTGCGCGGCGGCGGTCTCGGTCAGAGCGTTGAAGAGGGTGGACTTGCCGACGTTCGGAAGCCCGACGATGCCGCAGCGGAAACCCATAAAAGCCTGTCGGAAGAGGAAAGCGGCCCGATAGGGGCTGGGCCGGGAAAAGGCCAGCCTTCAGGCGCCGGGCGTGCGCATTTCGGCCGGCCGGAGGAGGAGCAAAGCCGAGAGCCCGGCGACGGCCGCGGCTCCGGCGGCGGCGAAAGCGGCGAGGGCGAAGGCGTGGGCGAGCGCCGGGCCGCGGGCGGCGAGGACGGCGCCGAGCAGGGCCGTCGCGATCAGTCCGCCGGTGCGCGCGACGGCGCTGTTGAAGCCGTTGGCGGTGCCGACATGGCTCGCGTCGACCGAGGCCATCACCGCCGTGGTCAGCGGCGCGACGGCGCCGGCCATGCCGAGCGCGACGACGAGCACCGCAGGAAGGGTGGTCGTCCAATAGCTTCCCTCGCCGATCCGGGCGCAGAGCGCGAAGCCGGCCGCGGCCACCAGCGGACCGAGCGTCAGCGGCAGCCTCGGCCCGGTCCGAGCCGCGAGCGCGCCCATGAAGCGCGAGCCGAGGGCGATCGCCGCGGGCAGCGGCAGCAGCGCCGCCCCCGCCTGGACCGGCGAATAGCCTTTAAGCTCCATCAGGACGAAGGGGAGCAGGACGAACAGTCCGCCGAGCGCCGCGTAGAGGAAGAAGGTGAGCAAAGTGAGGCCGGTGAAGCTCGCCGTTCCGAACAGGGCGAGCGGCATGATCGCCCGCTCGCCGCGCTTTTGCTCGATGCGGAGGAAGAGGAGGAAGGCGCCGAGGCCGGCGCCGGCCAGGACGGTACCGGTCGCCGCGGCGCCGGTCCGCGCCGAGAGGAGGGTGAGGCCCCAGGTGATCGCGGCGAGGGCGGTGGTCGCCACCGCGACCCCGAGCCAGTCGAGCGGCTGCTCCTTCGCCTCGCGGCTTTCTTCCACCCGGAACCAGGCGATCGCCACGGCGGCGAGGGCGAGCGGCAGGTTGATCAGGAAGATGGCGCGCCAGCTAACGGCCGCGATCAGCCAGCCGCCGAGCAGGGGGCCTATAGCTCCGGCGACGGCGCCGGCCGCCGCCCAGGTGCCGATCGCCCGGCCGCGCGCCTCGCCGGCGAAGGCGGCGCCGAGGATCGCCAGGCTGTTCGGCATCAGCATCGCCGCGCTCGCCCCTTGGAGCATCCGGCCGGCGAGCAGAAGCGGGAGGGTCGGCGCGACGGCGCAGAGCGCGGAGGCGCAAGCGAACAGGAAGGTGCCGAGCAGGAACAGCCGGCGTCGCCCGAAGCGGTCGCCCGCCGCGCCGCCGAGAAGAAGCAAGGCGCTCAGCGGCAGAAGGTAGGCATTGACCACCCACTGCAGCCCGGCGGCGTCGGCGGCGAGCGCCTTGCCGATCGCCGGAAGGCCGACGTTGACGACGGAGCCGTCGACGAAGGCGAGGCTCGAGGCGAGGATCGAGGCGACCAGGGTCCATGTCCGGTGCGGGCAGCGCCGCGCCCGCTGGGCCGCGGCCGTCCCGCGGTCGCACGGCGCCGCGATCGCTGTCGACATCGCCGCCCCCTTTCGCGCTTGGCCTCTATCCTAGTCGAGCGACCGGAGGAAGCGCGCCGCCTCGCGCGGGCGGCGCAGGTGGAAGAGGCGGCCGCTGAATACCGGAAGCTTGGCGAGGATCCGCTTGCGGCCGGACCAGGGGAAGCGGGCGGTGTAGACGAGGAACTCCCAGTTGAGCCGTTCCGGGCAGCCTTCTGCCATGTCGGGGCGGGTCCGGCCGCGATATTGGATGGCCCGCCGCACGACCCGCCAGACGCAGAGCCAGACCGCGAAATCGAGCCAGACGACGGTATCGGCGCGGGCGAGGCGGGGGCCGAGCGTGCCGCCGTAATTGCCGTCGATCACCCAGCGCTCGCCGGCGATCAGCGCCGCGATTTGCGGCTCCCATTCGGTCTTGTCGGCCTCGACCCAGCCCGCGCGCCAATGATGCCGGTCGAGGTGGATGAGGGGCAGGCCCGTGCGCCGGGCGATCTCGGTCGCCAGCGTCGACTTGCCGGCCCCGGGCGAGCCGATGACCAGGACGCGTTCCATCGCCGTCACCGATAGTTGAAGCTGAGGCTGATCCGCTCGCCGCGGCTCGCGCCGGCGACGACCTCGTGTCGGAGCCAGCTTTCCCAGAGGAACAGGCGGCCTGGCGCCGGCTCGGCATAGACGAACGGGCGCAGCGCCTCCGGAGCGTCGGCCCGGCGGGTGGGGGCGGCCATCATCATCGCCAGGCGCGGATCCTCGAGCTTGAGCGCGCCGGAGCCGGGCGGCACGGCGACGTAGAGCGTGCCCGAGACGATGCTGTGCGGATGGATGTGGCCCGAATGCGCGCCGCCGGGCTTCAGGACGTTGACCCAAAGGCTGTCGAGCTTCAGCCGCCTCCGCCCGAGATCGAAGGCGCATTCGGCCGCGAACGCCGCGACGTGACGATCGAGCCGGCGGACCAGCGCGGCGAAATTCGGGTCGCGGACCGGAAGGTCGTTCAGCGAGGCGTAGGAGGTGTAGCCGCGATAGCCGTGCTCGCGCGACCAGCGCCGTCCCGCCGCATCTTCCCTGGCGAGCGAACGG
The DNA here is from genome assembly GCA_034668385.1 of Sphingomonadales bacterium. Taxonomy (GTDB): domain Bacteria; phylum Pseudomonadota; class Alphaproteobacteria; order Sphingomonadales; family Sphingomonadaceae; genus Allosphingosinicella. The sequence continues at coordinate 1,480 of JAXDPL010000073.1, read as the reverse complement.
CAGGAGTCGTCCAGCGCTTCGAGAAGGGCCGGATCGGCGAGATCGGCCTCGTAGAACAAGGTCGCGAAGAGGGAACGGAGCGGCATCGCGTCTGCCCTAGCGCAAGCCGCGGCCGCTCGACAGGGGCGGGGCCGCTGCCTAGGCTCGCGCGCATGACTTTTCGCTCGCTGCTGCTGCCGCTGCTCCTCCTTCCCGCCATTCCCGCGCTCGCCGCACCTCCTCCACCGCCGCCTCCCGCGACGGTGCCGGCCAATCTGCCGGAGCTGCAGGGCCTGCTTCCGGTCCGGGTCGACAAGAGCGGCGGGCGCGTCTTCCTGTCGCTGCCCGCGCCGGACGCGGAGGGGATTTCCGGCCGCTTCATCTATCTGACCTCGCTCGAGACCGGCCTCGGCTCCGCGCCGATCGGCCTCGATCGTGCCCAGTCGAGCGACTCGCGTCTGTTGGTCTTCCGCCGGGTCGGCAGGAAGATGGTCGCCGAGATCGAGAATCCGCGCTTCCGCGCCGAGGGAGCGGGCGCGGAGGTGCAGGAGGGCGTGCGCCGAAGCTTCGCTTTTTCGACCTTGTGGATGGGCGACGTCGCCGAGCAGCCGGACGGGCGCCTGCTCGTCGACATCTCTTCGTTCCTGACCCGCGACGACATGGACATCGCCGGCGCCCTGAAGCGCGGCGGCGGCGGCGAGTTCAAGCTGGTCCCCGAGCTCAGCGTCGCCGACGTCAATTTCGTCAAGGTCTTCCCCGACAATATCGAGCTCGAGGGCCGGCTCACCTTCACCTCCGCGCAGCCGACCGCCGAGGTCAACAACATCGCGCCGGTCAACGGCAATCTGAGCTTCGTGGTCCGCCATTCGCTGATCCGGCTGCCGCCGCCCGGCTTCCAGCCGCGCCGCTTCGATCCGCGCGCGGGCACTTTCGGGACGCAGGTGGTCGATTTCGCCCAGCCGCTCGGCCAGCCGATCGTCTACGAGCTCGCCAACCGCTTCCGGCTCGAGAAGACCGATCCCGGCGCCGCCCGCTCGACGGTCAGGAAGCCGATCGTCTTCTACATCGACCGAAGCGCGCCCGAGCCGATCCGGTCGGCGCTGCGCGAGGGAGTCTCCTGGTGGGCGAAGGCGTTCGACGATGCGGGCTATGTCGACGCCTTCCGCGCCGAGATCCTGCCCGAGGGCGCCGACCCGCTCGACGTACGCTACAACGTCGTCAACTGGGTCAACCGGGCGACCCGGGGCTGGTCCTACGGCCAGGCGATCAGCGACCCGCGCACCGGCGAGATCATCAAGGGATCGGTGCTGCTCGGCTCGCTCCGGGTGCGCCAGGACCTGATCATCTACCAAGCCCTGCTCGGCGCCGCCGGGACGGGAAACGGCGGGCCGAACGACCCGGTCCAGGTCGCGCTGGCCCGGATCCGGCAGCTGGGCGCGCACGAGGTCGGCCACGCGCTCGGCTTCGCCCACAATTTCGCCGGAAGCACGCAGGGCCGTAC
>JAXDPL010000072.1:0-7590 GCA_034668385.1 Sphingomonadales bacterium | reverse complement strand
CATCACGCCACCGAGATGCCGTGTCCTCACCCTGCAGAGCCTTTCGGCTCGGCTGTCCCTCTCCCTGAAGGGGAGAGGGATCTTGCCCTCTCCCCTTCAGGGATCGCGGCGGCAGGACCGTCCCCCGGACGGTCCTGGCATTCGCCGCCGCGATGGAGGGACCCGGCGCGCGGAGCGCGGCGGGAGGGTGAGGGCACGCGGTCTTCCAGGATGGCGAGGATGGCGGCGAGCACGCCTTCCAGCTCCTCCATCACCTGATTGTTCCAGAAGCGGCCGACCCGAAAGCCTTCCCGCTTGAGGTATGCGCTCCTCGCGCGGTCATAGTCGTCGCGGTCGGCGTGCTGCGTTCCGTCCACCTCGACGACCAATCTCGCTTCCCGGCAATAGAAATCGGCGATGAAGGGGCCGACCCATTCCTGGCGCTTGAACTTGAAGCCGCCGAGGCGGCGGCCGCGCAGACGGCTCCACAGGCGCCGCTCGGCCGGAGTCATTTCGCGGCGGAGCTCGCGGACCCTTTCAAGGGCTTCGGTGCCGTCGACTTTTCTCAAAGGTTCGTGCCCTCACCCTGCCGAGCCTTATGGCTCGGCTGTCCCTCTCCCTGAAGGGGAGAGGGTTTGTCTAGGTCGTCGCGATATCCGGGGCATCCTCCGCCTTCATGCCGATGACGTTGTAGCCGGCATCGACGTGGTGGATTTCGCCGGTGACGCCCGAGGCGAGGTCGGAGAGGAGGTACAGGCCGGCGCCGCCGACATCCTCGATGGTGACGTTGCGGCGCAGCGGGCTGTTATATTCGTTCCACTTCATGAGGTAGCGAAAGTCGCCGATGCCGCTCGCCGCCAGGGTCTTGATCGGGCCGGCGGAGATGGCATTGACCCGGATATTGTCGGGGCCGAGGTCCATGGCGAGATATTTGACGCTGGTCTCGAGCGCCGCCTTGGCGAGGCCCATCACATTGTAGTGCGGGATCACCTTCTCGGCGCCGTAATAAGACAGAGTGAGCAGGCTTCCGCCGTTCGGCATCATCGCTCGGGCTCTCCTCGCAATCGCCGTGAAGCTGTAGGCGGAGATGTTCATCGTCATCAGGAAATTGTCGAGGCTGGTGTCGACATATTTGCCCCTGAGCTCGGTCTTGTCGGAGAAGCCGATGGCGTGGACGACGAAGTCGATCGTCTCCCAGCGCTCGCGAAGCCGCTCGAACGCGCGGTCGAGCGCCGCCATCTCCGAGACGTCGCAGTCGAACAGGAAGTCGGAGCCGAGCTGGCCGGCGAGCGGGCCGACCCGCTTCTGGAGCGCCTCGCCCTGGTAGGAGAAAGCGAGCTCCGCCCCCGCCTCGCCCAGCTTCTTGGCAATCCCCCAGGCGAGCGACTTGTCGTTGGCGAGGCCCATGATGAGGCCCCTCTTGCCCGCCATCAAACCCGTCATGCCGTCTCCCCTTGGACCGGGCCGTGGGCGATTTCCTGCTTCGCCTCGGCCACTTCCCGCCTGGTCGGCTCGGGCGGTTCCGCCAGCGCCGCGTTGAGCTGCGCGCCGATTACCACGCCGAGCCCGATGATGAAGAAGAAAATCAGGGCGATGATGACGCCCGCCAGGCTGCCGTAGGTGAGATCGTAGCTGCCGAGATGGCTGAGCACGACCGGAAGCAAGGCGGTGGTCGCCAGCCACCACAAAGTGACGAAGGCGGCGCCCGGCCATTTGCGGCACTGGATGCGCCGGTAGCGCCGCGGCGTCAGCGAGACGAAGATCAGGTAGATCGAGCCGAACAATACGAGGCCGGGAACGACGTGGAGCAAAGCGACGAAGGCGATCAATTTGTCGGCATAAGGGAAGACCTGGGCGATGAACTGCTGAAGGCCCGACAGAAGGATCGAGACGCTGAACGAGACCAGCATCAGGATGACTGCGGCAACGATCAGACCGATCGAACCGAGCCGGTACTCCCAGAAAGGCGCTCCGGACGTCACGCCGTAGGCGCGGCGGAGGATGTCGCGGATTGTCTCGATGAAGCTCCCCGTCGTCCACAGGCCGACCAGGGCGCCGAGCCAGAGCAGTCCGCCCGAGCGGGCATGGAGGACGTCGGAGATCGGCTTGCGAAGGACGTCGGAGACGTCGTGCGGCATGGTCTGGAGAAGGGCGGTCACCGCCTGGAGGCCGCCCTCGGTCTGGCCGAACAGCCGCGCCACCGCGGCGGCGACGATGACGAACGGGAAGACGGTGAGCAAAGCGAGATAGGCGAGGTTGCCGGCGTGGATGAAGCCGTCGGTATAGACGCCCATCGCGATCCGCTTCAGCACCTCGAACGGATATTGGCCGGGCCGCATCCGGTCGCGGAACTTGCCGAACCGCGCCCGCGCCTTGGCCAGCCTCTTGCGTCTGGCTTCGGGCGATTGCGGTGAGGGGGCGGGCAGCACGGACTGCTAGACGCCCAGCGCCGCCCGCGGGTTTCCTTTTTTGCCGCTCCAGCCCTCGACGAAGGCGGCGAGCTCGGGATCGTCGGCGGGCAGGTCGACCATCAGGGTGACGAGCTGGTCGCCGCGGGTGCCGTCCTTGCCGGTGAAGCCCTTGCCCTTAAGCCGGAGCGTGCGGCCCGAGGTCGAGCCCCTGGGCACCGTCACCATCACCGCGCCGTCGACCGTCGGCACCTTGACCTTGGCGCCGAGCAAAGCCTCGTCGACCCGGACCGGAAGATCGAGGCGGATATTGTCGCCGTCGCGGACGAAGAAGCGGTGCGGCTTGATCGAAATGGTGACGATCGCGTCGCCGTTGCCGCCCGGCCCGGGCTGGCCCTGGCCGGCGAGGCGGATGCGAGTGCCCTCCTCGACCCCCTTGGGGAGCTTGATCGAGACCGTCTTGCCGCCCTGCAGGGCGACCCTTTGCTCGCGGAGCGCGGCGGCGTCCTCGAACGCGATGGGCAGGCGGTAGGCGATGTCGGCGCCCTTCTGCGGCGGGGCCTGGCGGCGGCCGCCGCCGAAGCCGCTAAAGCCGCCGAACGGCCCGCCGCCGGCGCCGCGGCGCTGGCCGCCGCCGCCGAACAGGCCCTCGAAGATGTCGGAGAGGTCGACCTCCTCGCCGCCCATGCCCGCCATGCCGCCCATGTCCGGTCCCGGCCGGAAGCCGCCGGCGCCGCCCGGGCCGCCGCCGCCATAGCCGAACGGCGCCCGCGGGTTGCCGTCCTCGTCTATCTCGCCGCGGTCGTAGCGGGCGCGCTTGTCCTTGTCGGTGAGGATGTCATAGGCCTGGGTGACCTTGGAGAAGCGCGCGGAAGCCGCCGGATTGTCCTTGTTGCGGTCCGGGTGAAGCTCCTTGGCGAGCTTCCTGTAGGCCTTCTTGATCTCGGCCTCGCCCGCGTCGCGCTTCACGCCCAATTGTGAATAGAGATCCGCCATCGCCCGCTTGCTTCTCCACCCCGCGCCAAAAGTCCAGCCTCGCCGGTGCGCGCCGCTGTGTCAGATGGGTAAGGCACCGGAGGGGTGCAAGCGGGGCGCGCGGGGCGATTGTAGACACAGATGTCGGGTTTTCATTGCCCTGCCCGGCCGATGAGCCTATGTTGGCCTGTGAACAGCCGCCAGTTCCGCCGCTACCTCGCGAAGCACGGCTGCACTTCGAGGAGGGCGCGCGGCATAGCCTGGTCCGGCGCGGCGACAGGATGGCGGCGCTGCCTCGCCACGGCGGCGCCAAGCAGCTCGGAACCGGGCTGATGAAGGCGATCAAGAAGGAGCTCGCAATTGAGGATTGAGGCGAGGGGAGGGTCGGTGAACACCTATCCCGCAAAGTTCGTGCCCGACGACGACGGGACCGTGCTCGCGACCGTTCCCGATGTGCCGGGGGCGATCAGCTTCGGCGAGGACAAGCGCGAGGCGCTGGCCAATCTCTCGGACGCGCTCGAGACGGTGATCTCCGGCCTGATCGCGGATCGCAAGGACGTTCCGCTCCCATCTCCTTGTTCGGAAGGGCCGAAAGTGTCCCTGAGCCTGTTGGGCTCGCTCAAGGTCGCGGCCTACCGGGCGATGCGGGAGCGCGGCTGGCGCAAGGCGGATCTCGCCCGAGCGATGGGCCTCAATCCGCGCCAGATCGACCGCCTGCTCGACCTGCGCCACGCTTCGACCGTCGCTCAGCTGGAGCAGGCGCTGGCCGCCTGCGGAAAGCGCGCCGACGTGGAGACGAAGGCGCTTCGAGCGGCGTGATCGGGCCCTTTCGCGATCCGGCGGGATGCGGCACAAACCGGTTATGCCGACCACCCTCCTGCTTCTCTTCCTCGCCGCAGCCCAGGACCCCACTGAACCGCCGCCGATCGAGGCGCCGCGCATCCGGATCGCGGCGCCGACCGAGGCGTGGCCGGCGACGCGGTCGGGACGGCCGGTCTCGGCGCCCGACTGGTCGGACGCCAGGCTCTATCCGCCGACGGCGCTGGCGCTGGATCAGCAGGGGCGGGTCGTCGTCGAGACGCTGGTCGGCACGGACGGGGTGCCGGCCGCCTGCCGGGTGGTGAGCTCGTCGGGCTATGCCGAGCTGGACATCGGCACCTGCAACGTCATGACCCTGCTTCGCTTCGCCCCGCCGCGCGACCCGGCTGGCAAGCCGGTGGAGAGCGTCTTCCGCCGCGGCTTCCTGTGGATCGCCTTCGATCCGACCCCCTTCGGTTCGGGGCGGGTCACAGCGCGGCTCAAGCTCGCCGGCGGGCACGTCACCCAATGCACCCTGGACCAGCAGGGAGCGGTGCCGCCGCAATGGCCCAAGGTCGCCTGCCGCAACATCGCGCAGGAGCTCGATTATTATCTCGGCGGCCGGCAACGGCGCGCCCGAGGCGCGATCGTGGACTTCCAGGTGATTCCGGCCGGTTCGCAGCCCTTGGGCCCGGCGCCGCGCACCGGGCCGCCGGACGCCGAATGGCACTCGGAATTCAGCCTGAGCGGCGAAGGGGAGGTGGGCGACTGCCGAAAGAGCGTCGACCGCGGCTTCGGGACGCCGTCCGAAAACCAGGAGACGCCCTGCGGCTTCTTCATCAGCCGCACCTGGTTCGAGCCGCCGGAGCCGCCGGCGCCCTCGACGGGAAGCTACGAACTGAAGGTCTATATCGACCGCTGACCGGGGACGGCGGACAGGCGCCGCCGCCCGGCCTGCAACTCGCCGGGCGCCGCGAACGGCCCGGCTCCGGAGCCGGAACGAAGGCCTCGTTCCACCCGCTTTGACGGCTGGGCCCGCCGCGCGGATTGGCCGCGCCTGTAGACTCGGGGGCCCCTTCTCAGGAGGTTGATCATGGGCAATTATGGCGACGGCCGCCACGGCGGCGGGGAGCGATGGCGGGGCCAGGATTATGACCGCGACGATCGCGGCTTCCTCGACCGCGCGGGCGACGAGGTCCGCTCCTGGTTCGGCGACGACGAGGCCGAAAGGCGGCGCGAGGCGGACCAGAGGCGCTGGGAGCAGGAGCAAAGGATGAGCGGCCGGCGCGACAATGACAGCAGATGGGGGGACAGCGGCCCGGGCACCCTGGGCGGCGGCGGCTTCGGCACCGGCTGGGGCAACCAGGAAGGGCGCAGCTGGAACCGCGAGCGGCCGGGCGAGCGCGGCGGCTATGGCGCCTATGGCGGCTCGCGCGACGACGATCGCGGCGGCGGCGGCGGCGAACGCCGCTACGCGCGCGGCGAGCGCGAGGGATGGTTCACCGATTCCGAGGGCGGCGAGCGCGGCCGGCGCTACGGCGGCGCTTACGGCTCGGCCTACGAAGGCGAGGCGCCGGAATTCTACCGCGGCTCCGGCTTCGGCGGCGACTATGAGCGCGGCCGGCGGTTCGACCGGGTCGACGCCGGCTCGACCGGAACCCACGGCGCCCACCCGATGTCGGCGCCGGTCTCGGGCGGCCTCGGCGGCGGTTACGGACCGCAAGGCCAGGGCTCGGGCGACGCCGCGCGCGAGGCGGCGATCCTTCGCGGGCAGGGCGGCTCCGGTCACCACGACCCGCATTATTCGGAGTGGCGGCGGCGCCAGATCGAGGATCTCGACCGCGACTATGACGAATATCGCCGCGAGCATCAGTCGAGGTTCGAGGCCGAGTTCGGCAGCTGGCGCTCGAAGCGGCAGGGGCAGCGCCAGGCGCTCGGCCGGGTGAGCGAGCATATGGAGGTGGTCGGATCGGACGGCAGCCACGTGGGCACCGTCGACAAGGTGCGCGGCGACCGGATCCTCCTCACCAAGTCGGACCCTGCCGCCGGCGGAGTGCACCATTCGGTGCCCTGCTCCTGGGTCGAGAAGGTCGACGACAAGGTGATGCTCGACAAGAGCGCCGAGGAGGCGACCGAGGCGTGGCGCGGCGAGGAGCGCGGCGGCGCGCTGTTCGAACGCGGCGGCGAGGGCGGCGAGGGCCCCCGCAACCTCGACCGCGCTTTCTCGGGCACCTACGAGGGCCGGGAGGGCGAGCGGGACGAGCGCGAGGAGTAAGGCGACGGCGGTCACAGGCGGCCCCGGCTTTCGTTGCGCGGAGGCCGGGCCGCTTCGTCATTGCGAGCGAAGCGAAGAGATAGCAGGTCGCCGCGTCCCCCAGACGCGGCTGCGAACTGCCGGGGGCAGTTCGCACCTGCATCTCCAGCCGCACCGACGCCCGAAGCTGGATTGCTTCGTCGCTTCGCTCCTCGCAATGACGGGGCTACAAGCGCACTCATCAAGGGGGAGCACTCATCATGACCAACCGCGCCTGGCATTTGAAGTCGCGGCCGCAGGGCCTGCCGACGATGGACAATTTCGAGCTGAAGGCGCTGCCGGGCGAGGAGCTTCAGGACGGCTGGGTCCGGGTCGAGAACCAGTGGCTGTCGGTCGACCCCTATATGCGCGGGCGGATGAACGACGTGAAGAGCTACGTGCCTCCCTTCCAGGTCGGAGCGCCGATGGACGGCGGCGCGGTCGGCACGGTGATCGAGAGCCGCTCGCCGCATTTCAAGGAGGGCGAGACGGTCTTCCACATGATGGGCTGGCGCGAGGGGGCGGCGGGGCCGGCGGAGAAGTTCAACAAGGTGCCGCCGATGCCGGTCGAGGATTTCCAGTGGCTCGGCAATCTCGGGCTGACCGGGGCGACCGCCTATTTCGGGCTGCTGCGGGTGGCGCAGGCGAAGGAAGGCGACCGGGTGTTCGTCTCCGCCGCGGCCGGGGCGGTCGGCTCGGCGGTGGTGCAGATCGCCAAGGCGAAGGGGATGACCGTCATCGGCTCGGCGGGCGGGGCGGACAAGCTGGCCTATGTGCGCGAGATCGGCGCCGACGCGGTAATCGACTACAAGGCCGAGCCGATCGTCCAGGGACTGATGCGCGCGGCGCCCGACGGGATCGACGTCTATTTCGACAATGTCGGCGGCGACCATCTCGACGCGGCGTTCGCCTGCGCCCGGCCGAACGCCCGCTTCGCGATCTGCGGCATGATCGAGGGCTACAACACCGGCTCCAACCACGCCTTCCGCTACATCATGCGGGTGATCGCGGCGCGGATCATGATCAAGGGCTTCATCTACACCGATTATCTGCCCGAGATGGGCGACTTCTACCGCGACATGGGCGGCTGGGTGGCGAGCGGGGCGGTCAAGGGCCGCGAGACGGTGCGCGACGGCA
>JAXDPL010000071.1:0-8294 GCA_034668385.1 Sphingomonadales bacterium | reverse complement strand
CCGAAGGTCTCGTTCGACTTGCATGTGTTAGGCATGCCGCCAGCGTTCGTTCTGAGCCAGAATCAAACTCTCAAGTTTATGTCCGACAAGCCAGCCCGGGGGAAAACCCGAACCGGCAGGCCGGCATCTCTGGGAGCCGTTCCTGCACATTACATATACTGTGGATATGTATTGAGACATGTAGATCTCACCGAAGCCGAAGCCCCGATAGAGATCCACGGGGACCCCATCAAAGTAGTACTTTGATGGGAACCCAGGAACGGCTTGGTTTTACCGTTCGACGACACCCAGAGGTTGTCGCCGACCGGGGCCGCCGCCCACATGTCCCTTCATCTAAACCGACAATGTCAAAGAGCCGACGCGCCTCCATCCCCTTGAACCGGGGAAACCGGGTTACCGATCGTTAAGAGACGCAGACGGGCCGGGCCAAAAGGCCGTGTCCCGCCGGTGGATCGCCATATATGAGCGGCTTATCCGCCCGTCAATGGCTTTTTTCCGCGAGCTTTCCGAAGCGTCCGATCCGGGCGGGGCCCGGAGCCGAGACGCTCCCCGCGGCGCCTGCTTCGGCCCCGGCGGAAGACCGCCGGCGCCTCGCTTCGATCGCGAAAGGGAAGTTCGCAAGAGGACGTCCACCCGAAGGCCGCGCCCTTGCCGGACCGAGATAGGGAGCGGAGCGCCCGCCTTCAAGGCCCGAGAAGCTTGGTTTTCAAAGAATTCCAACGCCTTGGCGCGTGGCCGCGAGCGCCGGAGAAGCGGTCATCTAGAAAGGTCGCTCCCACCCTTCAACCCCGCCCGAGTCAAAAATAGCGGCGACTGCCTAAGCAGGGCTTAACCCTCGCTCGGCTAAGGGCGAAAAGCTTCGAGGCGAGAGACAGGCACAAGGTGGCGGCGAAGGAGATATTGGAGGAGGACGAGGCGCTCGGCCTCGGCGACCGCGTGCGCGGCGCGGTGATCTGGCGCTCGGGCAGCCAGATCCTCGCCCAGCTCGTCATGTGGGCGGGGACCTTCTTCGTCATCCGCCGCCTCGATCCGGCCGATTACGGCCTGTTCGCGATGACGCAGGTCATCCTCGTCTTTTTGAGCCTGATGAACGGCCACGGCTTCGCCAACGCCCTCGTCCGCGAGGGCAAGCCGACGCCGCGCCAGGTGCGCCAGGTGTTCGGAATGCTGCTTCTGCTCAACGCCGGCCTGGCGCTCGCCCAGATCGCCCTCTCGCCGCTCGCCGCTTTCTATTACCGCCAGCCGATCGTCGGCGAGATGCTTCGGGTCCAGGCCCTGCTTTATCTGGCGACGCCGTTCATCGCCTTGCCCCAGGCCCTGCTCAGCCGGCGGATCGACTTCCGGCGGCAGGGCCAGGTGCAGTTGCTCTCGGCCTTCGCCAGCGCGTCGACCGCGGTCGGCTGCGCGCTCTCCGGCTGGGGGGTATGGACGCTCGTCGCCGCGCCCCTGGTGCTGTTCTGGACCCAGGCGATCGGCCTCACCGTCCTCGCCCGCTCGCTCGTCCGGCCGAGCTTCCGCTTCGCCGGCGCGGGCCACCTCTTCCGCTACGGCGGGCTGATGGTCGCGGTGCAATTCTTCTGGTTCGTCCAGAGCCAGTCCGACGTGTTCATCGCCGGCCGGGTCTTCGCCCCCCACCCGCTCGGCCTCTACACCACCTCTTTGTTCCTGACCCAGATCCTCGCCGGCAAGTTCGTTCCGCCGATCAACGAGGTGAGCTTCGCCGCCTACAGCCGGCTGGGCTCGAGGGAAAAGGTGGCCGCGGCGTGGCTGAAGGCGGTGCGGCTCGTGCTGCTGCTCGCTCTGCCTTTCTATCTCGGGCTGGCCGCGGCGGCCGAGCCGGTGGTGCTGACCGTGCTGGGCGAGAAATGGCGAGCGACCGTGCCGCTGGTCCGGATCCTCGCCTTCGCCATGCCGTTCATGACCCTCCAGATCCTGTTCGCCCCCGCCACCAACGCGCTCGGACGGCCGGGCCTCGCCTTGCGCGCCGCCATGGCCGGAGCCGCGATCATGCCGCTCTGCTTCCTCGCGGCGGTCCAGTTCGGCGCGGGCGGCCTCGCTTATGCGTGGCTGGCCGGATTCCCGTTGCTGCTGGCGGTGACGGCCGCGCTGGCGCTGCCCGCGATCGGAGTCCGCGCGGGCACGCTCGCCCGCGCCGTCGCGCCCAGCCTCGCCGCGAGCGCGGCGATGGCGGCGGCGGTGGTCGCGCTCGACCGGATGCTGCCGCCCCTGCCGCCGGCGCCGCGGCTGGCGCTGCTCGCGGCCGGCGGGATCGCCGTCTATGCCGGGCTGCTGCTGGCGGCCGCGCGGCCGCTGGTCGACGAGGTGCTGGCGCTGGCGCGGCGGCGCCCGGTGCCCGCTCAGGCGCTCTGAATGTAGGCGCGCATCGCTTCGGCTTCGTCCTCGATCCGGCTGATCCGGTAGGCGACGAGATCTCCGATCGAGACGATTCCGACCAGCTTGCCCTCTTCCACCACCGGCAGGTGGCGGATCCGCCGGCGGGTCATCTGCGACAGAGCGGCGAGCGCCGGGACGGCGCGCTCGATGGTGATGGCGGGGGCGGTCATGATCCGGCTCACCGGCCAGTCGAGGATCGCCGCGCCGTCGCTCTTCAGGCAATAGATGACGTCGCGCTCGGAGACGATTCCCGCGACCTTGCCGCCCTCGAGAACCGGCATGGCGCCGATCCTTTTCTCGGCGAGCAGGGCGACCGCCTCGCGCACCAGGGTGTCGGCCCCGACGCTGACGATTTCGCGCTCCTTGTTACGGTCGAGAATGGCGGCGATGGTCATCGTCCGGACTCCTTGTTCCGACTCGGCGCGAATCATCACATGACCGGCAGCGGAATGGAAGCATGGCGGCAAGGTCGCGGCCCATCGGCGCGTCCGAATAAGACCCCGTTCGAGCTCCTTCCAGCTATTTTGATAGAAAAATATGAAGGCCTAAAAGAATGATCACAAATATCCCGATTTGATTTGACAGAGATATAATAGACGCGCTTGGTAAAGAAACGCAGTGGATTGTCGTATCGACGGTCACGCGGAAATAAAGGATAAGATAATGAACGAGCCGACAACCGGCCTGTACCCGGTCGACATCGTCCTCAGCTCCGGCTTGGCCGGCGCTCCGACCCTGTACCTCGACCTTCTGGTGAACGCCGCGACCGGCGCCGTGAGCGGCAGCGGCCGCCTCACCCAGGCGATCGCCCCGCCCTTCGGCAATCTGTTCATCCCCAGCATCTCGGGCCAGCTCGAAGCCACCGGCTTCCCCAAGGCCGAAAGGCTGCTTCGGGCATCCGGGCATTACGGTATCCCGTTCGGCCCGCCGCCGATGTTCGGCCATATCGATGCGCTGATGACGATGGCCTGCGCCGTCGACCTGCAGTGGGACGGCAAGGGCAGCTTCAGCTACGGCCCGCACGCCGAGCACACCGCGCGCAACTGCACGGTCAAGAAGGCCGGCCCCAAGGCCGACGTGAAGGTCGGCACGCTCGACAGCGTCCCCGCGTAAACGCGTTGACGGCGGGGGGCGGAGCCGCAAGGCCCCGCCCCCCGGCTTGCATCCCCGACACTTGATGATCGCGTCCGGCCGCGCCACATGGCGGCCATGCCCCAGCACGATCCGATCCCGCCCCGGCGCGATCCCCGCGACCTCGAGCGCGCCCATCGCGCATGGCTTCACTATCGCAAGACGATGCGCTGGATGGCGCTCGCCGCGGTCGCCGCGGCCCTGCTCGCGATCTTCTATCTCTGGATCACCGGCACGCCGATGAGGCTCCACCTCGTCATTGCCACTCTGGCCGGCGTGTTCCTGTCGGTGCTGCTCGGAACCGGGCTGATGGGTCTCCTCTTCGTCAGCAACCTGAGCGGCGCCGACGACGCCGCCTCCGGCCAGGAGCGCAAGCCGTGACGGAGGCGCGCGGCGAGCCGATCCTGCGGGTCGTCCCGCGGCCGGGCGACATCAACGCCAACGGCCACATCTTCGGCGGCTGGATCCTCTCGCAGATGGACATCGCCGCCGGAATCGTCGCCTCGCGTCGCGCCGAGGGGCCGGTCGCGACGGTGGCGATCGAGGCGATGGAGTTCATCGCCCCGATCCTCCTCCACGACATCATCTCGGTCTACGCGCGGATCGAGCGGACCGGGCGGACCTCGATGGGCATCCGGATCGAGGTGATCGCCGACCGCGACCGGGGCAGCCGCCAGGTCAAGGTGACCGAAGGCATGTTCACCTTCGTCGCGCTCGGCGAAGACAATCGTCCCCGGGCGCTGCCGGCAACCTAATCGTCGTCCTTCGGCTTCGGCCGGGCCGCCGTCTCGATCGTATAGCCGAGGGTCAGCCGGCCGTTCGCCGGCACCTCGGCGCGCCACATGCGGCGCCCGTCCTTCAGGCCGAGCTTGCGGCTCGGATGGGTGAGCGTGTCCCGATCGAAGACCTGGAGGACGATCTCGACGGTCGCCGGAAAGGGTCGATCGTTGGTCACCTCCAGCTCGAATCGCCGCTTGCGCCCTTCCCACCACTCGTAGCTGCGTTCCTGCTCGGGCTTCGGGTCCACCTGGCGCGCCAGCAGCCGGATACCCGCCGCCTCGCCGACCTCGATCTCGAGCCGCTCGCCCACGGCATGGTCGTCGATCGTCGTTTCGCCGGCAAGGACGGGCTCGCCCCCGACCGGCTCGAACACCGCCATCGCGCCCGCCGGCAGCGGCAGGCCGAGATTCTTGGCCTTCACGTTGTCGGTGCGCAGAAGCACGGACGCCGGCATCGGGGCCTCGAAAGCCCGGCCGGCCTCGAAGTGGAAGCTGTAGAGCCGCTCCACCGGCACGTGGCTGCGGTTGAGCAGCGCGATCTGCTTCTGCGCGTGCGCGGCGACGGTCACCGGGATCGGGATTCGGTAGAGCTTGAGGTCGCCCAATTCCTCCTGCTCCGCCGAGATGACGGTGATCGGGGCGGCGGCCGCGAGATTCTCCCGGTGGATGCGCGAGCCGGTGACGACGATCTGCTCGCTCGAGAGCGCGGGCAGGCTTTCGACCACATCCAAGGACGGCGTCGGCGGCAGAATATCCGGAATCTCGTGAGTCCGCCCCTGCGGCCAGCAATGGAGCGAAAGCTCGGACGGGACGATCGAGGCATTCGAATTATCGCCGACTTCCTCGTCGCGGTTCAGCCGGCCGGCGACGGCGGCGACGCGCGCGTCAGGGAAGCTCTCGTCATTGGCATTGGCGAGGGTCAGCCAGGCGAAGAGGTCGAGGCTGCGGCCGTCCGGCGCCATCTGGGCGACGTAGTTCGCGCGCCAGTCGAAATCGGTGGCCAGGTAGGAGAGCGTCGCGGTCACCCTCTGGGCGCGGTCCGAGCGCGTCCTCACAGCGAGCGTCGGCTTGTCGGTCAGGCCTTCCGGCACGCCGTCGAAGAGCAGGGTTTCGGGCACGCCGGTACAGCGCAGCGCCTCGAAGCCGGCGGCGGTCTGAAGGACGATGCCGTTCGGCCCGGAACGGATCACAGCCTCCGCTTCGGTCACCTTGCCGGTGCCGTCGTTGGTCCGACGGATGTGGACGCGCCGGCCGAGCGACGCGTCGATCAGCGTGCCCGGCGAGAGGAGTCGTGCATCGAGATTCTTCTCGCCGACTCCGCGCGGCAGGCCCCGAACGATCGCGCTGGCGGGGATGATGCCGCCGGCGACGCCCTCGAAGCGGATGACGCTCTCGCCCGCGGGAAGCGTGAAGCTGCGCGTTTCCGAGACGAGCGCGAAGCCTTGCAGCCAATCGAGGTCGATCGGCTCGCTCGATGGCTGGCGATAGACGGTGACCGCGATCGCCTCCGGACCGGGCGACACCACGACCGGGGCCTCTGCCGCCGCCGGAGCGAGCCAGAGCAGCGCCAGGAGGGCCGAGGCGAGGCCGCGGCCGCGCACGGTCAGAGACGAGTCTCGAAGGTGGCGGTGACGCTCGTCTCGCCGTTCGCCGGCACCGGCACGTGCCAGATCGCCTCGTTCGACGAGCGGCGCTCGCTTTTCAGGCTCTCCTCGACGATTCGCGTGTCTTCCCAGCCCCAATCCAGTCCCGACTGGACAAGGTCGACCGTCACCGGCTGCGGACGCGAATTGCTGAGCGTGTAGCGCATGGTCGTTCGCCACTTGGTGTCGCCCAGGCGCTCGCGCTTCTCGACCACCGGCTTCACCTTGACGTCGAAAGCCTCCCCGGTGCCGATGGCGAGCTCCGATCCCATCGGCGTGTGGCCGATGCGGTTCTCGCCGATGAACTGCGGGTCTCCCCTCTTGTCCTTGACGTAGACGCGTACCGTTCCGGCGGGCAGCTGGTCGCCCAGCCCTCCGGAGGTCGAATTGGAGAATTTGAGAACGGTCGCCGCGCTCTCCGGCGCCTCGGCGGTATAGAGCCAGGCGACGCGATATTCGTAGGCCTTGCGGGCCGGCGCGCCCTGCACGTCGAGGAAGCTCACCTGCTTGGTCTGGGCATTGGCGATCGTGGTCCGCTCGCGCAGCGGGTAGAGATAATAATCGCCGATACGCTCCCGGGCGCCGCTCTCGGTGCCGGCGCGGCGCAGGCTCGAATCCGGCGGGCGGTAGCCGCCATTGCCGTTCTGGTTCGGAGTGCCCGCGACCATGACGACATCGGCGTTGCTGAAGGTCGTTCCGGTCGAGTTGCTGAGAGTGATCCAGCCCTGGACGTCGATCTTCTCCGCCGCTTCGTCGAAGGCCGCGACATAATCGGCCTTCCAGCCGAGGCCGGGAGTCAGATAGGTGAGCTGCGCCGGGCGCACCCCCGCGCGCGGCGTCTCCACCGTCACCGACAGAGTCGGACGGGCGCGCAGGTTCGGCGGCACCTGGTCGAAGATCACCCGCACCGGCAGGCCGTCGTCGCGAAGCACCTCGATCCGGCTGCCGATCTGAAGCACGACGCCGCCGTTCGCGGCGAGGATCTTCGCCTGCTCGCGAGTCTCGGCGCCGTTCGCCGGGTTGATTCGGACGATGGTGACGGTCTTTCCGACCGCTTTCTCCATCAGCTTGGCGGGCGAAAGCAGGTCATAGTCGAAATTCTGCTCGACGATGCCGGTGTCGGGCGCGGCGAACGAGACGGTCTCCGGCCGGATCTGCGCAGAGACGTCCGGGAATTCCTGGCGGGAGCGGCCGGCGGGCAGAATGAGGCGACGAGTGTCCTGCACCAGGGCGAGATTGTCGGTGTAGATCGTGATCGACACATCGCCCTGGGCGGTAGCCGGCGCCGCCGGAGCAGGCTCGGCGACCGGCGCGGGTGCTGCCACGCGGGCGGGCGCCGGGACGTGGCGCGCCGGCGCGGCCGCGGCGATGATCGCGAGGCCCGCCGGAAGCAGGATCAGATGGCGCATGGCTCTTCCCCCTTGTGCGCCGAACAGGGTGTTCCAGGATCGCCCGCCCGTCAACAGGCGGAAAAGCCGACAAAAAAGGCGGCATCCTCGCGGACGCCGCCTTTTCTGAAACAGAGGCCGAAACCTCAGGCCGCCGGAGCGATTTCCTCGCCGTCCTCGTCGCGCGGGCGGCGGGTGCGGCGGCGCGGCGCCTTGGCCGGAGCGTCGCCCTCGACCACGCTGATCGCGGGGGGCAGGACTTCGAGCGAGATGCGCTCGCCGCGCTCCGCCGCTTCGTCGTCGCGCGGGCGCCGCTCGGGGCGGGGCTCGCCGTTGCGCTCGGCGCGGAACTCGCGGCGGGGACGTTCTGGGCGCTCGCCGCGGTCGCCGCGGTCGCGATAGCCGCGGTCCTGGCGTTCGCCCCGGTCCTCGCGGTCGTCGCGATCGTACCGGCCGTCGCTCTCCTCGCCCTCGGCGGCGACGTTGGCGCCGCTCTCCTCGCCCTCATCCTCGTCCGAATAATCGTCGCGGCGGGGGCGCTGCTCCTCGAAGCGGGACCGGTTCTCGTTCAAGACGCGGAAATAATGGTCGGCGAACTGCAGCCAATATTCGGTCTGCACCCGGTCGCCGCCCATCTGCGCGTCGCGGGCGAGCGACTTGTATTTCTCGAGCAGCTGGGCCGCGTTGCCGCGCGAGCGATTGTCCTGGCGATTGCCGGGATTCGGCCCCTGGTTCGGCGAGCGGGGTCCGCCGCCGCGGCCGCGACGGCGGCCGTTCTGACGATTGTTGATCAAAAGCAGGTCCTCGTCCTCGTGGTCCTAATACAGCCACCGCGGCGACCGGGCCCCTCCCGGCCGCATTGTCTCTTGCACGACACCCGGGCAGGGGACCGCGACGTGCGGCCTCCGCCACCTTACGCTGCGACCGTCCTCACGGACGTCCAGGGCATCGGGGGTCGG
>JAXDPL010000070.1:0-31730 GCA_034668385.1 Sphingomonadales bacterium | reverse complement strand
CTCCTGCGGCTTTTCCTTCGCGGTGTCGGGGATGATGATTCCGCCGGCCGTCTTTTCCTCGGCCTCGACGCGGCGGACGAGCACCCGGTCATGGAGCGGTCGAAAGTTCATGCGCGTCACCTCTTTTGCTTGTTGCGGCGCACGTGCCCCCCGAAGGTGCGCGGCGGCCGCGGGTTGAACTTTGTTAGCACTCGCGCCTTGCGAGTGCCAGACATCGCCGATCTAGGGTTTGTTCATCCGCGGTCAAGGGCGGCTCGCGAGAAAAATCGGCCCCGGCGCGGGCCGGCGCGCCCGCTCGCATTTACAGGATGCGGAGGCTGGTCTAGCCCGATGTCGAAGAGGGGCCGACACGGGGAATCGCCATGAAGTTCGCGGGCAAGGTCTGGAAGCTGCTGGTCGGGATCAAGGACGGCCTGGTCCTGATCGCGATGCTGATCTTCTTCGTCATCCTCTACGGGATCATGACCGGTCGCCCGACCGTCGGCCGCGGCGACAGCGGCGCCCTCGTCCTCGATCTCTCCGGGCCGATCGTCGAGCAGCCGTCCCAGTCGAGCGCCGGCGAGGTGCTGAGCGGCCGCTCCGGGCCGAGGCAATATCGCCTTCGCGACGTCGTCAACGCGCTGCATACCGCCGCGAGCGACGACCGGGTGAAAGCGGTAGTGCTCGACCTCGACATCTTCTCGGGCGGCGGACAAACGGCGCTGGGCGCGGTCGGCGAGGCGCTCGACCGGGCCCGCAAGGCCGGCAAGCCGGTGCTCGCCTACGCCACCGCCTATGACGACGACAGCTATCAGCTCGCCGCCCACGCCAGCGAGATCTGGGTGAGCCCGATGGGCGGAGTCCTGGTCACCGGCCCGGGCGGAAGCAACCTCTATTTCAAGGGCCTGCTCGACAAATTGGGCGTGACCGCCAACGTCTACCGGGTCGGCACCTACAAGGCCGCGGTCGAGCCGCTGATCCGCAACGACATGTCGCCCGCCGCGCGCGAGGCCGCTCAGGCACTGGCCGGCTCGCTGTGGGAAGATTGGCAGCAGCAGGTCGCCCGCGCCCGGCCGAAGGCGAAGCTCGCCGATTATGTCGCCAATTCGGCGGCCAGGGTCGGCGCGGCGGGCGGAGACATGGCCAAGGCGGCCTTGGATGCGGGACTCGTCGATCATGTCGCCGACCGCGAGGCGTTCGAGCGGCGGGTGGCGGCGGTCGCGGGCACGCGCTGGTCGGCGGTGCCGTCGAGCTACCGCCGGATCAAGCTCGACGCCTGGGTCGAGGCCAATCCGGCCAGCGACGACGACGGCCAGATCGGCATCCTCACCGTGGCCGGCGACATCGTCGACGGCAGCGCCGGCCCGGGCAGCGCCGGCGCCGAGACGATCGTCCGCGCGCTCGAGCGCGGCCTTCGCGAGAAGGACCTCAAGGCCTTGGTGCTGCGCGTCGACTCGCCCGGCGGCTCGGCCCTCGCCTCCGAGCGCATCCGCCAGGCGGTGCTCGCCGCCAAGGCGAAGGGCCTGCCCGTCGTGGTCTCGATGGGCAGCGTCGCCGCGTCGGGAGGCTATTGGGTGTCGACCGCCGGCGACCGAATCTTCGCCGAGCCTTCGACGATCACCGGCTCGATCGGCGTGTTCGGAATCCTGCCGAGCTTCCAGGGGACTTTGGGCAAGCTCGGAATCGGCGCCGACGGGGTCAAGACGACGCCCCTCTCCGGCGAGCCCGACCTGCTCAAGGGCCCCTCTCCGGAGGCTGGGCAATTGCTGCAGATGGGCGTCGAGGGCACCTACAAGCGCTTCCTCGCTCTGGTCTCGGCGGCCCGGCACATGCCGGCGGCGCGGGTCGACCAGATCGCCCAGGGCCGGGTGTGGGACGGCGGGACGGCGCGCCAGCTCGGCCTGGTCGACGCCTTCGGAGGCCTCGACGACGCGGTGGCGGAAGCTGCCCGCCGGGCGAAGCTCGATCCCGGCAAGGCCAAAGCGGTGTGGCTCGAGAAGGAGCCGGGCTTCGCGGACACCCTCCTCGCCTCCTTCGCCGAAAAGGACGACGATGACAGCATGACCGCGGCCGACAGCTTCAGCCGGATCGCGAGCCGGCCGCGGCTGCTGATGCTCCAGGCCCTTGCCGACGTGGAGCGGATGCTGAAGGGCTCGGCGATCCAGGCGCGCTGCCTCGAATGTCCGGTTGCGCCCGGCGCCACCCCGCCGCCGCCGCGCGCCGGCCTGGCTTCATGGCTGAGGGCGCTGCTCGGCTGATGCGGGTCCGCGCCGCGAGCGCCGAGGACGCCGCGGCGATCGCCGAAATCTACCGGCCCTACGTGGCCGAGAGCTACATCTCGTTCGAGACCGAGCCTCCGGACGCGGCGGAGATCGCCCGCCGAATGGCCGCGGGTGGCGCGCTCTATCCGTGGCTCGCGGCGGAGGAGGACGGGCGCCTCGCCGGCTATGCTTATGCGAGCCCGTTCCGCCCGCGCGCCGCCTACCGATTCGCCGTGGAGACGAGTGTCTACGTCCGCCAGGGCGCGCACGGCCGCGGCGTCGGCGCCGCGCTGTACGCGCCGCTGCTCGAGACGCTGGAGGGGCAGGGCTTCACCCAGGCGATCGGGGCGATCTCGCTGCCCAACCCCGCCAGCGTCCGCCTCCATGAACGCTTCGGCTTCCGCCATGCCGGAACCTACGCCGAGGTGGGATGGAAACTGGGCCGCTGGCACGATGTGGGGCTGTGGCAGCGGCGGCTCGCCCAACCGGCGGATCCGCCGGAAGAGCCGCGGCCCTATCCGCCGCGGCGATAGGCTGGAAGCGACCAGCCGCGGGTGATCGCCACGCCCCTCAAAGTGAATCCGACCGCCGCCGCGATCAGCCCGGCAGGCAGAGGGTCGAGCCCGAAAAGCAGCATCGCCACCATCATCGCCGACGACAAGGCCGCCGCCGTCACGTAGAGCTCGGGCCTGAGCAGGATCGAGGGCTCGCTCGCGAGGACGTCGCGGACGATGCCGCCGAGGCAGGCGGTGAGCACGCCCATGCCGACCGCCGGCAGCGGCGCGACTCCGTAGGCGAGGCCCTTGGCCGCGCCGTAGGTCGCGTAGGCGGCGAGGCCGGCAGCGTCGAGCCAGAGCAGCAGATGCCCCCGCCAGGAACGCGCCGGCAGCATCCAGACGGTGGCCGCAGCCGCCGTGCAGATCAGCAAGGTCGCATTGTGGCGGATCCAGAAGACCGGCGCGCCGATCAGTAGGTCGCGCGCGGTGCCGCCGCCCACTCCGGTGATCACCGCGAAGAAGACGAAGGTGACGAAGGTCTGCCGCTTCTCGGCGGCGACGAGCGCTCCGGAGAGCGCGAAGACGGCGACGCCCGCCCAGTCGAGATAGACGAGCGCCGGGCCGAGCATGGCGGCGGGCCCGCTCATTTCCATCTCAGCCGAACCGGGCGACGCAGCGCCGCATCACCGCGACCGGCGAGCCGAGCGATGCGGCGCGCGCCAGCGCCTTGCGGCCCGCTTCCTGTTGCGCGGCGAGGCTGCCGCCGACTCGGGCCTTCAGCGCCGAAGCGAGGCGCTCATTGAGCCGGCCGCGCAGGCGGCGATAATCGGCGACCTCCTGGCGGTAGCGGCCCTGGGCATCGAGCGCGTTGGCAAGGAACTCGGCGAGCTGCTCGCAGGCGAGCTCGGCGTCGAGCGCGGTCTTCGGCAGCTGCGGCGCGTCGTCCGATGCGGCCGGGAAGGCGGCGCGGCACGGCTGGATCAAGGTTTGCCAGGCGCCGCTCGTCACCTTGTCCTTGAGCTCGCCCATGCGCTTGTTGACCGCGTTCGCCGTCGCCGCGTCGAACGTTCCGCCGGCCGAGGCCGCGAGCAGGGCATGATGGACGATCCGCCCCTGCGCCTCGACCGGCAGCGGATCGTTGATGTCCTTGACCGCCACCCGCGCCTCGGCCGCCGCGACGATCGCGCAGGTCGCGGCGCGGTCGACCGGGGCGTCGGGCAGAGCCAGCGGCTGGTTGCCGGAGCATGCGGCAAGCAGGCCGATCGCGAAAGCGGTCCAGAGCTTCGGCGGCGTCACTCAAACTCGCTCCTCAAGGAATCTTCCAGATGAACTCGGCGATGATCGTCGCCGGCACCGGCCGGCCGTCGGCAGCCAGTGCCGGCCTGAACCGGGCCCTGCGCTGCCAAAGTTCGCATATTTTCGAGTCGGTATCCGCGCCTCGCGAGCCGAGGACCACCCTGCACGCCGCAACCCGGCCGTCGGCGGTCACCTCGAGACGGCTGAGGGGGCGCGGCTGCGCACCACCTTGGCCACGGGCGAGGTGGGCCATGGGAAGACCGAGGGCGGGTGGTCCGTCGAGGTCCGGCAGCCGGCGCAGCGCGTCGAGCGCAGCGCCGTCCACTCCCCATTCGCGCAGCATATCGTCACGGCATGCGCGCAGACCCGCGACGGCCTTGGCCGCGTCGCCAAGCTCGACGACGGGAAACCGCCCTGAACCGCCGAAGCTGATTGATCGGGCGGCGGCGAGCCGGTCCAGCCAGGCCGTGTTGCTGAAGGCTATGAGGTTGTTTCTTCCTCCTTCGTGCAACACCGTGAAGTCGAGCGGAAGAGACCCCCCGCCGGGGGAGAAGAGCAGGTCCAGCTTCGATTTGCCTCCACGGGTTTCCAGCTCCGGTCCGTCAAAATCGAGTTGGACGGCCACCAGCCGCGACGTCGGCGCAAGAGCGAGGGAGAAGGACACGGGATGCTCGCCGGTGTGACGACGGGTGAGGGTGCAGAGCGCATCGTCCCATCTTACCTCCCAATAGGTGCGCTCCGCCGCCGGCGCAGGCTGATCGAAGGCGCCAATGGCCGGTGCGGCAGCGCCGATCGAGAAGAGGAATGCGGCGGCCAAGAGCATGCGCTTCACGACTTGTCTCCCCATACCGGGCCATGTCGAAGGCCGGCCACGAAGCTTTTGATCAGCCGTGACGGCCGGTCAACCGATGCTCCAGGTGACGAAGAAGATGGTGAGCGCCGCGACGGGCTGACCGTCGGGGCCGAGGGCCGGCGTGTAGCGACGTCGGTTGGCGGCGCGGCAGGTCGCGTCGTCGAGATCCCTGGAGCCGCTGCTGGACACGATATTGCAGGCTGCCACCCGCCCCTGCGCGCTGATGTTGACTCGTACGATCGTCGTGCCGCCCTTGGATTCCTGCAGGGCCTTGGTCGGATAATCGTCCTGGCTGATCCAGTTGACCGGATCGGTCGGCTTGGGCTCGCGCTTCAGGTTGCGGAATACGGCCGGGTCGACGCCCCAGCGGCGAAGCAGATCGTCCTCGCATTCGTGGGTCGCGGCGACGGCCTTGTCCGCCGCCGGCGTCTCGATCGTCAGCAAGGGTTTGCCGCCTCGAACGATCGTGACGGCGCTCGACTTCGCGAACGCATCGAGGAACGCGCTCGGCGCGTCGACGCTCGCCAGCGCATAGCGGCCAGACGTGCCGACCGGCATGAAATGGAAGCCCTTGACGGGCTCGCCGGACGCCGGCCGAAGGACGAGGCGGACGGAGCCCGGATCGGGCATGGAATGCGCGTCCCAGCGCGGATCGACGACCCATATTTCGGCCCGCCGGTCGGCCGGGACGTAGCGGATGGCGAGCGATGGGGCCGAGGCGCCGCCTTCGCGGATCACCATGCAGCGCGATTCGCTCCAGTCGACTCGCCAGTGCGGCGCCTCGTTCGGCGCGGCGGCGAGCAGGGCGAGCAGGGCGGCGATCATCGCGTCAGATATGGATCGGAAGGCCGGTGACCGCCATCGCCGCTTCCTTGATCGCTTCGCTATGGGTGGGATGGGCGTGGCAGGTGTAGGCGATGTCCTCGCTGGTCGCGCCGAACTCCATCGCCTGGGCGGCCTGGGCGATCATCGTTCCGGCCACCGAGGCGATGATGTGGACCCCGAGCACCCGGTCGGTGCGCGCGTCGGCGACGATCTTGACGAAGCCGTCCGTCTCCCGGTTGGTCTTGGCGCGGCTGTTCGCCAGCATCGGGAACTTGCCGATCTTGACCTCGCCTTTCGCCTTCGCCTCCTCCTCGGTGAGGCCCACGGCGGCGATCTCCGGGAAAGTGTAGACGACGCTCGGGATCACCTCGTGATTGACGATCCCGACCTGGCCGGCGAGGATCTCGGCGCAGGCGATGCCTTCGTCCTCGGCCTTGTGGGCGAGCATCGGGCCGGGGGTCACGTCGCCGATCGCATGGATGCCGGCCACTCCGGTGCGGAAGTCGTCGTCAACCTCGATCTGGCCCCTTTTGTTGAGCGCGACCCCCGCCGCGTCGAGGCCGAGGCCTTCGGTGTTGGGCCGGCGGCCGATCGAGACGAGGACGACGTCGGCCTCGATGGTCTCGGCGGCGCCGCCTGCGGCCGGCTCGACGGTAAGCTTGACGCCGTCGGCGGTGCGCTCGGCGCCGGTGACCTTGGTCGAGAGGCGGAAGTCGAAGCCCTGCTTCTTGAAGATCTTGTTCGCTTCCTTCCGCACTTCCCCGTCCATGCCCGGCAGGATCTGGTCGAGGAACTCGACGACCGTGACCTTCGCCCCGAGCCGCCGCCACACCGAGCCGAGCTCGAGGCCGATCACCCCGCCGCCGATGACGACGAGGTGCCCGGGCACCCTGGCCAGCTCGAGCGCGCCGGTCGAATCGACGATCCGCTCCTGGTCGATCTCGACTCCGGGCAGCGGAGTCACCGACGAGCCGGTGGCGATGATGTAGTTCTTCGCCCGATATTCGGTGCCGCCGACGTCGATCGCCTGCGGCGAGGTGAAATGCGCCTGGCCCTTCAGCCACGTCACCTTGTTCTTCTTGAACAGGAACTCGATACCCTTGGTGAGGCCGGTCACCGCTTCCTTGCGGCCGGCGTGCATAATGTCGAGGTCGAGCTCGACCTCCTTGGCCTTGACGCCCCATTTGGCCATCGTGCCGTGCGCCGCCTCCTCGAACAGCTCCGAGGCATGGAGCAGCGCCTTCGACGGGATGCAGCCGACGTTGAGGCAGGTCCCACCGAGCGTCTCCCGGCTCTCCGCGCACGCCGTCTTCAGCCCCAGCTGCGCCGCCCGGATCGCGGCGACATAGCCGCCGGGCCCTGAGCCGATCACGATCACGTCGAATTCTGTGTCAGCCATTCTGTACTCCAGTGGGAAACGGCTTGCTGCGTTCGCCGTCTTTCGTGAGGGTGACGATGTGGCCCTCGAAGCCGCCGCGGCCGAGCACCGCGATCAGGCGCTCGGCGATACCGTCGGGGTCGAGTCGATTCAGCCGCTGATATAAGATGGCTTTCGGTGCTGGGTAGCCGCGGTTGAATATCAAATCACCAAAATCCCTGTCGCCTGTGACGGAGACCAAAGCCCCCATGTCCCGGCGCAAAAGGATTTCAGAATCCTTCATTCCCCGGCTGGTCTCCCGAACATGTTCCACCTCGAATCCGGCGGCACGCAGGCGCGTCACAACCACCGGGTGAGTGTTCTCATCCGCTAGGAGCCGCACGTAATCAGGCTGCTTTCCGGCTCGCCGACTCCTCGGCATCCACCAGCACGTCACGGGCGAACGCGATCGCCGCCCGCACGTCCTCCGCGGTGAGATAGTCGTAAGCGGCGAGGATGTCCTGCACCGTACCGCCGTCTTCGAAATATTCGAGGATCAGCTCAACCGTGATCCGCGTACCTCGGACCACGGGCTTTCCACCCATTATGTCCGAATCCGAATGGATATGGTCGCGCCAGTTCATAGTCACAGATCGATCAGCAGCCTCGTCGGGTCTTCTATAGCTTCTTTCATCCGGACGAGGAAGGTGACCGCCTCGCGGCCGTCGACCAGGCGGTGATCGTAGGAGAGAGCGAGGTACATCATCGGGCGGGCGACGATCTGGCCGTCGCGGACCACCGGCCGCTCCTCGATCCGGTGCATTCCGAGCACGGCCGACTGGGGCGGGTTGATGATCGGGGTCGAGATCAGCGAGCCGAACACGCCGCCGTTGGAAATGGTGAAGGTGCCGCCCTGCATGTCCGCCATCGTCAAAGTGCCCGCCTTGGCGCGGGCGCCGAAATCGGCGATCGTCTTCTCGATCTCGGCGAAGCTCAATTTGTCGGCGTCGCGGATGACGGGGACGACGAGTCCGTTCGGCGCCGAGACGGCGACCGAGACGTCGACATAATCGTGGTACACGATCTCGTCGCCCTCGATATAGGCGTTGACCGAGGGGACGTCGCGGGCGGCGAGCACCGCCGCCTTCACGAAGAAGCTCATGAAGCCCAGGCGGATGCCGTGCTTCTTCTCGAACAGATCCTTGTAGCGGGCGCGGGCGGCCATCACCTCGGTCATGTCGACGTCGTTGAACGTCGTCAGCATCGCGGCGGTGTTCTGCGCCTCCTTCAAACGGCGGGCGACGGTCTGGCGGAGCCGGGTCATCCGCACCCGCTCCTCGCGGCGCTCCTGTGTTCCCGCGGAAGCAGGAACCCCCTCTTGCCGCCGCTCCTGGGCTCCTGCTTGCTCAGGAGCACTGGGCGGCGGAGGCGAAGCGGCGGCCTCGGCCTCGCGGCTCTTCGCGGCGGCGAGGACGTCGTCCTTGGTCAGCCGGCCGTCCTTGCCGGTGCCCTTGATCTTCGACGGGTCGAGGCCCTGCTCGAGCACCAGCCGCCGCACCGACGGCGACAGAGTGAGGTGAGGACCCTCGTCCGCCTCCGGCGCCTCCTCGGCCCGCATCGCGACGTTCTCGCCGGGGCCCTTGGGATTGACCGGGGTCGAGGCGGGCGGCTGCGGCGCGGCGGGGGCCGTTCCGGCGCCGCCTTCCTCGATGCGGGCGATGACGGCGCCGACCTCGACCGTCGTCCCTTCCGCGACCACCTGCT
Source organism: Sphingomonadales bacterium (assembly GCA_034668385.1). Lineage (GTDB taxonomy): Bacteria > Pseudomonadota > Alphaproteobacteria > Sphingomonadales > Sphingomonadaceae > Allosphingosinicella. The sequence goes on along the minus strand of JAXDPL010000070.1, from coordinate 22,898 downwards.
CGCCCATCACGCCGGCCACCGGCGAGGGCACCTCGACCGCGACCTTGTCGGTCTCGAGGCTGGCGATCGGCTCGTCGGCCTTGACCGGGTCGCCCGGCTTCTTCAGCCACTGGCCGAGAGTCGCCTCGGTGATCGATTCCCCGAGCGTCGGGACTTTGACTTCGGTCGCCATCGTCTTCCTATCCGGCCTTGCGCCGCTGCGGCCCAGCGTCACCTTGGGCATCGCTGCTATGGCCGAGCGCCTCGGCGATCAAGGCCGCCTGCTCGGCCGCGTGCCGCTTGGCGAGGCCCGTCGCCGGCGAGGCCGCGTTCGCCCGGCCCGCGTAGGTGGCCCGCTTGGGGCGGGTCCCGGCCTCGAGGAGGCAGGCCTCGAGCAGATCCTCGACGAAGCGCCAATAGCCCTGGTTCTTAGGCTCTTCCTGGGCCCAGACGACCTCCTCGAGGCCGGTCATCCGCTTCAGCCTTTCGACCAGGGGCTCGGCGGGGAAGGGGTAAAGCTGCTCGAGGCGGACCACCGACGTGCCCCGGTCGCCCGCTTTGTCCCGCGCTTCCAGGAGCTCGTAGGCGATCTTGCCGGTGCAGAGGACGAGGCGCCTCACGTCGCCGTCGGCGGGCCCCGCCGGGTCGGAGAGGATGCGCTTGAAGTGGCTGTCGCCGAGGAAGTCCGCCGCCGCCGACACCGCCAGCTTGTGCCGAAGCAGCGACTTCGGGGTCATGATGATCAGCGGCTTCCTGAAATCCCGATGCATCTGGCGCCTGAGGATGTGGAAATAATTGGCCGGCGTGGTGCAGTTGGCGACCTGCATATTGTCCTCGGCGCAGAGCTGGAGGTAGCGCTCCGGACGCGCCGACGAATGCTCCGGCCCCTGCCCCTCGTAGCCGTGGGGCAGAAGCATGACGAGGCCGTTGGCCCTCAGCCACTTGGATTCGCCCGAGGCGATGAACTGGTCGACGATCACCTGGGCGCCGTTGGCGAAATCGCCGAACTGGCCCTCCCACAGCACCAGGGTGCGCGGATCGGACAGGGCATAGCCATATTCGAAGCCGAGCACGCCGAATTCCGAGAGCGGGCTGTCGCGGACCTCGAAGCGGCCGCTCTGAAGCTCGGTCAGCGGGATATATTTGTGGCCGTCCTTCTGATCGACCCAGACCGAGTGGCGCTGGCTGAACGTGCCGCGGCCGCTGTCCTGGCCGGACAGGCGGACCTGGAAGCCCTCGTCGACCAGGCTGCCGAAGGCGAGCGCCTCGGCCGTCGCCCAGTCGAAGCCCTCGCCGGTCTCGAACATCGCCCGCCGTGCCTCGATGATCCGCTGCAGGGTCTTGTGGACATTGAGCCCTTCCGGGATGGTGGTGAGGATTCGCCCGACCTCGCGGTAGCGTTCTTCGCGGATCGCGGTCTCGACGTTGCGCCGGCCGGTCTCCGGCGTGTCGGGCCGGCCCAGGCCCGCCCAGCGGCCCTCGAACCAGTCGGCTTTGTTGGGAAGATAGGACTTCGCCGCCTCGAACTCGGTGTCGAGCGTCCCGGTGAAGCGCTCGACCTGGCCGTCGATCCACGGTCGGTCGACCACCCCTTCCTCGATCAGGCGGGCGCCGTAGATCTCGCTGACCGGCGGGTGGCCCTTAATCGCGGCGTACATCAAGGGCTGGGTGAAGCTCGGCTCGTCGCCCTCGTTGTGGCCGAAGCGGCGGTAGCACCACATGTCGATGACGATGTCGCGCTTGAAGGTCTGGCGGAACTCGACCGCGAGCTTGCAGGCGAAGGTCACCGCTTCGGGATCGTCGCCGTTGACGTGGAGAATCGGCGCCTGGACCGATTTGGCGATGTCGCTGGGATAGGGCGAGGAGCGGGCGAATTGCGGCGAGGTGGTGAAGCCCACCTGGTTGTTGATGACGAAATGGATGGTCCCGCCGGTGCCGTAGCCGGGCAGGCCCGAGAAGCTGAAGCATTCGGCGACGATGCCCTGGCCGGCGAAGGCGGCGTCGCCGTGGAGGAGGACGGGCAGGACCTTCGCGCCCTCGCGGTCGCCGCGGGCGGTCTGCTCGGCGCGCGCCTTGCCGAGGACGACCGGGTTCACCGCCTCGAGGTGGCTCGGATTGGGGAGCAGCGACAAATGGACCTTGATCCCCTCGAACTCGCGGTCCGACGAGGTGCCGAGATGGTATTTGACGTCGCCCGAGCCGCCGACGTCGGCCGGGTTGGTGGCGCCGCCGGCGAACTCCGAAAAGATCGCTCGATAGGGCTTGCCCATCACGTTGGCGAGGACGTTCAGGCGGCCGCGATGGGCCATTCCGAAGACGATGTCCTCGACCCCGTACTGGCCGCCATATTTGATCACTGCTTCGAGCGCGGGGATCATCGATTCGCCGCCGTCGAGGCCGAAGCGCTTGGTGCCGACATATTTGCGGGCGAGGAACTTCTCCCACTGCTCGCCCTCGATCACCTTGGCGAGGATCGCCTGCTTGCCCTCGGGGGTGAAGCGGATCTCGGCGTCGCGGCCCTCCATCCGCTCCTGGAGGAAGCGGCGCTCGTCGAGGTCGTTGATGTGCATGTATTCGAGGCCGACCTTGCCGCAGTAATTGCGGCGCAGCACGGGGACGATCTCTTTGACGCTGGCCCATTCGAAGCCGAGCGCGCCGCACAGGAAGATCGGCCGGTCCATGTCGGCGGCGGTGAAGCCGTGGAATTCGGGGCTGAGGTCGGCGGGCAGCTCGCGGTGGGTGAGGTGGAGCGGGTCGAGATCGGCGGCGAGGTGGCCGCGCACCCGGTAGGTGCGGATCAGCATCATCGCCCGGATCGAATCCCTGGCGGCCTGCTCGACTTCCGCTTCGGACTTGCCGGACGCAACGGCCGCCTGCTTCGCCTTCTGCGCCACCGGGGCGAGCGCCTGCAGCGTCGGATCGAGCCCGGCGTTCAGCTCGTCCAGCTCGACGACCGGCCAGTTGGGGCGGGCCCAGCTCGGCCCCTGCTCCGTCTCGGCGCTGTAGATACCGTCCACCAAAACTCCGCCTTTCGAGACTTCTACCGACCACTCCGCCGCATGTTCCGTCCCCTCTCTGTCATTGCGAGGAGCAAAGCGACGAAGCAATCCAACCAGCGTGCCCGACAGGCTCCGCGCTGGATTGCTTCGCTATGCTCGCAATGACGCTAGCCCTTCAAAAGCGCGCCAAGGGTGCTGCCCAGCTCAGATGGGCTCGGCGAGACCCGGATTCCAGCCGATTCCATCGCGGCGATCTTGTCTTCCGCCGCGCCCTTGCCGCCCGAGACGATCGCTCCGGCATGGCCCATGCGGCGGCCCGGAGGCGCCGTGCGTCCTGCGATGAAGCCGACCGTCGGCTTCGCCCGCCCGGCCCGCGCCTCGTCCTTGAGGAACTGCGCGGCGTCCTCCTCGGCGGCGCCGCCGATCTCGCCGATCATGATGATCGACTTCGTCTCGGGGTCGGCCAGGAACAGCTCGAGCACGTCGATGAAATTGGTGCCGTTGACCGGGTCGCCGCCTATCCCCACGGCGGTCGTCTGTCCCAACCCGACGTTGGTCGTCTGGAACACAGCCTCGTAGGTCAGGGTGCCCGAGCGGCTGACCACGCCGACCGAGCCCTTCTTGAAGATGTTGCCCGGCATGATCCCGATCTTGCACTCGCCCGGAGTCAGCACGCCCGGGCAGTTCGGACCGATCAGCCGCGACTTGGAGCCCGTCAGAGCCCGCTTCACCCGCACCATGTCGAGCACCGGAATGCCCTCGGTGATGCAGACGATCAGCGGCACCTCGGCGTCGATCGCCTCGAGGATCGCGTCGGCCGCGCCCGGCGGCGGCACGTAGATCACCGAGGCGTCCGCGCCGGTCGCCTCGCGCGCCTCCTGGACGGTGTCGAACACCGGGAGGCCGAGATGGGTCGAGCCGCCCTTCCCCGGCGAGGTGCCGCCGACCAGCTTGGTGCCGTAGGCGATCGCCTGCTCGCTGTGGAACGTCCCCTGCTTGCCCGTGAAGCCCTGGGTGATGACCTTGGTATTCGAATTGACGAGGATGCTCATTCGGCGTTGTTTCTATCGTTTGGAGGAGGGAGAAGGCCTAGCCGGCCACCTCATGCTCACGGTTCATGATCTCGTCCCATGAGTAGGGACAGGCCGCAGGGAAGGAATTCCGCGGCAGGTCCGTCTCCGCAACCGCTCGTGCAACGGCCGTGCGATAGGCTCTGGCGACTGCCTCCTCGATCCGGGAAGAGTAGCTCGGACTGTCCTCCAATTCGTCGGCAATCCGCTGACGATGCTCCAGAATGGAGCCCTGCCAGCTGCGGCTGCGTCGCTCCGGCTGGAAATCCCACTTCAGCATGTGGGTGAGCAGGATCTCGAAGGCGCTCACAAAGGCCTTGAAGTCAGAGCGTCCCAAGCTTTCCACCTCATCGATAAGGTTTTCCTTGTCGACTTCGCTCCACCGATCCGCCTTGAGCAGGCTCACCTGGTGTTCGAGCCAGGCAGCATAATCAGCCTCGTAACCCGGCGAGGCGCGCCGGAGTTCAACGATATGCTCTCGTTCCGCCATGGGCTCTCTTCTAACAGCCTATCGCAGGCTAAGCGAGCGAACCGTCGATTGCCCTGCACGCCTCGAGCAGCTCCTTGACCGCTTCGACCGAGACCTGGAAATTGGCCTTCGCCGTTTCGTCCAGCTCGGTCTCGACGATCCGCTCGACTCCGCCCGCGCCGATGATCACCGGGACTCCGACGTAGAGGTCGTTCACGCCATATTGGCCGGTCAAATAGGCCGCCGCCGGGAGCAGGCGCTTCTTGTCCTTGAGATAGCTCGCCGCCATTTCGAGCGCGGCTGTGGCGGGCGCGTAATAAGCCGAGCCGCTCTTGAGCAGGGCGACGATCTCGCCGCCGCCCGAACGGGTGCGCTGGACGATGGCGTCGATCTTCTCCTGGGTCGACCAGCCCATCCGGACGAGGTCGGGGACCGGAATGCCCGCAACGGCGGAATAAGCCGGGACCGGGACCATCGTGTCGCCGTGGCCGCCGAGCACGAAGGCGGTGACGTCCTCCACCGAAACTCCGAACTCCTCGGCGAGGAAGTGGCGAAACCGCGCGCTGTCGAGGACCCCCGCCATTCCGACCACGCGATTGTGCGGCAGCCCGGAGAATTCCCTGAGCGCCCAGACCATCGCGTCGAGCGGATTGGTGACGCAGATCACGAAGGCGTCCGGAGCGTGCGCCTTGATGCCCTCGCCGACCGCCTTCATCACCTTCAGATTGATGCCGAGCAGATCGTCGCGGCTCATCCCGGGCTTGCGGGCGATCCCGGCGGTGACGATGCAGACGTCCGCCCCGGCGATGTCGGCATAATCCTGGGTTCCGACGAGCTTCGAATCATAGCCTTCGATCGGCCCGGCCTGGGCGAGGTCGAGCGCCTTGCCCTGGGGGATGCCCTCGGCGACGTCGACGAGGATGATGTCGCCCATTTCCCGGATCGCGGCGAGATGGGCGAGGGTGCCGCCGATCATGCCGGCCCCGATCAGCGCGATTTTCTTGCGGGCCATCAGCTCCCATTCCTGCTTGTGGAGTCGGCGGCCCGGAAGGCGGCCGCGAGACGTGGCGCCCCCTTAGGCCCGAGCGGCGGAGCGGGCAACCGGTTCATCGCCCACCGTCATTGCGAGCGAAGCGAGCAATCCAGTGCGGCCGTCGAGCACCGCGCGAATCTGGATTGCTTCGTCGCTTCGCTCCTCGCAATGACAGCTTGGCGCCGGGGAGGAACCGGGTGAAGCAGCCTGCCGTCTACATCATGGCCAGCCGGCGCAACGGAACGATCTACACCGGCGTCACGTCCGACCTTTCCCAGCGCGTGTGGCAGCATAAGAACCTGAAGAGAGGATTCACCAGCCGCTACAAATGCCATCAGCTCGTCTGGTACGAGCTGCACGGCGACATGACGTCGGGCATCACGCGTGAGAAGCAGCTCAAAGCCGGCTCGCGGCGCAGGAAGCTACTCCTAATTGAAGCGATGAACCCGGATTGGGAAGATCTCTACCCGAGCATCGTCTGGCAGTTCCCGTCATTGCGAGCGTAGCGAAGCAATCCAGTCGCACCGACGCCGGAACTGGATTGCTTCGTCGCTCTGCTCCTCGCAATGACGGGCTGACGCCCGTCACTTCCCCGCCAGCAGGGTCAGCATGTCGACCCAATGGTCGACGTCCTCGTAGAAGGCCTTGACCGGCAGGCGCTCGTCGCGGCCGTGGGCGCGCAGGTCGTCGGGGATCACGCCCCAGCTGCCGTCGACCCCGTAGACCGGAATGCCGGCGACCCGGAACGGGCGCGCGTCGCTGGCGCCGGTGCTCATTTCCGGCATGATCGGGGAATCCGGATGCCGTTTGTGGACCGCGGCGGTGTAGGCGGCGACCACGTCGGGCCTCAGCGGCGAAGCGAGCGACATCGCCTGGTTGTCGGTGCGCTCGACCTTGACGTTGGCGTCGGCGACCACCCGCTCGAGCTCGTCCCGGATCGCCGCCGGCTCGGTGCCCGGCATGATCCGGCAATTGATCGTCGCCCGGGCGAGCTGGGGCAGAGCGTTGTCGGCGTGGCCGCCCTCGAGCCGGGTGGCGACGCAGCGGGTGCGGGTCAGCCCGACCTCGCCCGGATCGGCCTCGATGAAGTCGGCCGCCGCGCCGTCGTTCGGATTGGCCAGCCAGCGCCGCATGGCGTCGCCGAGCGGGCCCCGCTCGCTCTTCTCGCGCACGCCGAAATAAGCGCGCGTCGTCTCGTTGAGCATCGGCGTGAAGCGGTAGGCCTCGAGCCGCTCGAGCGCGTGGGCGAGCTGGTAGATGGCGTTGTCCGGCCTCGGCTTGGAGCTGTGCCCGCCCGGGTTGCGGACGGTGAAGGTGTACATCGAATAGGTCTTCTCGGCGGTCTGCAGGGTGAAGCCCAATGGCCGGCCGTCGCGGCCGAAGCCGCCGCCGCCGCCGTCCGAGTTGAGCGCGAAATCGGCGTCGGTCCATTTGCGCCATTCGGTCGCGGCCAGGCGGGCGCCGTTGCCGCTCGTCTCCTCGTCGCCGGTGAACAGGACGACGATGTCGCGGGTCGGCTTGAAGCCGCTGGCGCGAAGCTTGAGCAAAGCGGTGGTGACCGCGGTGACGCCTTCCTTGATGTCGCTGGTCCCGCGCCCGTAGAAATAGCCCTCCTTCTCGACGAACTTGAACGGGTCGAGCCCGGGCGACCAATCCTCGGGCCTCGCCTCGACCACGTCCATATGGGCCATGAGCAGGATCGGCTTCTTGCCCGACGGCTTCGCCGCCGGCCAGCGCACGATCAAAGCCGCCGTGTGGTTGCCCGGATTGCCGTCATAGGGAAGGACGTGGATGTCCGCGTCGGCCCAGCCGGCGGCCTTGTACTGGTCGGCGAGCCATTGGGCGAGCTCCGGCACCCTGCCACGCCCCTCCACGGTCGGCACCTCGATCGCGTGCCGGTAGATCTCCAGCGCTTTGGCTTTCCACGGATCGGCAGGCGGCTGGGCGAAGGCGGCGGTGGAGAGCAGGCCGAGGCCGAGGGCGATGGCAAGACGCATGTGTGGAACCTCCCCGATTAAGTGGCGCGGAAGCTGGACCGGCGAGAGGCGCGCCGTCAACCGTACATCCCCTCTCCCCCTGGGAGAGGGGAGTCACTCCTCCCCGTGACCGGCGGCCATGTAGTCTGCGCTCTGCATTTCGATGAGGCGCGAGACGGTGCGCTGGAACTCGAACGTGCCGTCGCCGGCCGGGTAGAGGCCGGCAGGCTCGGCGTCGGCGGCGGCGAGGAGCTTGACCTTGTGCTCGTAAAGCTCGTCGATCAGCGTGACGAAGCGGGCGGCCTCGTTGCGCTTCTCCGGGCCCATGACCGGGATTCCGACGAGGATGACGGTATGATAGCGGCGTGCCACCGCGAGATAGTCGGCGGCGCCGCGCGCCTCGCCGCACAGCCGCCGGAACGAGAAGACGGCGACGCCCTTGAGGCTCTTGGGCACGTGAAGCGTTCGCCCGCCCGGCACCGCTATGTCTTCCGACGGTACCTTCTCGCGGTCCTCGACCGGATAGTCGGTGAGCCGGAAGAAGGCTTCGCTCAGCGCCTTCGTCGCCTCCGGCCCGTTCGGCACGTACCAGGTCGGCATTCCGCCCAATCGTTCCAGCCGGTAATCGACCGGGCCGTTCAGCGGCACGACGTCGAGCTCGCGCTCGACGAGGTCGATGAAGGGCAGGAACAGCTCGCGGTTGAGGCCGCCCAGATAGAGGTCGCGGGGCGGGCGGTTGGAGGTGGTGAGGACGAACACCCCTTCCCCGAGCAGGTGCGAGAACAGGCGCGAGAGGATCATCGCGTCGGCGGGGTTGTTGATCACCATCTCGTCGAAGGCGAGCAACCGGGCCTCCGCCGCGACGGCGCGGGCGACGGCGGGGATCGGGTCGCCTTCCTCCTTCGCCCGCTCGAGGCGGAGACGCTCGTGCACCTCGAGCATGAATTCGTGGAAATGGACCCGGCGCTTGGGCTCGATGGGCATGGCGGCGCAGGCAAGGTCCATCAGCATCGACTTGCCGCGGCCGACCCCGCCCCACATGTAGGCCCCGCGCGAGCCGGCTTCCTCTTTGCCGAGAAGGCGAGAGAGCAGCCCGGGGCGGCGATCGAGCCGCGCCGCCAGCGCATCGAGCCGCTCGACGGCGGAGGCCTGGTCCGCATCGGGCTTGAGCTCCCCCGCGGCGAGCAGCGCGCGGTAGCGCGCGGCGACCTCGCTCATTTCCTGGCCAGCTTGCGCAAGGTCCCCGACCAGGCGGCGACGGTCGCGCCCTCCTGCTCGACCAGGCCGCGCATCACCGCCATCCGCTTGCTCTCGCGCAGCAATTCGACGGTCGCGTCGAGCGGCGCGCCGAGTCGGGCGGGCGAGAGGAATTGCGCGGAGAGATCGAGCGTCACCGAGGGCCCGAGATTCGCTCCCGCGACATAGCCGCCCGCGAACATCGCCATGTCGATGAAGGTCAGGATCGCGCCGCCGTGGACGACGTTGCCGAGGTTCGACTGCGCCGCGCCCGGGAACATCCGGCACCGCGCCCGCCCCTCGCCCTCACCCCGCACCAGCAATTTGCCGAGCGCCGCGTTGAAGCGCGTGTCGTCGCTCGGCAGGTCCCAGGTCATCCAGCCGGGATGGTCGGGGTCCGGCTGGTGTCGGATCAGGGGGTGGAGGCGGCGCTCGGTCATGTCCTTCTCGTCATGCCAGCGAACGCTGGCATCCATGCCGAGTCAGCATGGACCCCAGCCTTCGCTGGGGTGACGGGCAAATCAAACCGCCCGCTCCACGAGCAGCTTCTTGGTCTCGGCGATCGCCTTGGCGGGGTTGAGGCCCTTGGGGCAGACGTTGGCGCAGTTCATGATCGTGTGGCAGCGGTAGAGGCGGAACGGGTCCTCGAGCTCGTCCAGACGCTCGCCGGTCAGCTCGTCGCGGCTGTCGGCGAGCCAGCGATAGGCCTGAAGCAGGATGGCCGGGCCGAGGAACCGGTCGGAATTCCACCAATAGCTCGGACAGGAGGAGGAGCAGCAGGCGCAGAGGATGCATTCGTAGAGGCCATCCAATTTCGCCCGGTCCTCGGGCGACTGCAGCCTCTCCTTGCCGGCCGGCGCCGGGCTCTTGGTCTTCAGCCACGGCTCGATCGAGGCATCTTGGGCGAAGAAATGGGTGAAATCGGGGACGAGGTCCTTGATCACGTCCATGTGCGGCAGCGGCGTGATCCGGATCTCGCCTTTGTAATCCTCGATCGCGGTGGTGCAGGCGAGGCCGTTGCGCCCGTTGATGTTCATCGAGCAGGAACCGCAGATCCCCTCGCGGCACGAGCGGCGGAAGGTCAGCGACGGATCGATCTCGTTCTTGATCTTCAAGAGGGCGTCGAGGACCATCGGCCCCGTCTCGTCGAGGTCGAGCTCGAAGCGGTCGTAGCGCGGATTCTCGCGGGTATCGGGATCGTAGCGGTAGATCTTGAAGCTGCGCACCCGGCCGCGCTTGCCCTCGGCGCGATAGGTCTTGCCGCGAGAGCTGATCCGGCTGTTCGGGGGAAGGGTGAACTCGGCCATCCGCTGATCCTCTGCTGGCCAGCGCGATAGCGGCTCGAAGCCGCGGGCTCAATGACTTCGCGCGCCCCGCCGCCCCAGGCGGGACGCGCGATTCAGCCTACCAGACGCGGCAGGTGCGGATTCGGCGATGGTTGCGCCAGACGGTCCGACACATGCGGTGATGGTTGTTCCAGCCGTAATGATGGCCGCGATTCCAGCCGTAATGGCGGCGGTCCATGTCGCGGCGGACGACGGTGGTGCGCACCACGGTGCGCTCGCGCATCGGCCGAGGGGCGACCGTGGTGCGGACGACGGTGCGCTCGCGCACCGGCGGCTGGGCGTCTGCGGCGGCGGCGAGGCCGAAAGAGGTGACGAGGATCGCGGCCGCGGCCGCCAGTCCGGAAAGCTTCATAACGCATTACTCCATCTATGTTGGTTCACCCCTGCGCCCCCGTAACGAACGACAGTCCCCTTTCGGTTCCGTCTGCTGCGGCGAGGAGGTGGCGGGGAACGGCGAGGATCGACACGGCGGCTCAGGCGAGGGCGAGCAGCCGATCCCTCTTGTCGGCCAGCTCTTCATAGGAAGGGCCGTCGACGGGGCGCACCGAGCTCATCGCCCGGGCCAGCCGCGCCTGGCCAGCCTCGCTCAGCGGCCCGGCGGCCGAGGCGACGGCTTCCATTTCCGCCATGTCGCCCGAGCAGTGGAGCACGGCGTCGTTGCCGGCCTCCAGCACGCGCCGGGCGCGCTCGGCGAAGCCGCCCGACAAGGCGTTCATGCCGATATCGTCGGACATCAGGAAGCCGTCGAAGCCGAGCCGGCCGCGAACGATGTCGGCGATGACGACCGGCGACTGGCTCGCCGGCCTCTCCGGATCCCAAACGGTGTAGACGAGGTGGGCGGTCATCCCCATCGGCGCGTCGGCAAGCGCCCGGAACGGCGCGAGGTCCACCGCCAGATCTTCCTCGTCCGCCTCGACGAAGGGCAGCGCCTTGTGGCTGTCGACCAAAGCGCGGCCGTGGCCGGGCATGTGCTTGACGATTCCGACCACCCCCCCGGACGCCAGGCCGTCCAGCATCGCCCGCCCGAGCGCCGCCACCTGCATCGGCTCGCCGCCCAATGAGCGGTCGCCGACGATGTCGGTGGCGCCGGGCTGGCGGACGTCGAGCACCGGCAGGGCGTCGACGTTGACGCCCGCTTCGGCGAGCAGAAGCGCGATCGCCCGCGCATTGGCCCGCGCCGCCTCGATCGCGCTCATCGGCGCCTTTTCGTAGAAGCGGGCGAAGGCCTCGGCAGCCGGGAAGAGTGGCCAGGCCGGCGGCTTCAGCCGTGCCACGCGGCCGCCTTCCTGGTCGATCAGGATCGGAACGTCGTCCCGCCCGGAAAGGTCGCGCAGAGCGTCGGTCAGCGCCCGGAGCTGGGCCCGGTCGACACAATTGCGCTGGAACAGAGCGAAGCCCACCGGCTCCGCCTCGCGGAAGAAGGCGCGCTCGTCGTCGGTGAGGACCGGCCCGGAGAAACCGTAGAACGCGGCTTGCACGGCTCCCGTCAGTCGATCCGGAGGCAATTCTCTCCGGCAACGCGGAGTCGGCCGCAGACGTCGGCGGCGCCGGGGCCGCTCGCCCGAAGGCGGTACCATGTCTTGCCGTTGACCTGGGCCTGGACGACGCTGTGCGACAGCGGCGCGAGATAGGTGAAGCGGCCGGACAGGCCCTTCCAGACCCGTTCGGCGGTCGCGCCGTCGGCGAAGGCGCCGAGCTGGATCGTGCTGCCCGGCGCGGCGGGCGCGGCGGGAGGCTGGGCCTTGGGCGCTGCCGGCGCCGGCGCGGGAGCGGCCTTGGGCTGCGGCTCGGGCGGCGCGGCGGAGTCCGGGCCCTTCTGGGTGACCGGGGTCTCCGGGACCGCGTTCGGATTGATCTGGCCCTTGGGCTCGGCGCCGGTGCTTGCGGCGAAGGCGGTGCCGCCCTCGCCCTCGACGGCCATGCCGCCGGGCTTGTCGGGCTTCACCTTATAGTCGCCGGGCGGCGCCTTGATGACCTGCGCCTCGCCGCTGCCGCCTTCGTCATGGGCGCGGTTGGCGATCCAGAAGGCGCCGCCGACCAGGGCGCCGATCGCGGCGAGGCCGATCAGCACCGCGACGATCAGCTTCAGCGCGGAAGGACCCTCGCCCGCCTCGTCCTCGTCGACCGCCTCCAGCCACGGCAGGCGATCGTCGCGGTCGGCATCGTCGGCGCGAATGTCGGTCATCACTGCATCTCCTCAGCCGCGGCCACCCCCATGATGCCGAGGCCGTTCCGGATAATCTGCCCTATCGCTCCGGCCAATTCTAGCCGCGCACGGGTTAATTCCGCCTTATCCTCAATGAGGAAGCGGCGGGAAGGGTCGTCGTTGCCCCGGTTCCAGAGCGCGTGGAGCGCGGCGGCGAGGTCATTGAGGTAGAAGGCGATGCGGTGCGGCTCGTGCGCCAGAGCGGCCGCTTCGACGGTGCGCGGGAACTGGGCCGCCAGCCGGACCAGAGCCAGCTCCTCCTCGTCGAGCAGCGCGAGATCGGGCGTCGCGGCGAGGTCGACGCCCGCCGCGGCCGCCCGCCGATGGAGCGAGCGGATGCGGGCGTGGGCGTATTGGACGTAGAAGACCGGATTGTCCTTCGACGCCTCGACCACCTTGGCGAAATCGAAATCGAGCGGCGCGTCGTTGCGCCGGGTGAGCATCATGAAGCGGACGACGTCCTTGCCCACCTCGCGCACCACGTCCGCGAGCGTCACGAAATTGCCCGCCCGCTTCGACATCTTGATGGGCTCGCCGGCGCGGAACAGTCGGACCATCTGGACCAGCTTGACGTCGAGGGCGACGCGGCCGTCGGTGAGCGCGGTCACCGCCGCCTGGATGCGCTTCACCGTGCCGGCATGGTCGGCGCCCCAGATGTTGATCAGCTGGTCGGCGGCCTCGGCCTTCTGGAGGTGGTAGGCGGCGTCGGCGCCGAAATAGGTCCAGTTGCCGTCCGATTTCTTCATCGGCCGGTCCTGATCGTCGCCGAAGCGGGTCGAGCGGAACAAGGTCAGTTCGACCGGCTCCCAATCCTCGGGGGCGTCGCCCTTCGGTGGCTCCAAGGTGCCCTCGTAGATGAGGCCCTTGGCCCGCAGGGTCGCGAGCACCCGGTCGGCCGCGCCGGACGCCTGCACCTCCGCTTCGGAAGCGAACAGCTCGTGGTGGATTCCGAGCAGGCCGAGATCGTGGCGGATGAGCTCGAGCATCGCGGCGACGCTCCGCTCGCGGAAAAGGCCGAGCCATTCGGCCTCGGGCGCCTCGGCAAAGCGGTCGTCGAACTCGGCCGCCACAGCCTCGCCGACCGGCTTCAGATAATCGCCCGGATAGAGGCCTTCGGGGATCTCGCCGATATCCTCGCCGAGCGCCTCGCGGTAGCGCAGCCAGGCCGAGCGGGCGAGAACGTCGACCTGGGCGCCGGCATCGTTGACATAATATTCCCGGGTGACGGCATAGCCGGCATATTCGAGCAGGCTCGCCAGCGCATCACCGACCACTGCGCCCCGGCAATGGCCCATATGCATCGGCCCGGTCGGGTTGGCCGAGACGAATTCGACATTGACCCGGCTGCCGCCGCCCACAGCCGAACGGCCATAATCGCCGCCTTCCGCCACGATCGCGCGCAGCTCCTCGCGCCAGACCGAAGGATCGAGGCGGATGTTGAGGAAGCCCGGCCCGGCGATCTCGACGCTCTCCACCTCGGGCAGAGCGGAGAGTTTCGGCGCGACGAGCCCGGCCAGCGCGCGCGGATTGGTGCCGGCCCCCTTGGCCAGCACCATCGCGACGTTCGTCGCGAGGTCGCCGTGGGCCGGATCGCGCGGCGGCTCGACCGCGACTGCCTTGCGGTCGAGCCCGGGCGCGAGCGCACCCTCGCGCTCGAGCGCGTCGAGGGCGGCGTCGAGATAAGCGGCGAAGCGGGCGTAGAGCGTCGTCAAGTCGAGGGTTCCGGCTGTGAGGTGGCCGGCCTCTAACTTATCGATGCCGCCCCGTCATGCCCCCCGTTCGGCTCAGCGGCGCCCGCGGCCGGGGCCGGCGACGGCCGCCGGGCCGGCCCGCTCCGGATGCGGCTCGCGAAGTTCGGGGCCGAGCAACGCCTTCCAGTCCGGCGCCGGCTCGACCGGCGGTTCGGGATCCGGCGGCGCGGCCTTGCGGGTCACGGCGCGGCGACCGCCCGGCGGCGGACCAGCGGAGTGACCGTTGCGCCTTCCTTGAGCGCCTCGATATCCTCTTCCTCCAGCTCCTCGATGCCGGCGATCTCGTCGCGGGCCTCGCGGGTGGCGAGGATCAGCTCGTCGAGCTTGGCGTGGAGGGCGACGTCGCGCCGCCGTGCCTCCGCCTCGCGCTGGCCCTGGCTGTTCAGCACCATTTGCGTGAGCGTGATGGCGAGGATCGACAGGGCGGCAGTCAGCGCGTTGGTCGTCCACCCGGCCTTGAACCAGGCGAGGCAGATGAGGATCAGGCCGAGCTGCGCGTAAGGATGGGCGGAAAGGCTGGCGACGCGATCCGACAGGCGGCAGCCCCAGGCGGCGAGGCGGCTCTGGTCCTGGCTCATGGGCAGGCACTCCGATACAGGGCGCGCGGCAAAGACGCCGCGGACACCAACGACTTAACCCAGATCAGGCCAAGCCGTTCCACCGGCTGCGGCGAGCGGAAGCCTCGGCGCGGTGCGCGTCAGGCGCGGATCAGGCCGGCGAGCGGCTTGGGCGCCGTGCTCTCGGGGAACAAAGCCGTCCCAGTGCGGGCGAGGTCGAGGCCGTAATGCTGGGCGAGCGCGTTGGCGATCAGCGCGTCGAGATCGAGCGTCGGCCTGAGGTCGCGCTGCTCGTAGAGGGCCGAAGGCGCGAGCCCCGGCCAGTCGGCGAGCACCCGGCCGCCCTTGACCGCGCCGCCGACGAGCATCGCGGCCGAGGCGGTACCGTGGTCGGTGCCGCCGGTGCCGTTGATCGCCGCGGTGCGTCCGAACTCGGTGGCGACGAGCACCAGGGTATTCGACCAGTCGGCGCCGAGCCCCGTCTTGAGCGCGGCGAGCAGGGCGTCGAGCCCGCCGAGCTGCGCCGTCAGCCGGGCGCGCTGGGCGCTGTGCGTGTCCCAGCCGCCGGTCTCGATGAAGGCGACCCGCTCGCCGCCGTCGCCGGCGAGGAGCCGGGCGGCCAGAGCGCCCGTCGCGGCGCCGTTGCGCCCGCCGCCGCCGGAAAGGTCGCCGGTCAGCTTGCGGGTCGCCATCGCCTCGTTCCACAGCGGCGCCAGCTGCGCATCGCGGGCATAGAGGTCGCCGACCCGTGCGAGCAGGTCGTCCGAGGCGGAGGGCAAAGCGGAGGGCGCGTAGGAGGCGACGTCGCGGGCGCCGCGCAGCGCCACCGGCACGGTCGCCGAGACGGCGATCGCCTTCGCCTCGCCCTCGGGCAGCAGTCCGAGCAGGCGGTTCATCCAGCCGTCCTTCAGCCGATAGGCGCCGGATCCGCCGGTCTCGAGCACGTTCTGGCCGTCGAAATGGGAGCGGTCGCGATAGGGCGAGGCGACGGCGTGCACGAACAGGGCCTCGCCCGCGCCGTACATCTTCGCCGTCTCGGCGAGCGCGGGGTGGAGGCGAAAGAAGGGGTTGAGGGCCGTGCCCGCGGCGACATCCTCGGCGAGGCCGCCCCGCAGCCCGGCAAAGGCCGGGTCGCCGGTCGGAGCGACGGTGGAGAGGCCGTCCGCTGCGCCGCGCTGGATGATGAAGACGAAGCGCCGGTCGGTCGGCGCCTTGGCCAGCGCGATCCGCGGCATGGCGGCGAGGGCGGCGGCCCCGGCGGCGGCGGCGCCCAGGAAGCGGCGGCGGTCGAGCATGTTCATCTCCGCAGGAATTCCGGGGACGCGAGCAGAAGCGCCAGGCCCTGGCCCGGGCTCTCGGCGCGGGCGAGCGCCTGCGCCGTGGCGGGCGAAAGCGAGTCGCCGAGCAGCTTCGGGGCGAGGGCGCGGGCGTCGGGCGCGTTGGGGACCCGGCCGGCAATGCGCTCGGCCGCCTCGACCCGCCGCACCAAAGCGTCCGGCCCCGCCCAGCTCGCCGCGACGTCGTCGTAGCCCGCCGGCGAGCCCGGCCGCCAGATCGGCTGGCCGAGCTGGGTCATCAGCCCGACCACCGCCTGGCCCTGGATCTGCTTCGTCCCGACCCCGCGCAGCGCCGCGACCGACCAGTCCCAGGGGGTACGGAACTTCGGAGCCGCCGCGTTCCAGACCTCGGGTGCGTCGATCAGCACCCGGTACAGGGTGGGGAGGTCGCCGCGGCTCGAAAGGTAAGCGGCGGCGAGCCGGTCGACGAACGCCGGCGGCGGATCGTCGGCGGCGAAATGGCGGGCGAGCTTGGTGGCGATGTGGCGAGCGGTCGCCGGGCTGGCCGCGAGGTCGGCGAGCACGGCGCGGGCCTGCCCCTCCCCCGCCTGGTCGTAGCGCTTGCCGAGGATGGTGCGCGCGCCCGGCTGGTGAACCGCATCCGCGAACAGGAACTCGCCCGGCGCGCCGCTTCCGCCCAGCGCCCGGGCGATCGGGCCGCGCGCCAGGCCCGCCACCGTCCAGCCGGTCAGCGCTCGGGCGAACTCGGTGACGTCGGCCTGGCTGTAGCCGGTGCGCACGCCGAGCGTGTGCAGCTCCAGTATCTCGCGCGCCAGATTCTCGTTGAGGCCGATCTTGCGGCCGCGCCCCGCGGCGAAGGCGCCGAGCCGGCTGTCGGGGCCAATCGACTGGGCCTGGTCGAGGTAGAGCAGCATCGCCGGATGCTGCTCGACCGCGACCAGCATGTCCTCGAACCGGCCGAGCACGTGAGGGCGTATCGCCTCCATCTCGAGCAGGCCGGCGAGGCCGATGACGGTCAGCTTGTCGGCCGAGACGGCGAAATGGTTGGCCCAGAAATGGACCAGCCGCTCGACGAACGGCGCCTCGCTGACCAAGGCGGCATTGGCCCGGGCGGCGACGGCGCCCGTGTAATATTCGCGGCCGGCCTTGCGGATGAACTGCTGCGCCGATTGCGGAAGGCCGGCGAGCCGGTCGTTCATCGCCGCCTCGCCGCCGGTGGTCATCGCGGCGGGCTGCATCGGCTGCGCCGGCTGCTGCGGCTGCGCCCGCCGCGGCGCATTGCGCTGCTCCTCCAGATAGTCAAGTTGACCCGCGACTTCGGAGCGGGACGGCGCCGCGGCGAGCGCGGCCGGCTTGGGATCGTAGCGGCTGAGCTGGCCGCGCAACCAGGCCTTGGGGTCGGACGGCGGCGCCTCGTCGGGGCGAGGACCGAGGCCGAAGCGGCTCGCGGCGATCCATTGCGAATTCATGGCGGCTGTCAGGGCTGCTCCCCTCCCGCTGAACGGCGGCTTAAGCGGTCAGAAGGCCTCCGGCAGCGCCACCGGCCCGACGATCGCCTCGTACTGGCGGATCGCGAAGCGGTCGGTCATTCCGGCCAGATAATCCCCGATCGCCCGCAATTCGGCGACTCGGCCGCCGTCCGTCGAGCGCCGGTCGGCGGGGAGGAGCGACGGGTCCGCCGCGTAGGCGTCCCAAAGGCCGGTCAGCACCCGCTGCGCCTCGACCCGCACGGCCGCGACTGGGGCGGCGTCGTACATCCGCTCGTGAAGGAAGGCCTTCAGCCGGCGCTCGTCCGCCGCGAGACCGTTGGAAAAGCCGGCGAGCGAGCGCCCGGCGGCGCGCACTTCATCGGCCGAGGCCACGCCCGCCTCGGCTACTCGGCGCGCCGTTTCCGCGATCACATCGTTGACCATCAGCCCGATCTGGTCGCGCACCAGCTCGGCTTCGAGCCGCTCGTCGGCAAGGCTGGGATAGCGCGCCTTGACCGCCCGCCACATCGACGCGACCAGCGGTACTTCGGTGAGCTCTTCCAGGGTGAACAGCCCGGCGCGAAGGCCGTCGTCTATGTCGTGATTGTCGTAGGCGATGTCGTCGGCGATCGCGGCCACCTGCGCTTCGAGGCTCGGCCAGGCGGCGAGCTCCAGGTCCCATTCCGAATTCGCCTCGGCGAGCGCCCAGGGCAGAGGCCCGGCGACGGGGCCGTTATGCTTGGCGAGGCCTTCCAGAGTCTCCCAGCTGAGGTTGAGGCCGGGATGGAGCGGATAGGGGCTCTCGAGCCGGGTCAGCAGCCGGATCGTCTGGGCGTTGTGGTCGAAGCCCCCCGCCTCGGCCATCGCCGCCTCCAGCGCCTCCTCGCCGGAATGGCCGAACGGCGGGTGGCCGATATCGTGGGCGAGGCAGAGCGCCTCGGTCAGGTCCTCGTTGAGGCCGAGCGCGCGGGCGATGGTGCGGCCGATCTGCGCGACCTCGAGACTGTGGGTGAGGCGGACGCGGAAATGGTCGCCGTCGGGCGCCACGAACACCTGGGTCTTGTGCCGGAGCCGGCGGAACGGGACCGAGTGGATGATCCGGTCGCGGTCGCGCTGGAAGGCGTCGCGCGGCCCGCGCTGGCCGCCCGGCGGCTCGGCATGGAGCCGCCCCCGGGATCGGGCGGGATCGCTGGCGAGCGCGGCGAGCGGCCTCACTTGCCGGCGAGCTTCTGGACCTTCTCGCCCTCGTCGCTGGTCCAGGCGAAGGCGCCGAGATCCTCCTTGGCGAGCGCCGTGACGAAGGCCTGGGCCGCCTTGGGCGTGTCGAACGGGCCGACCAGCAGGCGGTTAGTGTTGCCCATCGGCGCGGTCCAGGCGGAATGCTCGGCGAACAGCTTGGGGGCCTTGCCCCTGAGCCGCGCATATTCGCGCGGAAGCGCGGAGCGTTCCGAGGCGACCGCGATCTGGACCCAGGAACGGCTCGGCTGCGGCTCGACCCTGGGCTTCGGATCGGGCCGCTTTTCCGGTTTCTTGCCCGGCGCCGCGGCGCGGGAGGAGGCGGAGCGCACCGGATCCGGCAGCGCCTCGATCGCCGCTTCGAGATCGGCGAGGCGACTCGAAGGGCGGCTCTCGATGCGGCGGGGCGCGGGTTCGCGCGGCGGGTTCGAGACGGCGGGAGCGAGGCTCCACGTCTGGGCCTGGACGGGTGGCGCCACCTCGGGTTCGGGCTGTGGCCGGCTCGCCTCGGGCGGCGCGCTCGGCGGCGGATCGGCGCGGGCGATCTCCACCGGCGGGACTTGGGCGGGTCGCTCCACCACCTTCGTCGGTGGCGAGGTGTGCGCCGCGGCGGTCGCGGCCGGCTTGGGCGCCACGGTCTGGCGGCGCGGCGGATCGTAGCTGCCGCGGCTCCACGACCATTCCGAGATGGACGGCCCGGCGATGCGGCGGCTCTGCGCCGGCGCCGGGCGCGAAGCTGCGGCGGCCGGCGCCGCGCTCGCCATCTGGGTCTCGCCCGGCCGGCGCCTCGGAGCCTCGTCCTGGGCGGGCGCGGCCGCGACCATTCGGGCGAGCGAGGGTATGCCCTCGTCGGGGCGGCCCGCCTCGGTCGGCGCCGGGCGGGACGCGGGCTGGGCGTAGCGGTTGGCCGCATAGACCGGCTGCGAGAGCACCCTTCCGTCGCCCGGGAAATGGCCGAGATGGACGGCCAGCGCTCGGTCGGCGTAGCCGAGCTGCGGGAGGCGGGCGAGAAACGGCATCATCGCCTCGCCGGCCGGCCCCGGCATCGACGCCTGCACCGCGCGGCCGGCGCCCGCCGAATCGCCGACCAGCGCCAGAACCAGGGCTCGGGTGCGCTCGGTGGCCCGGTCGCCCGAGAGCGACGGATCGTCGAGCAGCCGAAGCGCCGAGTCGCGGTCGCCGGAGATGCCGAGCGACAGCGCCAGCCGACGCGTGACCTCCGCGTCGCGGCCCCGGCTCAGGGCGAGCCGATAGTCGCGCTGGGCCCGGCGCGGCTCGCCGACCAGGTCCCAGGCGAGGCCCCGCTCGCGCGCCACCTCGGCTTCGGACAGCCCCAGCTGGACCGCGTCGGTGAAGAACTTCATCGCGGCCCGCGGCTGCTCGAGCTGGACGAGGGTGGCGCCGATCCACATCTTCACCCGCCCGTCCTGCGGTGCAACGTCCTCGGCGCGAGCGAAGAAGGTGAGCGCGGCCTGGGCGTCGCCGGCGTCGAGCGCTGCCTTGCCGGCGCCGGTCAGGGCCGACAGGCTACGCGGATTGTCGGCCAGCTCGTGCAGGTTGCGCGACAAAGAGTCGCTCGCCGGCGCCTCCGGTCCCGGCGCGCCGTTCGGCTGCGCGGCCGAGGCCGGCGCCACGTGCAACAATATCCCTGCCCCCAGCACGGCGAAACCGCGCCGGACGCCCCTCGTCCCCAATCCGCTCATGCGCCGAATAGAAGCGGCCCCGCCCGCGCCCGGCAACGGCGCTGCGTCAGGCCGGTTGCCGGGGGCGACGAAAGGCGGAGGAGTGAGCCGTCATTGCGAGCGAAGCGAAGCAATCCAGACTCTTAGACCGAAGCTGGATTGCTTCGTCGCTCCGCTCCTCGCAATGACGGGAAAACGCGAACGCCGCCCCGGCCGGAGCCGGGGCGGCGCCTTACGCGCGGCGACGTTTACAGGCCGCTTACTGGTTGTTCTGGCGCCCGAGGAAGCGCGGGATGTCGAGTGGGTCGCGGCGCAGGCGCGACGGCGCCTCGGGCTCCTCCTCGACCTGCGCCTTGGCGGCGCCGCGGGCGATGTTCGACATGCGCTCGAACAGGGTGCCGCCCTCGCGGCCCGCCTTTGGCGCTGCAGGCGCGGCGGCGCCCTCGTCGCCGGTGATCCAGCTGCGCGTGCCGGGCGCGCTCGCCTCCGGGCCGCCGGCCAGCTCCTCCTCGATGAAGCCCTCGCCGTCATCCTCGTCCATCATCCCGGTGTCGAGCAGAAGCTCGCCCGATTCTTCCGCTACCGGCGTGTCGAGCGTCAGCTCTTCCTCCTCGGGCGCGGCCGCTTCGAGGCCGAGCTCGTCGGCCGGCATCGGTTCCTCGGCGGCCCCGGCCGCCGGCTCCGGCGGCGTGAGGGTGATCTTCGGCTCCTCGACGGGCGCCGGCGCCCGGGCCGCGCCGGGGAAGGCGAAGACCTTGGCGGGCTGCGGCGGCGCCTGGACGACCGCGTCGGCGTCGATCCCGGTGGCGACCACCGACACCCTGATCTTGCCCTCGAGATCGTTGTTGAACGCCGAGCCCCAGATGATGTTGGCGTCCGGATCGACCAGCTCCTTGATGTGGCTGGCCGCCTCGTCGACCTCCATCAGCCGCATGTCCTCGCCGCCGGTGATCGAGATGATCACGCCGCGGGCGCCGCGCATCGACACTCCGTCGAGCAGCGGGTTGGCGATCGCCTTCTCCGCCGCCTCGATGGCCCGGTTGTCGCCCAGCGCCTCGCCGGTCCCCATCATCGCCTTGCCCATCTCGCCCATCACCGAGCGTACGTCTGCGAAATCGAGGTTGATGAGGCCGGGCATGACCATCAAATCGGTGATTCCGCGAACGCCCTGCTGGAGGACCTCGTCGGCCATCTGGAAGGCTTCCTTGAACGTCGTGTTCGGGTTGGCGATCCGGAACAAATTCTGGTTCGGAATGACGATCAGGGTGTCGACGTGCTGCTGAAGCTCCTCGATCCCCGCCTCGGCGGCGCGGCCGCGGCGGTTGCCCTCGAAGCTGAACGGCTTGGTGACGACCCCGACGGTCAGGACGCCCTTGTCGCGGGCGACCTTGGCGATGACCGGCGCCGCGCCGGTGCCGGTGCCGCCGCCCATGCCGGCGGCGATGAAGCACATGTGGGCGCCGTCCAATGCCGCCTCGATCTCCTGGATCGCTTCCTCGGCGGCCGCCTTGCCGATCTCGGGCCGGGATCCGGCGCCGAGGCCCTGGGTGATCCTGAGGCCGAGCTGGATGCGCTGGTCAGCGGGCGAGGCGTTGAGCGCCTGGGCGTCCGTGTTGGCGACGATGAAGTCGACCCCCTGGACGTCGTTGGCGATCATGTTGGCGACCGCGTTGCCGCCGGCGCCGCCGACTCCGATGACGCTGATCCTGGGCCGGAGCTCGTCCACTTCCGGACGGATGAAATCGATGCTCATCGGCTGTTTTCCCCTTATGCTCTCGACCTTCGGGACACGGTTAAACCCTTTTGCACGAGGCGATTCTCGCGTGCGAGAGAAAAGTTAACGACCCAGTAATTTTTCGGTGGAGAAACCCCTCACTGAGTCCGAAATGTCACGGCCACTGAGTCCTCAAAGCCACGGGTGAATCTCAAAAGCCACTCCGAAACGCCGAAATCAGGCGCTGGACGACGTTGCCGCCGCCGCCTTCCTTCTGCACCGCCTGCTGCGGCGACATCACCGATCGCAGGTCCAGTTCGCTGGACGCTGCGAACTGGGCGAGGCCGACGAGAGTGGTGAAGGCTGGGCCCGAATGGGCGTCGGGAAGGCCGGGAAGGCTCGGCCGGCCGATGCGCACGGCGCGGCCGAGCACGCCCTGCGCGTAATCCGCGATGCCCTTCAGCTCCGAGCCGCCGCCGGTCAGCACCACCTGCCGCCCGAACGGGCCGCCGAAGCCCAGATCCTTCAGGGCAGCGGCGATCTCGCCGGTCAGATGCTCGAGCCGCTGGCGAATGACGGCGATGAGCTGGGCGCGAGTGATGCGCGCCGCTTCCGTCCCTTCCTCCGAGCCGGCGATCGGGGAAAGCTCGATCATGTCGTGATTGTCGCGTGGGGACGTCATCGCCGAGCCGTAGAAGCATTTCATCCGCTCGGCCTCGACCCGCCGAGTGCCGAAGGCGGAGGCGATGTCGTCCGTGATGTCGATCCCGCCCATCGCCAGAGACTTCAAGCCGACCAGCATGCCACCGGCAAAGACCGATACGTTGGTGACGCCGGCGCCAAGCTCGACCAGGGCGACGCCGAGCTCGCGCTCCTC
>JAXDPL010000069.1:0-2873 GCA_034668385.1 Sphingomonadales bacterium | reverse complement strand
GGCGCAAGGAACGGCATCGTCGCCACCCGGCCGGCGAGACCGGCCGGCGGCGCCTCGCCTACGCGCTCCTCCAGCGCGCGCCACAGCACCTCGCGGGTCGCGAAATGGCGGTAGAGCGTGGACCGCCCGACACCCGCCGCAGCGGCGATCTCGACCATGCTGACGCGGC
Organism: Sphingomonadales bacterium; assembly: GCA_034668385.1. Classification (GTDB taxonomy): domain Bacteria; phylum Pseudomonadota; class Alphaproteobacteria; order Sphingomonadales; family Sphingomonadaceae; genus Allosphingosinicella. Next base: position 2,704 of record JAXDPL010000069.1, on the reverse strand, counting down.
GGTCGCCGGCGAGCATCTCGGCCGCCGCCAGGATCCGCTCGCGGCTGGCGAGCGCGTCGGCGCGCAACGCGCCGCTCGCATCCGAAGGCGCACTGTCGTCGGTGTCCGCGGCGGGCTCGCTCATGGGCTCCTCATCAAACGTACCCGAGCCGGCACATGGGTCAATGCATGACCGTTCTTGTGCCAAGTGTCCCATTCATGGCGCCCACAACCCCGGATTCCCGCCAATCGGTGTTTGCATCCTCGGACCGGGCGGTACAGGTGTCCCAACTATGACCTCTTGACACGAAGGTGGGGAGTCTGCTTCATGACCGAGCAACGGCTGAAGGTGCAATCGGGACCGCCGGAGCACGTGGTTTCGGACGCTCACGATCGCGCGGCAGCGCCTCCGCCGCCGCACGCTGAGCAACCGGCCGCCGAGGAAGCGAAGGACAGGGCGCGGGAGGTCGCCGCGGGCGCAAAGGCGAAGGTGCAGGAGGCCGCGGCCCCGGCGAAGGAGAAGGCGCGCGACATCGCCGGGCAGGCAAGGGAGCATGCCCAGGCCGCAGCAGGCCAGGCGAAGGGCAGGGCGGCCGCGCAGGTCGACGAGCGTTCGACGCAGATCGGCCAGCAGATCGGCACCCAGGCCCAGTCGCTCGACGGCGTCGCCGAGGAGTTGCGCAGCCAGGGCAAGGACGGCCCCGCGAAGATCGCCGAGCAGGCCGGCGAGCGCGTCAGGAGCGTCGGGAACTACCTCGAGCAGACCGACGGCGAGTCGCTCGTGCAGGCGGCCGCCGACGCCGCGCGCGAGAACCCGGCCGCGGCCGCGGCCGTCGGCGCCGCGGCGGGGTTCGCCGCTGGACGGCTGCTGAAGGCGTCGCTCGGCGACGATGCCCCGAAGGAGGATGAGGCCGCCGATCCGGGCGACGGAGGCCGATCATCGTGACGCCTCAGCAGCGCAACGCGATGGATTGGGAAGGCCGGACGCTGCTTGACCGCGACGGCGACAGGATCGGCACGATCGAGGAGATCTACCTCGTCGAGGAGACGGGTCGGCCGGAGTGGGCGCTCGTCAAGCTGGGCCGGCTCGGAAGCCGAGCGACGCTGGTGCCGCTCACCGGCGCCGATCCGATCGCCGAGGGCATCCGGGCCGCGTATGAGAAATCGCTCGTGAGCGACGCTCCGCGGATCGGCGGCGGCGGCGAGCCCTCCGAGCAGGAGGTGGCAGCGGTCTACCGTCACTACGGCATCGACGGCGGCGAAGGCGCCAACGGCCGTGATGCGGCGAAGCCAGACGAACGCTCCGATCGGCACATGGGCATCACGGCGGGCACCGGCAACGGCGTCGCGCGGCCCGCACCCGAGGTGCTCGGCGCGTCCCGGGCGGGCGCGCCGGACAAGCGCGACGAGTCGGCGGCGGATCTGCTCAGGCAGGTCTCCGACGAGGCCACGACGCTCGTGCGTCAGGAGATCAAGCTCGCCACGGCGGAGATGACGGAGAAGGCCAAGCAGGTCGGGGTCGGCGCCGGCATGTTCGGCGGCGCCGGCTACACGCTGCACCTCGCGAGCCTCGGGCTCATGCTCTGCCTCATCTTCGCGCTGGCGACGGCGATGGCCGCGTGGCTTGCGGCGCTCGTCGTGACGGTCGTCTTCGTGGCGATCGCCGGCGTGCTGGCCCTCGTGGGCAAGAAGCGCATTCAGAAGGCGGGCCCTCCGATTCCCGAAGAGGCCATCGAGTCCGTCAAGCAGACGATCGAGACCGTGAAGGAGGAGGCCAAATGGGGTCTGGGACAGACGAGGTAGACGACATCCGGCGGCAGATCGCAGAGTCGCGCGAGAACCTCGGCGAGGCGGTGGGCGCGCTCGCCTACAAGGCGGACATCAAGAACCGTGGCAAGGAGGCGCTCGAAGACAAGAAGGAGGCGATCATGGAGAAGGTCGACACGCTGAAGTCCAAGGTGTCCGGCGACGGTCAGGGCGAGGGCGGCATCGGCGAGACGCTGAAGTCCAAGCTGCCCGACGCGGATGCCGTGAAGTCCACGCTGCCGTCCGGTGAGGACGTCTCACAGAAGCTGGATGCGCTGAAGTCCAAGCTGCCCGACGGGGTCGGCGACGCGGCCCCGTCCAAGGAGGACATCAAGGCCAAGGCCCAGGATGCGGCCGGGGTGGCGCACGATCATCCGATCGCGGTGGCGGCGGGTGCAGCGGCGGCGGGCCTCGCGGTGGGGCTTGCGCTACCGGAGACCGAGCTTGAGCGCGAGAAGCTCGCTCCGACCGCGCAGAAGGTCCGCGAGCAGGTCCAGTCGCGCGCGCAAGAGCTCGTCGAGCAGGTCAAGGAAGGCGCCAAGGACGCCATCGACAGCACCGCCGACGCCGTCCGCCAAGCCGGTCAGCAGCACGGCGGCAAGGTCGCCGAGATCGCCGAGAAGACCGCCGACAAGGCGCAAGAGAAGCTGTGAGCGCGACGCTCACACGTACCGTCAAGGAGTTCTCAGACGACAACCTGCCGCACTGGGCAGCGGCGCTCACGTACTACGGCGTGCTGTCCATCTTCCCGGCGCTGCTCGCGATGGTGTCCATCCTCGGGCTGATCGGCAGTTCCGCCATCCAGCCGTTGATGGACAACCTCACGACCGTCGCGCCGGGTCCCGCGAAGGAGATCGCGACCGGCGCGCTCAAGGGCCTGCAGCAGGGCGGTGGGTCCGGCGTGCTGTTCGTGGTCGCT
>JAXDPL010000068.1:0-16293 GCA_034668385.1 Sphingomonadales bacterium | reverse complement strand
GAAATCGACGTCCCGCCGCTCGGGGCCGAACCAGGTCCACACCGCCACCATCAGCGCCGCGCCGCCCGCGAACAAAGCGAGGGCCAGGCCGTAATCGTCGTGCCGGCTCTCCGCGATCGAGGTCTGCAGAACCACGTTCCACGAGGCGGCGAGGTTGCCCAATTGATAGGCGAAGCCCGGAAAGGTTCCCCGCGCCCGGCCGGGCGAAAGCTCGTTGAGATGAACCGGAACGATGCCCCAGGCGCCCTGCACGGCGACCTGGATCAGGAAGGCGCCCGCGGCGAGCAGCAGCGGAGTCGCGGACCAGGCCCAGAGCGGGATCACCGGCAGGACGAGCAGCGCGCCGAGGATGATCGCCCGCCGCCGCCCGATCCGCTCGGAGAGGATTCCGAACGAGATTCCGCCGACGATCGCCCCGATATTGCCGATGATGGCGAGCAGGCCCGTGGTGTGGGTGTCGAAGCCGTGCTGCTTCTGGAGGAAGGTCGGATAGAGGTCCTGGGTGCCGTGGCTCAGCGAGTTGAACGCCGCCATCAGAACGACGAGGTAGAGGGCGATCTTCCAATTGCGGGCGAGTTCGCCGAGCGGGCGGACGAACTCCGCGAAGGGGGTGCCCGTCCGCTTGGTGCGATGGACCTCGTGGACCGGGCTCTCCTCCACCCTGAGACGGATGAAGACGACGAACAGGGCCGGCGCCACCCCGACCATGAACATTCCCCGCCAGCCGATCTGGTCGAACAGCAGGAAATAGACGATCGAGGCGAGCAGATAGCCCGACGGATAGCCGCTCTGCAGCAGGCCGGAGACCGGGCCGCGAAGACGCGGCGGGATGCTCTCCATGACCAGCGACGAGCCGATGCCCCATTCGCCGCCCATCGCGATCCCGAACAGGAAGCGAAGGACGAGCAGGCTGGTGAGGGTCGGCGCGAAGCCGGAGGCGAATTCGAGGGCCGAGAAGAGCAATATGTCGACCATCAGGATCGGCCGGCGCCCGAACCGGTCGGCGAGCAGGCCGAACACGAAGGCGCCGAGCGGCCGGGCGGCGAGGGTCAGGAAGATGCCCTTCGAAACCGGCCCGATCGCGGTGCCGAACTCGGCGGCGATCGCCTTCAGCATGAACACCATCAGGAAGAAGTCGAACGCGTCGAGAGTCCAGCCGAGATAGCTCGCCAGGATGGCGCTCTTCTGGGAGCGGGTCAGCGGTTGCGAGGCGTCGGCTGCGGCAGTCACGGCGCGGCTCCGCGTGGCCCGCTTCGCGACTCGGCACGACACCCGGAGTGGGGGGCTCGGAAAGCGACAGAAAGTCGCGGAAGTTTCGGAAGTTTCGGCTTCGATAGATCGGAAAAAAGCCGTCCCCCGATACGAATACTGTCGCTTTTCCGGCGGGCTCGGAGAAGGCGGCGCTCGACGATCATGCTTCTACCGTGGCAGCAAGCCGGGGGTGTAGGAAAGCGAAAATTCAAGCCGGCTTGCCGCCGTCCCGCTCGCGCTGCTTGACCTTGCGGATCGCGGCGAGCTGGCCCTTGAGGATGGCGAGGGCGTCCTTCTCCGCCTTGCCGAGGCCCTTGGCGTCGAAATGGTCGATCAGCACTTCGAGCGCGTCGCCGATCCGGCCGAGCTGGCGGCCGTAGCTTCCCACCTCGTCGAGCACCTTCTGCTCGATCTCGGGGTGCGCGGTCTGGCCGAGGTTGATGTTGACGAAGCCGAGCTGCGCGCCCTGATTGTAGAAGCTCCACGGATTGATCGCCTGCCAGAGCTTCTCCGGCGCGAGCGAGAGCTGGAACTTGTCGGCCATGATGGATTCCCGGATGTGGAACCGATGAGCCTAGGCGCCGCGCACCGTACCGGGCAAGGTCACCAGCCTCCGCCGCCGCCGCCGCCGCCGCCGCCGCCGGACGAGCCGCCGCCGCTCGAACCGGGCGCGGTCGAGGCGGAGGCGACGCTGCTGGTGAGGCCGGAGCCGAGGTCGGAGGCGAAGCTGCCGGGATCGTCCCAGGCGTTGCCGCTGCCGACGTACCAGACCATCGCCCCCTGGTTTCGCGTCGGGTCGGCGGCGGCGGCGGCCAGCACCGCGGCGAAGCGGTTGGCCCAGCGATTCTCGACGCCCAGGGCGATGGCGTGGGGCAGATAGCGCTCGAACAGCTCCGGCGTCTTTTCCGGCGGATGAAGCGTCTCGAGCCGGTTCTCCTCGGTGACCGAGAGATATTTCTCGAAGCCGGCGATCTCGTCCATGATCCGTCGCCCTTGCGTCGTCGGCGCCGCCATCCAGCTGAACGCGGTCAGGGCGAACGGGAGGATGAGCAGCGGGACCAGCATCGCCAGGATCAGGCCGGCGTCGGTCGCGGCCGCGAAGGCGGCGGTCAGCATGAAGCCGCCGCCCGCGATCAGAAGCAGCGACAGCGCGGCGAGCCACCAGCTCCGCCCCGGTCCGGCGAAGCGCGAGCGCAGGCCGGCGGCGAGCCCGGCGACGGCGAGAAGCAGGCCGAGCACCGGCGCCGCCCAGGCGCTGGGCGCGCCATAGGGATCGGTGAGGGCGATCACCGCGCCGACGAACAGCATCGCGGCCATGACCAGCACCAGGCCGGTCCAGGCCCAGCCCTTGTTGGTGTGGAAGGTCTTGTCGAGATAGGCGGCCTGCAGGCCCTCGCGAAGCCCCTTCTGGGCCGCCTCGAAGGTCGTGTGATTCTCCTGCTTCATCTCGATGCTGTCGCCGCCGGCGAACAGGGCGAGGAGCATCGATTGCTCGGGCGGCGGCATGTCGTCCGGCTCGCCGGTCTTCTCGATCGTCGTGGTCTTGTGGCGGAACAGGCCGTGCTTTTCCTCGACGAGGCGGATCTTGCGGTCGACCCCGCTCTCGACGATCGCCGCGGCGAAGGCGCGGTTGTCGTAGCCCATCCGCCGGACGTAGCGCAAAGCCGCAGCGGACATATGCTCGGGGGGCGTGAACAAGGGCACGATCGTGCCCGCCACCGGCCCGCGCCCGGCCTTGCGCCAGGCTTCGTAATAGAAGAAGCAGAGCCCCAGGAAGCCGAGGATGCCGGCCGCCCAGGGACCGTTCCGGGCAAGCCAGTCCTGGGCGGCGGTCGGCGGCTTGGGCGCCGTGACGACCCCCTTCGGAAAGGCCGCGGCCACGGTCAGCCCTTCGTACCTTCCGAGCGGCGCCGTTGTCCGGAACAGGATTTCGCCCGGTCGCTCCTCGACGACCTCGGCATTTTGGTCCTTCGAGCCCTGCGACCCGGTATAGACGGCGCGCTGCCCGAACGGCACCGGCTCGGGCAGGCGTATGCGCGCCTCGGCCACGTCGATCGGGAACGCCCAGCCGGTGCCGGTCGCGTTCCAGTAGAGCTCGTCGAAACCCTTGTAGAAGCCGAGCTGGTGGGTGGTGCGGTAGTGGATGACAAAGCTGTGCTCGCCATTTTCGAGCAGGATCTTGGCGCTGCCGATGCGGACTCGGACGCCGTTCTCGATGCGCTCCGTTTTCCACGGCTCGTCGTGGCCGTCGCGCTGGACGCTTTCGACCTCGAAGCCGACGCGGACCAGCCGGCCGTCCTTCTGGTACCGGGTGGGGAAGTCGCGCAGCAGTCCGTGGCGGAACTCCTCGCCCTCGGAGCGGATGCGGATCGTCTCGGTCACTTCGAGGCTGGCGTCGCGCTGCACGGCGACGTCGCTCGAGAAGGAGAGGATGCGTTCGTCCTCGTCGCTCTGGCCGATGGCCGGCGCGGCGAACAGGAAGGCGGCGGCGACGAGCGCGAGGCGCGGCCGGAAGAGGGTCACCGGCTCAGGCTCCGGCGCCGAACTTCACCACCGGGGCCGTCTGGATCGATGCATCGTCGTCCTGGTAGAATTCCGCCTCGGTGAAGCCCATCGGCCGGGCGATCGTGACGTTGGGGAAGGACTGGATGCTGGTGTTGAGGTCGCGGACCGTCGCATTGTAATAGCGCCGCGCGCCCTGCAACTGCTCCTCGATCTCGGCGAGCTCGGTCTGCAGCTGGCGGAAATTGTCGTCGGCCTTGAGGTCGGGATAGGCCTCGGCGACGGCCATCAGCCGGCCGAGCATCCCGGTCATCGCCGCGTCGGCCTGGGCGGTCTCGGCGACGGTTCGGGCGCCGACCGCGTCGGCGCGATGCTCGGTCACCTGATTGAGCACCTCGCGTTCGTGGGTGGCATAGCCCTGGACGGTGCTGACCAGGTTCGGGACGAGGTCCGCGCGGCGGCGGAGCTGGACGGTGATGCCGCTGAACCCCTCCTTGACCAGGGCCCTGAGCCTCACCAGCCGGTTGTAGATGGCGACGAGCCACAGCAGGCCGATGACGACGACCGCCAGCACGATCCAGAGCACCATATTGCAACCTCCCCCGAATGGACGGCCTTCTTAGGATGGCCGGAGGGAGGTGTCGATGGCCGGGCGCCCGTGCTTTCCGCGCCTCACATGCTCTTCAGATATTCGAGCAGGGCCTGCTTGTCGGCCGGGGACAGGTTCGTCCCATATTCGTGGCCGCAGCGGCTGTTGCCCGAATTGCGCGCCTCGCAGCCGGTGGTCGTCCGGACGTAAAGCGAGCCGTGCTGGTCCGCGGCCAGACCTACCGCGTGTGTGTCGTAATAGCGGCCCATTGGGAAGCTCGCCGGGCGCTGGGCCGCCGGCTTGAGGAGGTCGGCGAGCGTGGCGACCGAGCCGTTGTGGAGATAGGGCGCGGCGGCCCAGATGCCGTAGAGCACGCGGGATTCGTAGGGGAATTGAGTCGGCCCGGTCCCGGCCGCGGGCCCGCGGAAGGCGCCGCTCAATTCGTTCTGTTCGGGCAGGAGCTTCGGTGCGGTCGGCGTCTTCCCCGACGCCTTGTGGCGCGCGCGGGACTGGGCGAGCAGGGGCGTCGTGTAATGCTGGAGGATCGAGCCGATCACCGAGATGCCGAGCAAGGTGAAGGTCTTGTCGGTGGGCTGGATCTTGGACCCGAACGGGATCTGCACGCCGGCGAGGACGCCCGAATTGGAGGTGTGGGCGAGGATGTCGTGCTCGTGGCTGTCAGTGCCGACGTCCATGATCGGAGTCGCCCAGGTCTTCTTGAACAGGAAGCGTTCCTTGCCCGGCCGCTGGCCGTGGCAATCGGCGCAGCCGCCCTGCGCGGTCGGCCATTCGTAGATGATTTTGCCGCGCGCGACGAGCGCCGGATCGAGCGGCCAGGGCCATTTCGGCGCGCCGATCTTCTTGACCAGGCCCTCGAGCTTGCCCAGCCCTCCGAAATTCGCCGAATTGCCGGAGAGGAAGTTGATCCCGAAGAAATGCCACCATTCCTTCTTCGGCTGGTAGGTGCCGAACACGCCGTAGACCTCGCCCAGATTGCGCGACAGAGCGAGCAGGTCGTCGCCATTGTCGGAGAAGCCCGGCCACTGCGTCTTGTCCTGGATCGGCGCGTTCCACAGGAAGGGATAGCGCACCGGCGCGTCGGCCGGGAGAATGTTCGCCGCGATGATCCGGGTCGGCGGCGGCCCGAGATCGAGGCCGGTCAGCCGGTTGAAGATCATGCTCACGGCGTCGAGACGTCCGAGGCCCCACGGGTCGGCGGGCAGCGCGCCGCGCATCAAAGCGTGCCAGCGCGCATACCATAGCCCGAAGTCGTTCTTGAGCGCTGCGACCCTCGCCGCTGGCGCATGCGCGCCGAGCACGGCGGCCGCGAAAGCCGTGAAGGCGGCGTTGTCGTTCGCCACCTGACCGGCGGCCACGTCCATGTCGTGGAGGAAGGTCTGGAAATCGGACAAAGCCGGCCCGCCGTCGACCCGATATTCCTGGCCGTTGGCGACGATCTGGCGGGTGTGGCAGGCCGCGCAGGTCATTCCGGTCATCCGGCTTCCCGCCGGCCCCGCGACGGTGAAGCCGATCGGCAGGCCCTCGGCGCTCGCCGGGTTAGGAAGATAGCCGTAGCGGGCAAGGCCGTCGGCGAGGAACGGCTGGCCGTCGGGCGACTTCAAGGCCTTCAGCCAGGCCAGCGGGATCATCTGGGCGCCCTGATCGCGGGTGTAGAAATCGGCCCGAGTCGCCGGAGTCCAGGCCATGCCTTGGTCTAGATAGGTGACCGGTCCGCTCTGGGCCGGGGCGATACCGGCGATCGGCAGCAACGCCGCCGTCAGCAGAAATAGTTTGAGATGCCCCCGCATAGCCCCGGTCCCCCGCTATGTTTCGGGAGAGTAACATGGGTTAGCGCCGCTAACAATGCGCGCGGGGCATCAATCTATTTTGGACTGGATATCAGTCCATTTTGGCGACCGGCGCGCTAAACGTCCGCCTTGCCTAGTCCCAAATTGCGGCAATGAACGAATGATTCTTATGTCACGCCGGGTTATGCGTTATTTTCAGCCGCGCAAACCCTGCTCGCCAGGCGCGAGCGGCTTTCCGGAGCAGGGCAGGAACGACAGCAGGGATCGAGCGCCGGGACAGGAGGCGAGGATGGGGCTAAGATGCAGGCTATTCCAGGGCGTGCGGGCGCTGGAGGCCTGCCTGGTCGACGACCGGGCCCATCTCGTTCCGGGGACCAAGGGCGACCATGTCAGGCTGGTTCAGCGTGCCCTGGTGATGCTCGGCGACCGGACGATTCCGACTACGGAATATGCCGCGGGCCTCTACGGGTCGGCGACGGCCGCCGCGGTGCTTGCCTACAAGCGGCGGCGCCGCATCATCAACCATGCCTACCAGAACCAGGCCGACAATATCGTGGGCAAGATGACCATCGCCGCTCTCGACCGAGAAGTCGGGGCGAGAGAAAACCTTCCCGCGCTGGAAGCGCTGTAAAGGCCGATGGGCAAGACGGTCATACTCTCCGTCACCACTGACGATTGGGAGATATGGGGCGACCAGTTCGTGAAGCGACAAAGGCTCGCCCGCGAGCAACTGACCATCTCGCCCGGAGTGCAGCCCGAGGCGGCAAGGGCGAAATTGATCACAGCCATGAACAAGGCGGGGGCGGGGGGAACGCTGATCGTGAGCGTCGGCCACGGCAGCGCCGGCCAGTTGCCGCGCGAGGGGACCGTTGAGCTCGCACCCGGGCGCGCGTTGTCGCTGGGTGGAGCGAATGCGGCAGTACCCCCGAATTTCGTCTCGGTCTTCTATGATGTTCCCTTGGGGCCTCCTCCCGCGATCTCCGATCTCGACAATGACCGGAAGAACAACCCGGGTTCGGTCAGGCTGCGGCATTGGCAGGCTTACCAGGAGATGGCTGCCGCCTGCCGGAAGGCCGCCCTGCGCGAAGTGGTCTTCATGACCTGCAAAGTCGGTCGCTCGTCGGACTTTCTCAAGAAGATCGCGAACGATTGGAACGTGGTCGTTCGCGCCTTTACGGTTCAAGTCGGCATCGCGTCCCCGAAGCCGCGGCCATTGGTGTTTCTCGCCAACGATCCGCCGCCATATGCGTTGGCCGCGACAACGATACTTCATGAAGAGGAGCTGCCGGTTGCGCCCGGCCATACAATCCGGGTGGGCCCGCCGCTCTGAGCCGGCGGTCCGCGCCGCCGCGCCGCCTTGCCGCCCGCCCGCCGGGTCGAAACGATCGAGACAGGTGGCCTCGGCAATCCGCCGGAGCGGTCGCTCATCCCGCTCGGCTTAGCCACTCCTCGAGCCATTTGATCGTATACTCGCCCCGCTGGAATTCGGGATCGTCGATCAGTTTCTGGTGGAGGGGGATGGTGGTCTTGAGGCCGTCGACGACGAACTCCTCGAGCGCGCGCCTCAGCCGCATGATGCAACGCTCGCGGCTCGACCCGTAGACGATCAGCTTGGCGATCATCGAATCGTAATAAGGCGGCACCCGGTAGCCGGCGTAGAGGCCGCTATCGACCCGGACGTGCATTCCGCCCGGCGCCACGTAATTCTTCACCAGGCCCGGCGAGGGGGCGAAGGTCTGCGGGTCCTCGGCGTTGATCCGGCATTCGATGGCGTGGCCCCGAAAGGCGATCTGGTCCTGCTCGCACGACAGGCCCTCGCCGCCGGCGACCCTTATCTGCTCGCGAACCAGGTCGATGCCGGTGATATATTCGGTCACCGGATGCTCGACCTGGAGCCGGGTGTTCATCTCGATGAAGTAGAATTCCCCGCCTTCGTAGAGAAACTCGATCGTTCCGGCGCCGCGATAGCCCATCTCGGCCATCGCCTTGGCGACGATGCCGCCCATCCGGTCGCGCTCGGCCGACGAGATGACCGGGGAAGGGGCTTCCTCGAGCACCTTCTGGTGGCGCCGCTGGAGCGAACAGTCGCGCTCGCCCAGATGCACCGCCTTGCCCGCGCCGTCGCCGAACACCTGGAACTCGATGTGGCGCGGGTCGCCGAGATATTTCTCGATATAGACGGTGTCGTCGCCGAACGCGTTCTTCGCCTCGGACCGCGCCTGGCTGATCTGCGCCTCGAGCTCGTCCTCAGAGCGCACCACCTTCATGCCGCGGCCGCCGCCGCCCGAGGCCGCCTTGACGATCACCGGATAGCCGGCCGCCGCCGCGACCTCCTTCGCCTCGGCGATCCCCTCGACCGGCCCGTCCGAGCCCGGAACCAGCGGGAGGCCGAGCTTCGCCGCCGTGCGCTTGGCCTCGATCTTGTCGCCCATCACGCGGATATGCTCGGGCTTGGGGCCGATCCAGACGATGCCGTGCGATTCGACGATCTCGGCGAAGCGGGCATTCTCGGAGAGGAAGCCGTAGCCCGGATGGATCGCGTCGGCGTGGCTGATCTCGGCCGCCGAGATGATATTGGGGATGTTGAGATAGGATTCGCCGGCCGGCGGCGGGCCGATGCAGATCGCCTCGTCGGCCAATCGGACGTGCATCGCCTCGGTGTCGGCGGTCGAATGGACCGCGACCGTCTTGATCCCCATTTCGTGGCAGGCGCGGTGGATCCGGAGCGCGATCTCGCCGCGATTGGCGATGAGGACCTTGTGGATCACTCCACGATCACCAGCGGCTGGTCGAACTCGACCGGCTGGCCGTCGACGACGAGCACCTGGCGGACCGTTCCGGCGCGCGGCGCGGCGATCGGGTTCATCACCTTCATCGCCTCGACGATGAGCAGGGTCTCGCCCTCGCGGACGCTGTCGCCCGGGGAGACGAACGGCTTCGCGCCCGGCTCGCCGGAGAGATAGACGGTGCCGACCATCGGCGACTTGACCGCGCCGGGATGGCTGGCCGGAGAGACCTCGGCGGCGGCCGGAGCCGGTGCCGCCGGAGGCGGGGGCGGAGGTGCCATGGCGGGAGCCGCGGGCGCCGCTGCGGCCACCGCCGGCTCGCGCTTGACGGCGATTCGCCGGTCGCCGTCCACCACCTCGATCTCGGTCAGCTCGTTCTCGTTGAGAAGCTCGGCCAGCTGGCGGACCAGATCGGCCTCGATGCGCATCCCGCCCTCGGCGGGCGCGTCGCGTTCGTCGCTCATTCTCTTCCCCTTTGGCCCCGCGCTTTACTCAGAGCCGGGCGGCCGCGTCCAGAGCCAGCGCGTAGCCCAGCGCCCCGAACCCCGCGATGGTTCCGACCGCGACCGGGGCGACGAAGCTCCTTCGCCGGAAGCTTTCGCGCGCCTGCGGGTTGGAAAGGTGGACCTCGATCACTGGCACCTCGACCGCCTTCACCGCGTCGCGGAGCGCCACCGAGGTGTGGCCGAACCCGCCCGGATTGAGGATCACCGCTTTCGCGCTCTCCGCCTGCGCCTCGTGCAGCCAGTCGATCAGATGGCCCTCGTGGTTCGACTGGCGCATCTCGACGGCGAGGCCGAGCCCGCGCGCCTGGTCCTCGAGCCGGCCGGCAATGTCGTCGAGCGTGTCCGAACCGTAGATCTCCGGCTCGCGCAAGCCGAGCAGGTTGAGGTTCGGGCCGTTCAGCACATAGACGGTGGGTAGCGTCGGCATGGCGAGACGCTATAGGGCGGCGCGTGGTTTACGACGACACCTTTTCGATCCGGGTCAACGGCCAGCACCGCCGCGTGCCCAAGGGGATCAGCGTCGCCGAGCTGGCGCTCGAGCTCGGACTCGAGCCGACCAGGGTCGCGGTCGAGCGCAACCTCGAGATCGTGCCGCGTTCCACGCTCGGCCGGGTGAAAGTCGAGGACGGCGACGAATATGAGATCGTCACCTTCGTGGGCGGGGGCTGACCGTGGCGGACGACACCTGGCAGGTCGCCGGCCGCGACTTCACTTCGCGGCTGATCGTCGGCACCGGCAAGTACAAGGATTTCGCCCAGAACGCGGCGGCGGTCGAGGCGTCGGGGGCCGAGATCGTCACCGTCGCGGTGCGCCGGGTCAACATCTCCGACCCGAAGCAGCCGGTGCTGATGGACTTCATCGATCCGAAGAAAATCACCTACCTCCCCAACACCGCCGGCTGCTTCACCGCGGACGAGGCGATCCGGACCTTGCGGCTGGCGCGCGAGGCGGGCGGCTGGACTCTCGTCAAGCTCGAGGTGCTGGGCGAAGCGAAGACGCTCTATCCGGACATGATCGAGACCCTGCGCGCCACCGAGATCCTCGCCAAAGAGGGGTTCGAGCCGATGGTCTATTGCGCCGACGATCCGATCGCGGCGAAGCGGCTCGAGGAGGCGGGCGCGGTCGCGATCATGCCGCTCGGCGCGCCCATCGGCTCGGGCCTCGGCCTCCAGAACGAGGTGATGATCCGGATCATGGTCGAGCAGTCGAAGGTGCCGGTGCTGGTCGACGCCGGCGTCGGCACCGCCTCCGACGCCGCGGTGGCGATGGAGCTGGGCTGCACCGGAGTCCTCATGAACACCGCCATCGCCGAGGCGAAGGACCCGGTGATGATGGCCCGGGCGATGAAGCTGGCGGTCGAGAGCGGCCGGCTCGCCTACCGCGCCGGACGCATGGGCAAGCGCCGCTACGCCGACCCGTCGAGCCCGCTGGCGGGCCTCATCTAGCCTTCTCGCGGACGAGGGCCTCGGCGCGCTCGAGCCCGTGCAGGGCCCGGACGGTAAAGGCCGTTTCGCCGGTAACGAAGCCGGCTCCGGCCCGCTCCGCTTCGATGCGTTCGGCCGGGCTGAGCTTTGCCCACATCGCGTCGAGCGATGCTTGTGCCGCCGGACTGATCTCGCCCCTGGAAGCGAGCTGCGCGAGGCGGAAGAAGGTCCACGCGCGCGGCGGCGAGGCGGCGGTGCCGATGCCATCGCGATACATCACCGACAGGTTGTACAGGGCCTGCGGGTCGCCCTGCCGGGCGGCGGCCTCGAACCAGCGGAAGGCGTCGGCATAATCCTTCAGCTTGAAATAGTGGATCGCGACGTCGAGCTGGGCGAGCCTGTATCCCGCCTTCGCCGCGACGAGCTTCTGGCGCAGCGCCTCCGCCGGGTCGACCCGGCCGACTCCTGAAAACTCGCCGTCATAATAGCAGCCCAGCTTGTAGGCGCCGAGCGGATCGCCGCCCGCCGCCGCCTTTTGGAAGAGCGCGTAGGCGCGCGCCGGGTCCTTCGCGACTCCAAGGCCGTTATTGTAGAGCATGCCGAGATGATATTGCGCCTCGGCGTTGCCGGAGGAGGCGAGTCTGGCGAGCTTGTCGGCGAGGTGGGGAGACTGGGCAGCGACCGGCATCGCCGCCGCCGCGGCGGCGAGCACCCAAAGGGCGAACTTCGTCCGCACGTCCTTCTCCCCGGTCGGGAACAGGTTGAACCGGGCGCCGGTTTACAATCCTGCGCGGAGGCACAGATGGCAGACTTCGCCGCTGAGCGCGAGAAAATGGTGGAAGGACAGCTGAGGCGGCGCGGAATCGCCGACCGCAGGGTGCTGGACGCGTTCCGCCAGGTCCCGCGCGAGTTGTTCGTGCCGGAGAACCTGCGGGACCTGGCTTATGAGGACGGGCCGCTGCCGATCGAGGCGGAGCAGACCATCTCGCAGCCCTATATCGTCGCGGAGATGATCGAAGCCGCGGAAGTGGCGCCGGGGGAAAAGGTGCTCGAGGTCGGCGCCGGCTCGGGCTATGCGGCGGCGATTCTCGGCCGGATCGCCGCCGAGGTGATCGCAGTCGAGCGGCACGCCGAGCTGGCGGAGCTGGCGCGACGGCGGATGGACGATCTCGGCTGTTCGAACGTGCGGATCGTGCATGGCGACGGAAGCGCCGGGCTGCCCGGCGAAGCGCCGTTCGAGGCGATCCTCGTCGCCGCCTCGGGCAGCCACGTGCCGGACGCCCTTCGCGAGCAGCTCGCCGTCGGCGGCATCCTCGTCATGCCGGTCGGAGAGCCGGACTCCGTCCAGCAGCTGACGAAGGTGACGCGCACGAGCGAGAGCGAATACCGGCAGGAAGATCTGGGGCCCGTCCGTTTCGTGCCGCTGATCGGCCGCGAGGGCTGGCGCGACAAAAGCGCGTCTGCGGCCTCGCTGCCGGAGCTGATCCGCGCCGCCGCCGAGCCGCTTCCCGATCCGGACGACGCCGCGGCTTTCGGAGCTTGCTTCGACCGTTTCGCCGACGCGCGAATCGTGATGCTCGGCGAGGCGAGCCACGGCACGTCGGAATTCTACCGGGCCCGCGACGCCATCTCGCGGCGGCTGATCGAGGAGCACGGCTTCAAAATCGTCGCGGTCGAGGCCGACTGGCCGGACGCGGCCACCGTCGACCGCTTCGTCCGCCATCGCCCGCGCCGGGAGGGGGAGGAGAAAGCGTTCGAGCGCTTCCCCACCTGGATGTGGCGCAACGAGGAGGTCGACGCCTTCATCCGCTGGCTGCGCCGGCGCAACGACGGGCGCGCCGCCGAGGCAATGGCCGGCTTCTACGGGCTCGACCTCTACAATCTGGGCGGCTCGATCCGCGCCGTCATCGACTTCCTCGAGGAAGCGGACCCGGACGCCGCGAAGGTGGCGAGGAAGCGCTATGCCTGTCTCTCGCCGTGGAGCCGCGACCCCGCCTCCTACGGCCGCCTGGCGATGAGCGAAGGCTATGGGCGCTGCGAGGCCGGCGCCGTCCAGATGCTCAGGGACCTGCTGCAGCGGCGGATGGATTGCCTCGGCGAGGATTGCGACGAGTGGCTCGACGCCGCCGCCAACGCCCGGCTGATCCGGAATGCCGAGCGTTACTACCGCGTGATGTATGAGGGCGCGGCGGAGAGCTGGAATCTGCGCGACACGCACATGTTCGAGACGCTCTGCCAGCTACTCGACTCGAAGGGGCCGGATTCGAAGGCTCTCGTCTGGGCCCACAACAGCCACATCGGCAACGCCGCCCATACCGAGATGGGCCAGGTCCGCGAGGAGCTGAACATCGGCCAGCTGGTGAAGGAAAAGTTCGGTGAGAAAGCGCGGCTGATCGGGTTCGGCACGCATCGGGGCACGGTGGCGGCCGCGGACGATTGGGACGAGCCGATGGAGGTGAAGGCGGTGCGGCCGTCGCTCGAGGGCAGCTACGAGCGGATGTCGCACGATTCCGGCGTCTCTCGGTTTCTCCTCGACCTGCGCCACGGGGTCCTGGGGCGCGATGTGGAGGAGGCCTTGCTCGCGCCGCGGCTGGAGCGGTTCATCGGAGTCATCTACCGGCCCGAGACCGAGCGCTGGAGCCATTATGCCGAGGCGGTTCTGCCCAACCAGTTCGACGCCTGGGTCTGGTTCGACGAGACTCGCGCGGTCGCCCCGCTGCCCGGCGAGCAGCGGCCGGGCGACGACGAGACCTATCCGTTCGGCCTCTGACCGCCGGAACCTCCGCTTCGCCCATCCGCTTTAACCGATGTTAAGCGGCGGCCGTCCCGGGCACCGCGCTTTGTATGGAGTAAGCAACCATGGGTGAGTTCACCGACAAGCTCAAAGGCAACGCCAACCAGGCGATCGGCGGCATGAAGCAGGAAAGCCGGGATCCGGACGTTCGCGACGAGGGTGACGCCCAGAAGCTCAAAGGCGAAGGCCAGGAGCTCAAGGGCAAGGTCAAGGGTCTCGTCAACGACCTTTGAAATAGCGTCGCGTCAGGCGCCGAGGGCCGTTGCTCAAAGGGGCGCAAGGGTTCCGGGAACGGCGGTTCCGCCGTGCCCCCAGCGCACCCGCGTCTACGAGGCTGGATGCCGGCGGCTCAGCACACTTTGGGCGGGACGCAGGCGGAGGGGCCGGCCTCCATCCTGTCGGTGACCCTGCGGCTCTCCGCCTTGATTTCGTCCCATTCCGCCTTGGTGCGGCAGATGCGATGGGTTTCGAGACGGGAGCCGAGCGTGCCTTCCTCGCGGCAAATCTTCTTGGTGGAATAAGCGGAAGTGCGCGCCGTCGCGTCGGGCGCCGTCGATTGGGGCGGCGCGGCGGCCATGACGATGCCGGCGAGGGCGCCGAGGGCCAAAGCCTGCTTCACTTTTTGCTCCTTCTGGCAAGGGGTTGCTTGGCAGGAAGGCTAGGCCGGGACGTGCTGCTTGGCAAGCCGGCGAGGGCAAGCCCTAGGCCGCGCCGTGCAGGTAGGGCTTGGGGTGGGTGGCGACGGTCGCGACGACCAGCTGCCACTCGATCGGCCCCTGTTTCAGCTCGTGCTTGTGGTGGTCGCGCTCGGGGAAGAAGCCCAGGCCTTCGAGGGCGATCTCGGTGCCGCATCCGGTGCAGCGGAAGATGCCGCCGCACGGCACGTGGTGCGACGGCCCGAACGTCAGGTCGAAGGCCTTGTTCTTGCTGGTGCCGAGATAGTTTTGGTATTTGTACAAGGCCACGATCGCGCTCCCACGCTTTTACTGCTCCCGACCGGTTACGAACCGGTTGACGCCGAGGCGGCGGCCCCCCGGCGACCGCCTTTGCCTCAAGCACGCGAGCGACAGGGATACAATCTTTTTGCAAGGCGACGGAAATAGCCCGGATTTCCACGTCTCGACGTCACTCGACCACAATTTGGCCGCAACCTTCCTGCACAGGGCGCCGCATGGGGGAGTCAACCCCGCGCGCCCTCGGGGCCGGTCTGGAATTCAGGAGTGTCCAAAAGGCTCATGTCGAGAGTCGTTCTTACCCTCGCGGCCATCGCCGCTTCGCTTTCGCTTCCGCTCGCGGCGATGCCGGCGCGCGCCGCGCTCGGCCCGGACGCCGCCGCCTGCAATGCCGGCTCGGGGCGCCCGGCCGCGCTCGTCACCGTCACCGGCTTCAAGGCGCGTTCGGGTCGCGTGCGGGTCCAGATCTACGATGCGTCGAACTTCCTCGTGCGCGGCCAGCGCGTCGCGCGCGTCGATCTGCCGGTCACCGCCGATTCGATGCCGATCTGCGTCGCCCTGCCGCGGCCGGGCACCTATGCCGCCGCGGTCCGTCACGACGTCAACGGCAACAGCCAGAGCGGCGACTGGAGCGACGGCGGCGGCTTTTCGCGCAACCCGAAGATCAGCTTCTTCCACCTGAGGCCGAGCTTCAGCGACGTCGCGTTCCCGGTCGGCAACGCGCCGCGGGCGCTGACGGTGGTGCTGCTCTACCGCAACGGGCTCATCATCGGGCCGGCGCGAGGCTGAGCATGGCCCGGGTCGCGCTCCTCTCCAACCCGCGGGCGACCGGCAACAAATCGCTGCTGCCGCGGGTGAGGAGCTTCTGCGCCCAGCATGCCGACATCTTCCACTACGAAGTGGAGCGGGCCGACCAGATCGGAATCGCGATGACCCGCATCGCGCGGGTGAAGCCCAAGGTTCTGATCATCAACGGCGGCGACGGCACGGTCCAGGCGGCGCTGACGGAGATCTACAATAGCGGGCATTTCGGCGACAAACCGCCGCCGGTGGCGGTGCTGCCCAACGGCAAGACCAATCTCATCGCGCTCGATCTCGGCGCCGGCGGCGACGCGCTCGAGACTCTGGAGCGGGTGCTCGAGCTCGCCCGCTCCGATCTCGATCCCCACATCGTCCAGCGCGAATTGATCGCGCTGACCGGCGGCACCGCGACCGGCAAGCCGGTGCTCGGCATGTTCCTCGGCGGGGCCGGCCTCGCCGACACGATGCTCTACTGCCGCCACAATCTCTATCCGCTGATGCCGACCGGGGTCGCGCACGCGCTGGCCCTGGTGCTCGGGCTGCTCGGGGTCATCCTCGGCGCCTGGGCGAGCTTCCTGCCGCCGCGGCCCAACCGCTTGCGGGTGTCGGTGCTCAAGCAGGGCGAGCTTCACGGCCAGTTCGCCTTCCTGATGGTGACGACCCTTCAGCGGCTGCTGTTCAAGGGCAACATGCCGGGGGCCGGGCCGCGCACCGGCAAGATGCAGATACTCGTCATCGAGCGCGATTTCCGGGCGCTGGTCGGCTGCCTCATCGAGGCGATTCGCGGCAAGCTCGGGCGGCGGCGGCTGCGCGGAGTCCATCTCGAGCGCGGCGACGAGATTCAGATTGAAGGTGAGCGCCAGAGCGTGATCCTCGACG
>JAXDPL010000067.1:0-7655 GCA_034668385.1 Sphingomonadales bacterium | reverse complement strand
TTCCGAACGCGATCGGCGGCAGATGGCCTTCCGCGACGAGGATCGGCATGACGAACAGGATCGAGGTGAACAGCCACACACCGAAGGTCAGCTTGACCGCCTGGCGGAAGATTTCGGGGTGGCGGGTGATTTCGGCGTCCATGGCGGCTTTCCAGTCGGGGCGTCGGGAGGGAGTTTAGCGTGATTCGCGGGTTCGCGCGCCGGTCTTCGTCGCACGATCCGCGGCTTTGGCAGACTCAGCCGGACGACTTGCGCGCCGGCGGAACGGGGGTCGTCTCGTCGACGATCAGCTTCCAGCCCCCGGGTCGGCGCTGCCAGACGCGGACGTAATGGCCGCGCACTTCGCTGCCGTCCTTCGCCCACAGGGCGTCGCCGTAAGTATAAGCGAGATCGCCGGCGCGAGAAATGGCGCCGCCGGTCCGCTGCACATTGAGCCTCGACGGTCCCGCCGCCGCGGCCGCGAAGAAGTCGGCCCGCCCGATCGCCGGCTGCGCTCCGAGTCGCATCAGCCGTCCGTCGTCGGGAAGAGCGGCGGCATAGGCCTTGGGCGCATCCTCGCGAAGCGCCGCGGCGAGAGCGGTCTCGGCGGCGAGCAGGCTCTCCCAGGCCTTGCCCTTCGAAGGGTTGGGGCGAGCGACCGGCAGGGCCGCCACCGGCGCGTCCTCGACACTGGGCGGCGCTTCGCGGGTCGGCGTTCCGTGATCGAGCAGCCAGCGCCAGCTTCCGTCGGCTTTCCTCGCCCAGATTGTGAAGAACCAGCCGTGGTAAAGATGCTCGCCCTCTCCGCCGAAATAGGGGCCGGTCGAAAAGCCGAGGTCTCCGGAAGCCGCGATCCCGGCAAAGAGGGGCCACCACCGGAGGCTGCCTTGCGGGCCGTGGCCGGCGCCGAGCCAGTCCTTCGCCCGCTGCGGATCGGGAGTGAACAGGATCGCCTCGTCGTCGGCATAATGTCGGAAGGCCGGTATGTTGCCGTCCCGCTGCGCTTCGGCGGCGAAGGCGCGCTCGGCCTCGACGACCGGACGGACCGGATCGGTCGCCGGGGGTGCGGCGGAGACGAGGAAGAGGGCGGCGGCGGCCCCGAACGATCTGGCGATCACGAACGGCCTTTCCAAGCAATGGGGATTGGAAGGCGCCGCCGAGGGGGTGGCGGCGCCGCCTTCCGCGCCGGGTCAGCGGGTGCCGACGACGGGGGTGTCGCGCTGGGCGGAGGCGATCGCGACCTGCCCCTCGGCCGAGCGGACGAGTTCGGCGCGGCAGCGGCCGATCGCGCTCGCTTCGTCGAGCGGAACGGTCGGGGCGACTCCGCACAAGCGGTTGGCGGCGGCACGGACCCGGCCGTTCAGCGTGGCGAGGCCGGCCGGGGTGGCGAGGTTGAGGTCGCCGGTGCGGACGGCGGCGCTGACCATGTCGCCGGCATAGGCCGGCTCGGCCTGGGCGACGCCGGCGAACGCGGCAGCGAGGGCGATCGGAGCGAGGTAGCGGATCATCTGTCTTTCCTTCCCTGTCGATTTCGGCCCGGTCTGTGGCCGGGCGGTGATCGGCAGGTAGGCGAGCGGTGCGCAGACGGCACGGGCGCTGCGACGGCGCGGCGGGCGGACGCTGCGAATCGGCCAGGGCTGCGACGAAAGCCCGATCGCCAGCGACGAACCGGGGCCCGCTCCCCGAATGACCGACATGTAAGTTGCACCGGGAGCGCCGCAGGCTATGCGGCGATCCGGTGCGGCGCGCCGACAAATCGCGGCGGCCGGGGACCTTAAGGATACAGCGGATGTTCAGGCGCCATGCGGCAGCCGCCGCCATCCATTTGGACAAAGGTTGAATTTGGTGAACGATCGCGTGCTTTTCGGCTCGAAGCTGTTTCTTGCCCTGCTTCTCGGTAGCGCTGCCGGAACGCCCTTGCTCGCAGCTCAGCAGCCGGGGACGGCCCCTGCTCCGGCCCCGACCCCCGCGCCGCCGGCCGCGACTCCTGCTCCCCCTCCGGCCGCCGGCGGCGGCGGCGCGGACGAGGAGGACGACAACGAGGGGCCCGCGATCGTCATCACCGGGACTCGCGAGCGCGGCGCGGTGATCAGCGACATTCCACCCGAGAACCAGCTCAACCGCCGCGACATCCGCGCCACCGGCGCCGGAACCCTCCAGGAACTCCTGAACGCCATCTCCCCGCAGACCCAGAGCGGCCGCGGCCGCGGCGGCGAGGCGCCGGTCCTGCTCTTGAACGGCCAGCGCATCTCGAGCTTCGGCGAGATTCGCGACATCCCGCCCGAGGCGATCGACCGGGTCGACATCCTCCCCGAGGAGGTCGCCCTGCGCTACGGCTATTCCGCGGACCAGAGGGTGGTGAACATCGTCACCCGCCGCCGCTTCCGGGCCGTGACCACCGAGCTCAACGCGGGCGTCGCCACGGAAGGCGGCCGCGCCACCTACGGCGCCGAATTCACCTTCCTGCGCCTCCAGGACGGCGGCCGATTCAACCTCCATGCCGAATACAACCATGCCGGCAGCCTGCTCGAGAGCGAGCGCAACCTCGTCCAGAGCGCGCCGTCGGCGCCTTTCTCGCTGACCGGCAACGTCGGAGCCTCGCCGTTCGGCGGCGAGATCGACCCGGCGCTGAGTGCCCTTGCCGGCCATCCCGTGACCGTCGCCGCCGTGCCGACCGCTGCCGCCGCCGGCGCGGCGCCGCTCTCCGCCTTCACCGGCGCCCAGAGCGTCAGCGACGCCGGGCGCTACCGCACCCTGCTCCCGACCACCGATTCGCTGAGCGTCAACGCGACCGTCGCGCGCACCGTGTTCGGACATGTCGCGGGAACGCTCAACGGCCGCTACGACATCAGCTCGAGCGAGAGCCTGCTCGGCCTCGCCTCCGGCACGCTGACCGTGCCGCGCGGCAGTCCCTTCTCGCCGTTCGGCCGCGACGTCACCCTGTTCCGCTATCTCGATCCCGCCGATCCGCTCAGCCGAAGCAACGACAGCCGAACCGCCCATCTCGGACTGACCCTGAACGGCGACCTCAAGCCCTGGCGCTGGTCGCTGACCAGCAATTTCGACAAGACCAATACTCTGATCCGCACCGCGACCGGCATCGACACGAGCGCTCTGCAGGCGCGGATCCTCGCCGACGACGCCGCGATCAACCCATTCGGCGACATCCCGCTCGGCCTGCTGCCGGCGCGGCCCGGCGACCGCGCGCGCTCGATCTCGACCGCGTCCAATGCCGATCTGCTGTTCACCGGGCCGGTGCTCACCCTTCCAGGCGGCGAAATCCAGGCGAGCATCCGCGCCGGGTTCAACACCCAGGACCTCACCAGCCACACGCTGAGGGGCGGGATCGAGACCGACCGCGATCTCTCGCGCACCCGCGAGAACGGCCAGATCAGTCTCGACATCCCGATCGCCAGCCGCCGCCGCGCCTTCCTCCCGGCGCTGGGCAACCTCTCGGCCAATTTCAACCTGGCGGTCCAGCACCTCTCCGATTTCGGGACGCTTCGCACCCTCGGCGGGGGATTGAACTGGTCGCCGATCGTCCCGCTCAGCGTCATCGCCTCGATGACCGATGAGGAGGGCCCGCCGTCGATCGGCCAGCTCGGCGATCCGGTGATCACCACGCCGAACGTCCGGGTGTTCGACCTCGTCCGCCAGGAGACGGTCGACGTCACCCAGGTCAGCGGCGGCAACCCGGCGCTGAGGGCCGACCACCGCCGGGTCTACAAGCTCGGCCTGACCCTGAAGCCGTTCAAGGACAAGGACCTCTCGCTCAGCGCCAATTACACCAGCCAGCGGATCGAGAACCCGATCGCCGGCTTCCCGACCGCGACTCCCGAGATCGAGGCCGCCTTCCCCGACCGCTTCACTCGGGATGCGTCGGGACGGCTGCTGCGGATCGACGCCCGGCCGGTCAATTTCGCCCAGTCGCGCTCGCGGCAGCTCCGTTGGGGGATCAACTTCTCGGCCCCGGTCGGCAAGGCGCAGCAGCCGCCGGCGGGCGGCTTCGGCGGCTTCTTCGGCGGCGGCCGCGGCGGCGGCGCGCGCGGCGGCCAGGGCGCGGCCGGTAGCACGGCCGGCACGCCGCCGGCTTCCGGCCAGACCGCTCAGGCCACGCCCGGGACGCCGCCGGCAGCCGGAGCACCGGTCGGCGAGCGTCCGCGCGGCGCCGGTGGGCCGGGCGGTCGCGGCGGCTTCGGCGGGGGCGGCGGAGGCGGAGGCCGGGGCGGCTTCGGCGGCTTCGGGAGCCGCGGACAGGGGCGGCTGCAATTCTCGCTCTACCACACCTGGCATTTCCGCGACGATATCCTGATCCGGCCGGGCGTCCCGCTGCTCGACCTTTTGCACGGCTCGGCGGTCGGCGGCACCGGCGGCCAGCCGCAGCACGAGCTTCAGTTCCAGGGCGGCTTCTTCAAGGACGGGATGGGCGGCTGGGTCAGCGCCAACTGGCAGAGCGGAACGACGGTGCGCGGCGGCACCATCCCCGGCGGCGGCACCGCCAGCGACCTCCATTTCTCATCGCTGGCGACGGTCGGCCTGAGGCTGTTCGCCGATCTCGGCGCCCAGCCGCTGGCCCGCAAGCACCCCTTCTTCCGAGGCGCCCGGATCAGCGTCGGGATCGACAATCTGTTCGACACCCGCCTGCGGGTGCGCGACCAGAACGGCGTCACGCCGCTCAGCTACCAGCCGGCCTATCTCGACCCGCTCGGCCGGGTGGTGAGGATCAGCTTCCGCAAATTGTTCTTCTAGGCGGCGCTTTACCGCCGCCGCCGAAACGGCGAAAGGCGCGGGCGTGGACCGGGACGCCCCTTTCGACCGTGCGCTGCGACGCTTGCGGCGGGACCGCGCCGCGGCCTCGGCCGGCGCGGCGGACTATCTGTTTCGCCTCGCCGCCGACGATCTTCTCGAGCGGCTCGATTTCGTCGCCCGCCGCTTCGAGCGCGCGCTCGATCTCGGCTGCGCCGGCGGCTACCTAACCGCCAGGCTTCGCGAGCGCGGCCTCGAGGTGGTGCCCGCCGACCCCGGCCGCCGCTTCGCCGCCGCCGCCGAAGGGGTGCAGGTCGAGGAGGATCGCCTTCCCTTCGGCGACGGCGCGTTCGACCTCGTCGTCTCGGTCGGCGCCCTCGACACGGTCAACGATCTGCCCGGCGCGCTGCTGCTGATCCGCCGCGCGCTGCGCCCCGATGGGCTGTTCCTCGGCGCCTTTCCCGGAGCGGGCAGCCTGCCGCGGCTGCGCTCGGCCATGCTTTCCGCCGACTCCGCGGAAGGCGCCGCGGCGCCGCGAATCCATCCGCAGATCGACGTCCGCGCCGCCGGAGACCTGCTGGCCCGCGCAGGCTTCGCCCTCCCGGTCGCCGACAGCTGGGGCATCGACGTGCGGTTCCCCGATCTCATCGCGCTGGTCCGCGACCTGAGGGCGATGGGCGGCACCAATATCCTCGCGAACCGGTCCCGCCGCCCGATCGGGCGCGCTGGCCTTGCCGCGGCGATCGCCGACTTCGCGGCCGCCGCGGGCGCCGACGGCAAGACGGCCGAGCGATTCGAGATCGTCCAATTGCTCGGCTGGGCACCCTCCCCCGACCAGCCCAGGCCGGCGCGGCGCGGCAGCGCCACCGCGTCGCTGGCCGAGGCGCTACGGCGCGGACCGGAAAAGGCCGATTAGCCGTTCGACCAGCGGCACGTCCGCCGGCGGCATCGGAAGGCGCGGCATGTCGGCCGGCGCTACCCAGGCGAGCGCGCTGGCGTGCAGCGCCGCCGGCTCTCCTCGCCACGCGCGGCACAGATAGAGGAGGAGCAGCATCTGGCGCCCGCCATTTTCGGCACTTGCGAAGGCGGCTGGCGCCAGCGCCGCTTCGTCGACCGCGATGCCGAGCTCCTCCTCGAGTTCGCGGACCAGCGCCGCCTCGGGCCGCTCGCCTGCCTCCATCTTGCCGCCGGGAAACTCCCACAGGCCCGCCATCGCCTTGCCCTCGGGCCGCCGCTGGAGCAGCACGCGCCCGTGGGCGTCGGCCAAAGCCGCGGCGACGACGATCAGGGTTCCGGCTTTTTTTGCCATCGGCCTCTGCTTGATAGGAGTCCATTAACGAGAGCGGCCTTATGCCTCCGGCACGTGCACCGGGCGCGAGCGGGGGATAGACGTCAATGGCCAGGCTTGGGAAGCTGATCGGAGACCGGCGCGGAGCGTCGGCTGTCGAATATTCGCTGATCCTGGCGCTGATCGTGCTGGCGATGATCGCGGGCCTGCGCCTGGTCGCTACCAGCACCACCGGCATGTGGAACACCGTTTCGGACAACGTGCTCAACAACGCCTGAGCGCGCTAACCTTTTGGCAACCTCCGTGTCCTAGACAGCGAAGTCGGCCCAAAGAAGTGGACATCCGCGGGCCGGTGAAACTTCGAAGTTTTACAACAGGAGACCGGAAATGAGCTTCATTCGTAAGATCGTTCGCAATCAGAAGGGCGCCACCGCCATCGAGTATGGCCTGATCGCCGCGCTGATCGCCGTCGCCGCCATTGCCGCCATGAAGAATATCGGCACCAGCCTCGGCACGACCTTCAACAACGTCTCGACCCAGATGAACGGCTAATCGCCGCTCCAGTCGATACGCGTAAGGCGGCGGCGGGACCCAAGGTTCCGCCGCCGCTCTCGTTTGGGCTCCCGGGATGGTGATTTAGTCGAATAACACACTTTCCCCCTTGCGCTCGCCCGCCCCCCTGCCCCATCTAGCCGGCAAGGAGACGGAGGGAGCGATCATGGCCACCGACACCAAGCTCAAGCTCGAGGCGCCCGAGGTCGTCGCCCCGGTCGCGCCGTCCGAGGCGTCCGGGCTGGTCCCGGTCGACGACAGCGTCAAATCCCGGCTCGACCAGGTCGTCGACAAGTTCGTCGGGGAATTGGTCGCCGCCGACTCCAACAGCCCCGAGTTCGGCAAGAAGGTCGACGAGCTCACCAACATGGGCCGCAAGGAGATCGCCCAGGCCGCCGGCCATTCGAACCGCTTCCTCGACCGCCCGGTCAAGGCGATCGACAAGGACAGCGGCATCGGCGCCGACCTCACCGAGCTGCGCCGCACCGTCGAGGAGCTCGATCCCGGCCGCCAGGGCAATCTCAGCCGGCCGCGCAAGATCCTCGGGATCATCCCGTTCGGCAACCGGATCGGCAATTACTTTCAGAAATACCAGTCCGCCCAGACCCACATCTCGAAGATCCTGAACAGCCTCGCCTCGGGCAAGGACGAGCTCATGATGGACAATGCCGCGATCGACACCGAACGCGCCGCTCTGTGGAAGGCGATGGGCCAGCTCGAGCAGATGATCCATATCTCCAAGACCCTCGACTCCAAGCTCGAGGAGAAGGCGAACGAGCTCGACGCCACCGATCCGGCCAAGGCCAAGGCGATCCGCGAGACGGCGCTCTTCTACACCCGCCAGCGCACCACCGATCTGCTCACCCAGATGGCGGTCAGCGTACAGGGCTACCTCGCGCTCGACCTCGTCAAGAAGAACAATGTCGAGCTGGTGAAGGGTGTCGACCGCGCCTCGACGACGACCGTCGCCGCGCTGCGCACCGCTGTGACGGTCGCGCAGGCGCTTACCAGCCAGAAGCTGGTGCTGGAACAGATCACGGCGCTGAATACGACCACCGCCGAGGTGATCGAAGGCACGGGCTCAATGCTG
>JAXDPL010000066.1:0-4151 GCA_034668385.1 Sphingomonadales bacterium | reverse complement strand
GGCTTCCTTGTTGGCCAGGGCGACGGTGCGGCCCTGGCGAAGCGCCGCCATGGTCGCTCCGAGGCCGGCGATCCCGACGATCGCGGCCATCGTCCAGTCGGCGCCCATCGCCGCCGCCTCGAGCACGGCCTCCTCGCCCGCCGCGATCTCGATGCCGCTGTCCTCGAGCGCCGCCTCGAGCGCGGGCCGCCGCGCTTGGTCGGCGATCACCGCTCGCCGCGCCCCGACCCGCCGGGCCGCCAGGGCGAGGCCGTCGACGTCGGTGCGCGCGGTCAGAGCGAACACCTCGAACCGCTCCGGGTTGCGGGCGATGAGGTCGAGCGTCGAGCGGCCGACCGAGCCGGTCGCGCCGAGGATGGTGACGCTGCGCCGTGCCGCCTCCCCGCTCACAGCGTCGACAGCAGAAGGAGGAGCGTGGCGACGGCGACCGGAAGCAGGCCGTCCACCCGGTCGAGCACGCCGCCATGGCCGGGGAGCAGCGAGCCGCTGTCCTTAGCTCCCCAGCGCCGCTTGACCGCGCTTTCATAGAGGTCGCCGATTTGGGCGAGGAGGGCCAGCAGCGCCCCCGCCCAGCGGAAGGGCGAATCGATGTCGAGCAGTTGCCCGGCGACGATTCCGACCAGCGCGGCTCCGAGCATTCCGCCGACGAGCCCCGCCCAGGTCTTGTTCGGGCTGATCCGCCGAGCCAGCTTCGGGCCGCCGATGCCGCGTCCGGCGAAGTAAGCGAAGATGTCGGTCGCCCAGGTGACCAGCATCAGCCACAGCACCAGCTCCCACCACGCCCAGTCGAGCACGGCCAGAGCGAAAGCGGGCACGCCGATATAGATATAGCCCCAGCCCATCGCCACGCGCCGGCAGACCACGCCGTAGAGCAAGCCGGCGATCGCCGTCCCCGCCACGCCCATCGCGACCGGCGCCAGCGTATCGCTGTCGAGCGCGGCGGGCTGGCTGTCGGCGGCGCGGAAAAGCAGCTCCGGAAGGATCGCGGTCGGAATGAGCAGCAAGGCGCCGCCGATCCACGACCACAGCCGCTTCACCCGGTGAAGGTCGCCCCATTCGACCATCATCACCGCGGCGCCCACGGCGAGCAGGGCGCGGAAGGCCCAGCCGTCGGCATAGACCGTCCCGGCAGCGACGGCGATCATGATCACCGCCGCGGCGAAGCGGGTGCTGAGATCGGACGCTGCCGTCTTGACGTCAGCGCTCATCGGCCACCGAAGCGTCGGCTGCGCCCCGCATAGTCGGCCAGCGCGGCGCGAAGCGCGTCCCCGTCGAAATCCGGCCACAAGGTGTCGACGAAGAGCAATTCGGCATAGGCCGCCTGCCAGAGCAGGAAGTTGGAGAGCCGAAGCTCGCCCGAGGTGCGGATGAGCAGATCGAGCGGCGGCAGGCCGGCCGTGTCGAGCGCCGCGTCGAAGCCTGCCTCGTCGATCGCCTCCGGAGCGATCGCCCCCGCCGCGACCTCGGCCGCGAGCCGCCGAGCCGCCTTCACGATCTCGCCACGCCCGCCGTAATTGAGCGCTATGGCGAGGGTCATTCGGCTGTTGCCGGCGGTGCGCGCGATAGCCTCGTCGACCATGCGCGCGGTGTCCGGGCTGAAGGCGCTGTGGTCGCCGATCACCTTGACCCGCACGCCTTCCTTGTGGAGCGCGGCAAGCTCGTTGCCGATATAGAGACGCAGCAGCCCCATGAGGTCGTTGATCTCGGTCTCCGGCCGCCGCCAATTCTCCGACGAGAAAGCGTAGAGGGTGAGGCATTCGACGCCCACCTCCCCTGCCGCGCGGAGCACCTTGCGCGCCGCCTCGGCGCCCTGGCGGTGCCCGGCCGCGCGGGGCAGGCCCCTCTTCTCGGCCCACCGACCATTGCCGTCCATGATGATGGCCACGTGGCGAGGCACGCCGGCGGAATCGCCGCCGCCGGCCGCCTTCGGCGCCGCCTCAGCCCTGGCCGCGCGGAAGATCACTTCTGGAGGATTTCCTTTTCCTTGGCGTCCGCCGCCGCGTCGATCTCCTTGATCGTCTCGTCGGTCAGCTTCTGGACCTCGGTCTCGAGCCGCTTATGTTCGTCCTGACTGATCTCGTGCTTCTTCTCGTCGGTTTTCAGCGCCTCCATTCCGTCGCGGCGCACGTTGCGGACCGCGATCCGCGCCATCTCGGCATATTGGCCGACGAGCTTGGCAAGCTCCTTGCGCCTCTCCTCGGTGAGATCGGGGATCGGCAATCGGAGGGTGGTGCCGTCGGTGATCGGGTTGAGGCCGAGCCCGGCCGAGCGGATCGCCTTCTCGACCGCGCCGACGTTGGAGCGGTCCCACACCTGCACCGACAGCATGCGCGGCTCCGGCGCGGAGATCGAGGCGACCTGGTTGATCGGCATGTGGGCGCCGTAGACTTCGACCGACACCGGTTCGAGCAGGCTGGGCGAGGCGCGGCCGGTCCTGAGGCCGCCGAGATCGTGCTTGAGCGCCTCGACGGCGCCGTGCATCCGGCGCTGGATGTCGGCTTTGTTATAAGCGGGCATCTCTCACTCCTCGTTGCTGACGATCGTCGCCCGGCCTTCGCCGCTCAGCACGCGTGCGAGGTTGCCGCGCTCGCGGACGTTGAAGACGACGATCGGGATGTCGTTGTCGCGGCACAGGGCGACGGCGGTCGCGTCCATCACCTTGAGGTCGTCGGTGAGCACGGTCTGGAAACTGACCCGGTCGTAGCGGTTGGCGCCTTTCACCTTCTTGGGGTCGGCATCGTAGACTCCGTCGACGCTGGTGCCCTTGAAAAGCGCGTCGCAGCCCATCTCGGCGGCCCTCAAGGCCGCCGCGGTATCCGTTGTGAAATAAGGGTTTCCGGTGCCCGCGGCGAAGATCACCACCCGCCCTTTCTCCATGTGGCGGACGGCGCGGCGGCGAATATAGGGCTCGGAGACGGTCGCCATCGGAATGGCGGAAAGCACGCGCGTGTCGACGCCCGCTTTCTCCAGCGCGTTCTGCATGGCGAGCGCGTTCATCACCGTCGCCAGCATCCCCATGTAGTCGGCGGTCGAGCGGTCGAAGCCCTTGGCGGCGCCGGCCAGGCCGCGGAAGATGTTGCCGCCGCCGACGACCAGGCAGAGCTCGTGCCCGGCGTCCTTGGCCGCCTTGATCTCCTCGGCCATGCGCGAGGTGGTGTCCGGATCGATGCCGAACTGCCCGTCCCCCATCAGCGCCTCGCCGCTGAGCTTCAGAAGGATGCGATTGAAGCGCGGGCGCGGCATGAGGCGTCGGGTCCGTTCGGCGTCAGCGGTGGAAGGTGCGGCACCTTAGTCAGCGCGAGCGACGGTGCCAAGTGGAGGGCGCGTGCAGAGGTGTAGTCCCGCATCGGGCCGAAGCCGCGCGCTGCCCGTCGCCCCAGGTAAGGCTGGGGCCCATGCTGACTCCGCGCCTGGCGATGAATCTGCATGGATGCCAGCCTTCGCTGGCATGACGGGTGGGTCTCAGCCTTACTCTACCGGCTCGGGCTTCTGCGCGACGCCCGAGGCCGCGGCCACTTCCGCGGCGAAATCGTCGACCTTCTTCTCGATGCCCTCGCCGAGCTGGAAGCGGACGAAGCCGGCGACGCTGATCGGCGCTCCAACCTTCTTCGCCTCCGCGGCGAGCACGTCCTCGATCTTGGTCTTGTTGTCGATGACGAAGAGCTGCGACATGAAGGCCATCTCCTTGCGGAACTTGGCGATCGCGCCGTCGACCATCTTGGCGACGATGTCGGCCGGCTTGCCGCTCTCCTTCGCCTTCTCGGTCGCGATCGAGCGCTCGCGCTCGATCATCGCCGCATCGAGATCCTCGCCGCGCAGCGCCAGGGGGTTGGCCGCGGCGATGTGCATGGCGAGCTGCTTGCCGAGCGCCTCGAGCGCCGCCTTGTCGCCGGTCGATTCGAGCGCGACCAGCACCCCGATCTTGCCGAGGCCCGGCGAGACGGAATTGTGGACGTAGGAGACGACGACTCCGTCGCCGACCTCGAGCAGGGCGGCGCGGCGCAGCGACTGGTTCTCGCCGATCGTCGCGATATTGGCGGTCAGCTTCTCCTCGACGGTGCCGCCGGCCGGCCATTGCGCCGCGAGCAGGCCCTCGACGGTGCCGCTGCCGGCCAGAGCGAGGCCGGCGACGGTGCGGACGAACTCCTGGA
>JAXDPL010000065.1:0-4711 GCA_034668385.1 Sphingomonadales bacterium | reverse complement strand
TCTTGTAGGCGTTGGTCGGCTGGAGATTCTCGAGCTTGAGGCGGATGTCGGGGCCGTCCGGACCCAGGTCGAGACGGACCAGCGGCGTTCGGAGCACCGTGCCCGCAAAGCGCTCGCGCGCCGCCTCGACGTCCGCGAGGGCGATCGGTCTCACCGGTTCCGGCATTTTCTCCTCCTCGCACGCTTCGGCGGTTTCTTCTAAGGGGGAGGCATGAAGACACTCAAGCTGCTCAATAACGCCGCCGACCGCTGGATCGAGGGCGGCGGCCTCGCCGAGGTGCAGAGCGCCGTCTCCGGCGAGATCGTCGCCGTGACGGGAAGCGAGGGCCTCGATTTTCAAGCGATGCTCGATCATGCCCGCAAGGTGGGCGGGCCGGCGCTGCGGCGGATGACCTTCCACGAGCGGGCCTGGGTGCTCAAGGACCTCGCCAACGCGGTCATGGCGCGCAAGGAGGAATTGTACGAGCTGTCCTACGAAACCGGGGCGACGCGGACCGACGGCTGGATCGACATCGAGGGCGGCGCCGGAACGCTCTTCTCCTTCTCCTCCAAGGGCCGGCGGGAGCTTCCGAACTCGCGGGTCCTGATCGATGGCGCCATGGAGCCGCTGTCGAAGGGCGGAACGTTCGTCGGACAGCACGTTTTCACGCCGCTGCAGGGCGTCGCCGTGCACATCAACGCGTTCAACTTCCCGGTCTGGGGGATGCTCGAGAAGCTTGGCCCGACCCTGCTTGCCGGGGTGCCGGCGATCGTCAAGCCGGCCTCGGCGACCGGCTATCTCGCCGAGGCCGCCTTCCGGATCATGATCGAGGCGAACGTGCTTCCCCCGGGCGCCCTGCAGCTGGTGATGGGCGGGGTCGGCGACCTGTTCGACCATCTGACCCTGCAGGACGTGGTCAGCTTCACCGGCTCGGCGCAGACCGCGATTAAGCTTCAGTCGCATCCGGTGATCGCCCGGGAGAGCGTCCGGTTCATCGCCGAACGCGACAGCCTCAATGCGTCCATCCTGGGACCCGACGCGGCACCCGGCACTCCGGAATTCGACCTGTTCGTCAAGGAAGTGGCGCGGGAGATGACCGTCAAGGCCGGGCAGAAATGCACGGCCATCCGCCGCGCCATGGCGCCGGCCGAGCATCTCGACGCGCTCGAGGAGGCGCTCAGGTCGCGGCTGGCGAAAGTGCGGATCGGCAATCCGCGCGAAGAAGGGGTGACGATGGGGGCGCTGGCCAGCCGCGCCCAGCTGGCCGCGGTGCGGGACGCCGTCCAAAGGTTAGTCAAAAGTGAGGCCAAGATCGTGGCCGGCGACCCCGACGCGAGCCCCGTCGATATCGGTTTCTTTTTGCAACCTATATTGCTTCGGGCCGACGATCCGTGGGGTTCCGACGCGGTGCACGACGTCGAGGCGTTCGGGCCGGTCTCGACGATCATGCCGTACCGGGACCTCGACGACGCCATCGCGCTGGCCAATCGCGGCATGGGCAGCCTGGCGCTGTCGCTGTTCACCTTCGACCCGGCCGTGGCCGAGGACTTCGTGCTCGGCTCGGGCGCCTATCACGGGCGGATGGTGATCCTCGACCGGACGTCGGCGAAGGAATCGACGGGGCACGGCTCCCCCCTCCCCGTCCTCGTCCACGGCGGACCGGGGCGCGCCGGCGGCGGCGAGGAGATGGGCGGCATCCGCGGAGTGACCCATTACATGCAGCGCACCGCCCTGCAGGGCTCGCCGGCCGTGCTCTCCGCCGTCGTCAAGCAATGGCTGCCGGGCGCGCCGAAGGTCGAGGGCGACGTTCACCCGTTCCGCAAGCGCATCTCGGAGCTCGACATCGGCTACACGCTCAAGACCGCGAGCCGCACCGTCACGCTCGAGGATATCGAGCATTTCGCCCATTTCACCGGCGACACTTTCTACGCCCACATGGACGAGGAAGCGGCGAAGGCGAGCCCGATCTTCGAAGGGCGGGTGGCGCACGGCTATCTGATCCTGAGCTTCGCCGCCGGCCTGTTCGTCGAGCCTTCGCCGGGGCCGGTGCTCGCCAATACCGGGCTCGAGAATCTGCGCTTCCAGACCCCGCTCTACCCTGGCGATTCGATGCGGGTCGAGCTGACCGTCAAGACCAAGAGCATCCGCGACGAGGAGAAAGGGGAGGTGCGCTGGGCCGTCTACGTGTTCAACCAGAAGGACGAGGTGGTCGCGAGCTACGACCTCCTCACCATGAACCGGCCATGAGGAAGCTCGCTTTCCTGCTCGCCGTGGCCCTGCTGCCCGGCTGCGCCTCGGCGAAGCCGTGCAACGCGCCGGTCTGCGAGGCCGAGGTGGTCAAGGCCTATCCGCACGACCCCGAGGCCTTCACCGAGGGCCTGTTCTACCGGAACGGCCATTTGTTCGAGAGCACCGGGTTGAACGGCCGCTCGTCGATCCGCGAGGTCAATCTCGAGGACGGCCGGGTGCTGCGCTCGGTCGACGTCGATCCGCGCTATTTCGGCGAGGGGATCGTCGACTGGGGCAATGAGCTCGTCAGCCTCACCTGGCAGCACGGCATCGGCTTCCGCTGGACCCTCGCCGATTTCCGCCAGACCGGCAGCTTCCATTATCCCGGCGAGGGCTGGGCGCTGACCCGGAACGCGACCGACATCATCATGAGCGACGGCACGCCGCAGATCCGCTTCCTCGACCCCCGGACGCTGGCCGAGCGGCGCCGGATCACCGTCACCGACCACGGCCAGCGGATCGCCAACGTCAACGAGCTCGAATTCGTGCGCGGCGAGATATTCGCCAACATCTGGATGACCGCTCGGATCGCCCGGATCGATCCGAAGGACGGGCATGTCAAAGGCTGGATCGACCTTTCGAAGCTGGTCGCCGAGGGCTCGCCCGGCGGCGAGGACGCGGTTCTGAACGGAATCGCCTACGATTCCGCGAAGGACCGGCTGTTCGTCACCGGCAAGCTGTGGCCGAAGCTCTACGAGATCAGGCTGGTGCCGGCACGCGGCGGGCGCTGATCGTGCTTCGATACGATGAGCAGGCACGCCATGCCCCCGGCATGGCTGCGGATGTCCGGGGGACATCCGCACCTGCTCATTTCGCCAAGCTCAATGCCTACTCAGCATGAGCGGAAAGGGATAAACCGCTCATCCTGAATGATGGGCCTGGACTTGTCCCCCGGACAAGTCCTTAGCGGCCCATCATCCGCTGAGCGAAGTCGAAGCGGCGTATCGAAGGACTCAAATCTCCTCCTTGACCTGGGCGTGGGCGAGCATGGCGAAGAGGCCGGTGCCGCCGACGATGTTGCCGGCGAGGACGGGGAGGAGGAAGGTGCCGAGCACCCAGCCGATCCCCGCCTTTCCGGCCCACAGCAGCAGGAAGGCCTCCGCTGCGCCGGCGATGACGTGGGTGAAGCCGCCGATCGCGATCAGATAGGCGAGGACGAGCACGATCCAGAAGCTCGAATCGTCCATTGCCGAGCGGATCCAGGCGATCGAGGCGACCAGGAAGCCCGCCGGTATGCCCTGGAGAAACATGGCGGCCGGCGCCTTCTCGAACAATTTCGCCGAGACTTCGAGCATCGCTCGGGTGAGTTCCGGCGACTGGAGCGGAAGGTAGATCGCGGCGGCGGCGATGGCGGCGGCGCCGATCAGATTGCCGGACAGGACGATTCCCCAGAGGCGCGCGGTGCGGCCGAGACTGGCCATCGTCCGCTCGCGCATCAGCGGCAGAACCGCGACCGTCGTATGCTCGGTGAACAGCTGCATCCGGCCGAGGATGACGATGATGAAGCCGAGGCAATAACCGAAGCCGGCGACCAGCTCCCGCCACGGCGCATCGGGCAGCCGCTGGTGGAGCGCGCCCTGGGCGGTGACCGAGGCGATGATGGCGAGGCCCGCGGCGAGGCCCGACCAGAACAACGAGGCGGCGGGCCGCTCGAGCTCGTCCTCGCCCTGCTTGACGACGGCGGCGTGGACGACCTTGGCCTTGGGCGGGCTGCGTTCCTCGACTTCCCTTTCTTCCATTTCGGTGAGCGGCGGCGGTTCGTCTTCGGCCATCATCTGCCCTTTCCCAAGCGATCGCCCGCGCCAGCGCTTCGCGGCCGCCCACGGTTCCGCCCCTTGAGGCCGAGGCCGGCGGCTCATAGGCTGCGGGGCAAAGGAGCGACGGGTGATCGAAGGCTTCGAGCTGCCGCCGGACTGGCCGAGGATGAGCCTCGCCGAGGTCGACGCGCTGCTGACCGCGCCCGGCGCCCGCTTCGAGATGGCGGAAGCGGTGATCCGCGGCCTTCCCACCCGGATCTGGAAGAATGCGCCGCCCAGCCTGCCTTTCCTCCTCGCCCACTCGCGCAGCCACGGCGAGCGGACGGCGTGGATCCTCGAGGACGAACGGGTCAGCTTCGAAGCCACCTATCGCGCCGCGGCGACTCTGGCGGCGGAGCTGAGTCGGCTGGGCGTCGGCAAGGGCGACCGGGTGGCGATCGCCATGGCTAACCTTCCGGAATGGCCGGTCGCATTCTTCGCCGCCACCGCGCTCGGCGCGATCGCGGTGCCGCTCAACGCCTGGTGGACCGGGCCCGAGCTCGAATACGGCCTCGCCGATTCGGGCGCCAAGGCGCTGATCTGCGACGCGCCGCGCCACGCCAGGATCGCGCCGCACCTCGGCGCGCTGCCCGACCTTGAGCATGTCATCGTCAGCCGCGCGGAGAAAGACGACCGGCTGGAGGAT
>JAXDPL010000064.1:0-7213 GCA_034668385.1 Sphingomonadales bacterium | reverse complement strand
CTGCAGCACACGACCTACCGGATCGTCGGCGGCATGCGCGGCGAGCTCAGCAACGTCTGGTCGTATGACGGTTACTACCAATACGGCCGGGTGAACTTCTCCGAGACCTATCTGAACGACTTCTCGGTCACTCGCCTCACCCGCGCCCTCGACGTCGTCAACGTCGGCGGCGTGCCGACCTGCCGGTCGGTGCGCGCCGGTACCGACCCGAACTGCGTGCCCTACGACATCTGGGGCAACGGCACGGTCTCTCCCGCCGCGCTCAGCTATCTGCAGACCCCGGGCTTCCAGCGCGGCCAGGTCGAGCAGGCGGTGGCGAGCTTCTCCCTCACCGGCAAGCTCGGCGAATACGGCCTGCGCTTCCCGTGGGCCGAGGACGGCGTCGGCATCGCGCTCGGCGCCGAATATCGCAAGGATCTCCTCAATCTCAACACGGACGAGGAATTCCAGACGGGCGATCTCGCCGGCCAGGGTGCTCCGACGCTCCCGGCTCACGGCGCGTTCGACGTCCGCGAGCTGTTCGGCGAAATCCGCATCCCGATCGTCGAGAACGGCTTCTTCAAGAGTCTCGCGGTCGAGGCCGGCTACCGCCGTTCGGATTACGACCTGAAGGGCAATGCGGCCGGCAAGGGCTTCAAGACCGATACCTGGAAGCTCGGGCTCGATTTCGCTCCGGTCAAGGATCTCCGCATCCGCGCCAGCTACAACCGCGCGGTTCGCGCCCCGAACATCCAGGAGCTGTTCGCGACGCAGCGCGTTGCCCTCAACGGCAATTCCGATCCGTGCGCCAAGACGATCACCGCGGCCGACCGCGGCTGTCTGGCGCAGGGCCTCGTCGTCGGCCAGACCATCCAGGGCAATCCGGCGGGTCAGTATAATGGCCTGATCGGCGGCAACCCCAACTTGACGCCGGAAGTCGCCACGTCGAAGACCGTCGGCGTCGTTCTGCAGCCGCGCTGGCTGCCGCGCTTCGCCCTGACCGTCGACTGGTTCGACATCAAGGTGAAGAACGCGATCCGGCAGATCGGCCAAGGCACGATCCTCGACCAGTGCATCCAGACGGTGAACCCGGCCTTCTGCGGGCTCGTCCATCGCGACCAGTTCGGCTCGCTGTGGCGGACTTCGAACGGCTATGTCATCGATACGACGCAGAATGTCGGCGGCATCTCGACGCGCGGCGTCGACGTCGGCTTCAGCTACGCGATGGATATCGGCTCATTGGGCGGCCTCAGCCTCAACGCGGTCGGCACCTGGCTCGACAAGCTGGTCTACGACACGGGGGTCGGTCCCAAGTTCGATTGCGCCAATCTCTACGGCCTGCGCTGCGGCACGCCGAACCCCACATGGCGTCACAAGGTCCGCCTGAGCTACACGGCTCCGGACGGCATCGGCATTTCGGCCCAGTGGCGCTACTTCAAGAGCGTCAATATCGACCGGTCGAGCAGCCAGGCGACGCTGGCGGGGGCGTACTCGCCCTTCAATAAGACGATCCCGTCGCAGAACTACTTGGACCTCGCCCTCACGGCGCGGATCGGCGACCACTATAACTTCCGCCTCGGCGTCAACAACATACTCGACCGCGACCCGCCGATCGTCGGCGCGAACGGCTCGAGCGCGGTGATCAACGCCTGCCCGTCGGTCTACTGCTCGGGCAATACCTTCCCGAACGTGTACGACGCGCTCGGCCGGTACATCTTCGCCGGCGTGACCCTCGACTTCTAAGCCGAGGCACGAACATTCAACTACCGACGGCGGGCCTTCGGGCCCGCCGTTTCTTTTTGCCCGCGCCCGTGCCAGTTTCCGCCGCGATGAGCTCAGCCGCTCCCAGTCCGCCGCCCGCCTTGGCGCTAGCGCTCGCCGCCTTCCGCCGCGGCGACCTCGCCGCCGCGCGCCGCGCCGCCGAGGCCGCGCTTTCTGCCGAGCCCGGCTCGCCGCCGCTCCTCTCCCTTGCCGGCCTCGCCGCCGCGCGGATGGGTGACCCGGCCGGCGCCATTCCCCATTTCCGCCGCCTGCTCGATCTCGACCCGGCCGACGGCGCGACCCGCCTCAACCTGGCGACCGCCCTCGCCGCCTGCGGACGATTCGACGAAGCCATCGAAGCCTGCGCGGCGGCCGCCGATCCGCGGCTGCTGCGCGTCGCCGCCTACGCGCTCCAGCAGGCCGGCCGGCTCGCCGAGGCGGCCCGGGCCTACGAGAAAGTTGTCGCGGCCTTCCCGGACGATTTCGAAAGCTGGAACAATCTCGGCAACGCCCGATTTGCCTCCGCCGACATCGACGGGGCGATCGCAGCGCTCGGCCGGGCCATCGATCTCCGTCCCGACGTCCCGCAAATGTACGTCAACCTCTCGGAAGCCCTGTCTCGGGCGGAGCGGTTCGAGGACCGCGCCCGGGTGATGCGGGCGGCGGCGGCGCTCGCCCCGGCCGACTCGGCGGTCCAGGCCGAGCTCGGCCTCGCCGAAGCCTCGGTGCGCAACTTCCCGGCGGCGGAAGCCGCCTATCGCGAGGCGATCCGGCTGGATGCGGGTTTCAACCAGGCCTGGCTCGAGCTCGGCCTGCTGCTCGAGAATCTGAACCGGGTGGACGATCTCGCCGCCTTGGTCGCCGACGCGAAGGCGCGAGGCTTCGACGAGCCCGAGATCGGCTTCCTCCGCGCCTGGGCGCTGCGCCGCCAGCGCCGCTTCGAGGAAGCCTTGCCGCTCGCCGAGGCGACTCCGGCGACCATCCACCCGGTCCGCCGCGCCCAATTGCTCGCCGAGATTGTCGACCGCCTGGGCGACGGGCCCCGCGCCTTCGCCGCGTTCGAGGAAATGAACCGCGCCGCCGTCGCCGCCCGGCCGGGTTGGGGAGGACCGACCTACCGGGAGCAGGTCGCGGCGGCGGCGGCCCTGATCGACCCGGAGAAGGTCGCCCGCTGGTCGCCGGTCGAGCTTCCGGGCGCGCCGCCTGCGCCGGTGTTCATCGTCGGCTTTCCGCGCTCGGGCACGACCCTTCTCGACACCCTGCTGATGAATGTCCCGAGCCTCCACGTGCTCGAGGAGATGCCGGTCCTCGCCGAAGTCAGCGACCGTCTCGGCGACGACGCCCGGCTCGCAGCCCTCTCTTCCGCCGAGGCCGCCGCCCTGCGCGCGCGCTATTTCGAAGCGCTGGACGCGCTGTCGCCGCCACCGCCGGGGGCCACCATCGTCGATAAATATCCGCTCCACATGACGCGCATGCCGCTCATCCACCGCATCTTCCCGGATGCGAAGATCGTCCTGGTCGAGCGGCACCCGTGCGACGCCGTGCTCTCCTGCTTCATGGCCAATTTCCAGCTCAACGTGGCGATGCGCAGCTTCACCGACCTGGAGGAAGCGGCGCTGACCTACGACGCGGTGTTCGACGCCTGGTCCCGCGCCGAGCGCTCGCTCCCGCTCGCCGTCCATCGCATACGCTACGAGCGGATGGTCGAGGATCTCGAGGGAGAGATGCGGCCCCTGCTCGATTTCCTCGGCCTGCCCTGGGACGAGAAGGTGCTCGACAACCGCGCGAGCGCGGCGAAGCGCGACCATATCCGAACCGCCAGCTATTCGCAGGTGACCGAGCCGATCTACCGCCGGGCCTCCGGCCGCTGGCAGCGCTACCGCGAGCAGCTGGCGCCGGTGCTGCCGATCCTCGCCCCCTGGGCCGAGCGCATGGGCTACGCACTGTGAGCGACTCCCTTCCCCTCGAGGCCGAGGCCGACCAGGCGGCGGCGCGCGGCGACGTCGCGGCCGCCCGGCGCCTGCTCGAGCAGGTGACCTCGGCCGATCCCAGGCGCGTCGACCCCTGGCTGAAGCTCAGCGCCATGTGCCGCTCGGCCGGCGATCTCGACGCCGCCCTCGCCGCCGTCTCGGGCGCGCTCCGCGCCGATCCGCTCGCTTTCCTGGCTCTGCTGGTCAAGGCGAACCTTCTTGAGCGCCTGGGCCGAGCGGTCGAGGCGGCCGAGACCTACGGCTATGCTTTGGCCCAGAAGCCCGAAGAGGTGCCGGCCAATCTCGCCGCGATGCTCGCCCATGCGGAGGAAGTGAACCGGGCCCATGTCGAGCGCAGCGCCGCCCGCCTGGCCGAGGCGGGCGCGGCGGCCGAGGCGGCGCTGTCGGAACGCGAGCGTCGGCGGGTCGAACGCTTCCGAAGCAACATCGTGCGCACCACCCGGGCCTATCACAGCGAGCCCACCCACTTTCACTATCCCGGCCTCGTCGAACGCGAGTTCCACGACCGCGAGGACTTCCCCTGGCTCGCCGAGCTCGAAGCGGCGACCGAGGCGCTGACCGCCGACTTCCGGGCGGTGATGGCCGCCGAGCGGGCGGAGCTCGTCCCCTACATCCAATATCCCGACGACGTGCCGCTCAGGCAATGGGAGGCGCTGAACCGCAGCCGCGACTGGACCGCCATCCATCTCGTCGCCAACGGCAAGGTGGTCGAGGCGAACGCGCGCCATTGTCCGAACGCCATGGCGCTGCTCGCCCGCATCGACCAGCCGCACGTCCCCCGCCGCGGCCCCAACGCGATGTTCTCCTTGCTCGCTCCCGGGGCGCACATTCCGCCGCACACCGGAGTCGCCAATACCCGCCTGGTCTGCCACCTGCCGCTGATCGTTCCGCCGGGCTGCTGGTTCGGGGTCGGCGCCGAGCGGCGCGCGTGGAAGGTCGGCGAGGCCTGGGTCTTCGACGATACGATCGAGCATGAGGCGATGAACCCTTCCGACCAGCTCCGTGTCATCCTGATCGTCGACTGCTGGCACCCCGGCCTGTCCGAGGCCGAGCGCGGGGCGGTGACCGCGGTGATGGCGGCGGACCCGGCCGACCCGGCGGAGGGGCCGTGATCGAGGAAGCGCGCCGGCAGCTCCGCGAGGCGAGCGCGGCCGACGCCGACGCGGCGTTCGCCGCCGGCGTGGCCGCGATCAACGCCGGAATCGAGGATGAGGCCCTGCCTCTGCTCGAGCGCGCGGTCCGGTCCAATCCGCATTACGCCCGGCTCTGGCAGGCGCTCGGCCTCGCCTGCCGGGGCCTCGACGAGCTGGCGCCGGCGATCCGGGCGCTCGAGCGGGCCGCCCTGCTCGCCCCCAATGACGGCCTCATCGCCCACGCGCT
Organism: Sphingomonadales bacterium; assembly: GCA_034668385.1. Taxonomy (GTDB): domain Bacteria; phylum Pseudomonadota; class Alphaproteobacteria; order Sphingomonadales; family Sphingomonadaceae; genus Allosphingosinicella. The sequence continues at coordinate 2,102 of JAXDPL010000064.1, read as the reverse complement.
CGCCCGAAGCGCGATGGAGGCCGGGCTTCCCGCCGTCGCCTTGTTCGACCGCGCCCGCCGGGTCGCGCCGAAGGACCTCTCGATCCTGCTCAGCCGGACCGCCGCCTTGTTCCTCGAGGGCCGGCTGGCCGAAGCCGTCGAGGGCCTCGAAGCCGAGCTGGCCCGCAATCCGCGCTGGTTCGAGGGCCAGAGCGCGCTCGCGCGCCTGCGCTGGATGACCGGCGGCCGCGACGGCTTCACCGCCGGCTACGAGGCGGCGCTCGCCCGCATGCCCGCCGACGCCGATCTCTGGGCCGCTCTGCTCGGCACGTTGACCGACGCCGAGCTTTACGAGGAGGCGCTGGAGGCGATCGGCCGCGCCCGGCGCGGCACCGGCGGGCTCGCGGCGTTCGACGCGATGGAGGCGATCGCCCGGGCCGAGCTCGGCGACACCGAAGCCGCCGACCGGCTGTTCATGCGCATCGGGCCGCCCCGGCACCTAACCCTCGTCGTCCGCCTCGTTCGCCACTATCTGCGCTCCGGACGCCCGAAGGAGGCTGCCGCGCTCGCCGAATCCTTCCTCGGCGAGGATCCGGGCGGCCAGCTCTGGCCCTATCTTTCCGCCGCCTGGCGGCTCACCGGCGATCCGCGCCGGGAGTGGCTCGAGGGGGACCCGGCGCTGGTCGGCGTCTACGACATCGGCGATCGCGTGGGAGACCTCGACGGGCTTGCCGGGCGGCTTCGCACGCTCCACCTCGCCACCCACCAGCCGCTCGAGCAATCGGTCCGCGGCGGGACCCAGACCGACGGGCCGCTCTTCGCCCGGCTCGATCCGGAGATACGCGCGCTCCGCCGGGCGATCGTCGAGGCGGTCGAGGCGCACGTCGCCCAATTGCCGCCGCCGCGGCCTGGCCATCCTACGCTCGGCACACCGCGCGGGGGCCGAGTCCGCTTCTCCGGATCCTGGTCGGTGCGCCTGACCGGCGGCGGGCGCCACGCCAACCATATCCATCCCGCCGGCTGGCTGAGCTCGGCCTTCTACGTGGCCCTCCCGCCGCCGGCGGAACGCGGGCCGGAGCCGGCGGGCTGGCTGACCCTCGGCGAGGCGACCGAGCTCGGCCTCGACCTGCCGGCGTTCCGGACGGTCGAGCCGAAGCCGGGACGGCTCGTCCTGTTTCCCTCGTCGATGTGGCACGGCACCCGCCCTTTCGACGCCGGCGAGCGCCTCACCGTCGCGTTCGACGTCGCGCCGCCCAAAGGCTGATCACTCCGCCGCCAGCGCCGTCAGCGCCTCGGTCTCCTTGAGCTCGCGCAGGAAATCGGCCAGCGCGTCGTCGAACGGCCGAAGCAGGATGCCGCGGGCGCTGGTGAGGGCGGTCGTCGATCGCTCTCCCTCTTCCGCCGGAACGATCCGGCCCGGGTCGTACCCCGCCCCTTCGGCGACCCGGCGGGCGAATTCGTGCCAGCTGATCCGGCCCGGATTGGCGAGGTGCCAGAGGCCCCGCTCGCCGTCGACCAGCAGGTCGAGCGTGGCGTGGACCAGGTCCGGCACCCAGGTCGGCGAGACCTCGACATGGGCCGGGGCCGCGAAGCGCTCGCCGCGCGCCAGCGCCGACACCACTTGCCACGGGAAATTGTAGCGGTCCCAAGGCCCGAAGAAGGCGCTGGTGCGGACGATCAGCGCCTCGTCCAGGACGGCCAGCACCCGCCGCTCCGCCTCGGCCTTGCTGAACCCGTAGACGCCGGCCGGATTGACCGGATCGGTCTCGTCATAGGGCCGGCCGGCGCGGCCGTCGAAGACCAGGTCCGAGGAGAAAGTCACCAGTTTGATCCCGGCGTCGCGGCAGGCGCCCGCCAGCCGCTCGGGCCCGTCGGCATTGGCGGCGAGGCAGGCCTCGCGCTCCGCTTCCGCGTCCGCGACCCGAACGAAGCCGGCGGCGTTGATCACCGCCCAGGGCCGCTCCCTCTCGATCGCGGCGGCGATGGAGGATTCGTCGGCGAGGTCGAGCTCGGCTCGGCCGGTCAGGCAGAAGGGGAGGGCGCGTTCCTCGCAGATTCGCGCGAAGGCGTGGCCGAGCGTGCCGGTCGCGCCGGTGATCAGAAGCTTGCGGCCTCCCCAGTCG